>NZ_JCAFRS010000005.1:0-291058 GCF_059368435.1 Stenotrophomonas sp. YJH_SMC_54 | reverse complement strand
CCCTCGCCGCCTGACTGAAATGCCGGCCAGCGGCCGGCACTACCCCCCTCGCCGCCTGACTGAAATGCCGGCCAGCGGCCGGCACTACCCCCCTCGCCGCCTGACTGAAATGCCGGCCAGCGGCCGGCACTACCCCTCGCCCACTGGTAGTGCCGGCCGCTGGCCGGCAGCCTCCAGAATCAGGCAGCGACGCTCTCTTCCAGCGCCGGGTAATCAGTGAAACCCTCCGCACCACCGCCAAAGAACGTGGCGCGATCCGGCGGATTCAGCGTCGCACCCGTACGCAGGCGCTCGGGCAGATCCGGGTTGGCGATGAACGGCCGGCCGAAGCCGATCAGGTCAGCCCAGCCTTCGGCCAGTGCCTGCTCGGCGCGCTCGGCGGTGTACTTGCCGGCGTAGATCAGCGTGCCCGGGTAGACCATGCGCAGCGCCTGCTTGAACGCCACCGGCATCGGCGGTGCATCGTCCCAGTCGGCCTCGGCAATGTGCAGGTAGCCCACCCCCATCTCACCGAGCAGGTGTGCGGCAGCCAGATAGGTCGCCTGCGGCGTATCGTCCACCGCCCCCTGCAGCGTGGTCAGCGGCGCCAGGCGCACGCCCACACGCTCGCCACCGGCAACCTCGACCACCGCCTGCACCACCTCGCGCAGGAAGCGCAGGCGATTCTGCAGTGAACCGCCGTAGGCATCGGTGCGCTGGTTGGCCTGCGAATCGATGAACTGGTTGATCAGGTAGCCGTTGGCGCCGTGCAGTTCCACACCATCAAATCCCGCGGCCAGCGCATTGCGCGCAGCCTGCGCGTAATCGGCGACGATGCCGGGAATCTCGTCCTCGCGCAGCGCGCGCGGCATCGAGTGCTGGATCATCTCGCCCACACCGGCTTCGGGACCCGCCCCAGTCGGGTCGACGAACACTTTCACGCCTTCGGCGAGCAATGCCGAGGAAGACACCGGCGCCGCGCCATCGGGCTGCAGGGCCACATGCGAGACACGGCCGACGTGCCACAGCTGGGCGTAGATGCGGCCACCGGCGGCGTGCACCGCATCGGTCACCTGCCGCCAGCCCTGCACCTGCTCGGCACTGTGGATACCCGGGGTCCAGGCATAGCCCTGGCCCTGCTGGCTGATCTGGGTACCTTCGCTGACGATCAGGCCGGCGCTGGCGCGTTGCGCATAGTAGGCGGCCATTTCTGCGGTGGCGACGTTGCCATCGGCGGCGCGCGAGCGGGTCATCGGCGGCATCACGATGCGATTGGGCAGCGTCAACGCGCCCAGGCGGTGGGGGGTGAACATCATGGCGGCAATCTCTTGCGGGGGGAGTGCTGCAAAGGATGGGGATGCCGGCTGCCAGGCAACAGGCATGCACTGGCAAAACAATTGTTCCCTCGAGGCAAGGATCCCCGCCACGAGGGCTCATCCACGCATAGCGTGGCTCTTCTACTCCAGCCTTGGCTCGATCTTTACCGCACCATGCGCCACGCGGTCATAGCAGGCGCGCACCACGTCTTCCCCGTACTTGCGCTCCAGCCGGCGCACGATGAAGTGGCCGCGCGCCATGTCCTGGTAGTAGTCGGTGAACATGGTATTCAGTGTTGCACCGGCGGCAGCACCGACGATCGGCACCGCCTGTGCGGCGAATTTCTCAGTGACCACCACGCCGAAGCGCGCCGCCACCTTTTCCACCATCTTCGCCAGCAGCTTTCCAGCTTCTTTCGGTGCCACGCCCAGGGTCAGGTCGCGGCCGGTCACCACACGCCCAGCCAGTTCGGCCGAAAGATGCCGCATCACGTCGGTGGTGAAGCCGCGGGCCAGGTAGTAGCCGGTCTCGCTGGCGTCGTCGCGCGGCGAGTTGCCACCGAGCGCGAACACCTCCAGGCACGCCTGCCGGGTGCTGAACTCGGACAGGTCGAAGCCCTCGCTGCGGGCCACGTCGGCCACGGCGCGCATCATGATGGTGGTCGACACCGGCAGTTCGATAAACAAGGCGGCAAAGCCGAAGGCCCCGCCGACCGCCCCCGAGGTGGCTGCCGCCAGCTTGTGCCAGCGGGTGGACGCCCCCTTGCCGGGTGTGTTGTCCATGCTCCACAGCGCCGCCTGCGCCGACTTGGTCAACGCCGCCTGCACCGCACCGTGGATGCGGTTGGAGACCGAGCTGGGCAGCGCCTTCACCGCGAACTCCAGCGGCGTGCCGACCAGGTTGGCCATGCGCGCGGTGAGGGTTGGCGCTTCCAGCAGGGCCACCGCCCGCTGCAGGTCGGACCAGTCGCGGGCGTCGTGGGCAATATCGCGGGGGAGCAGGATGGGCTCGTTCATGGCGCCGATCTTAGCGCCGGGGAGTTGAACGGTTCGTCGCGAGGCACGACAGAGGGGTCAGAGCCCTTGCCGCGGGAAAGGGGTTCGGCCCCGACGCCTTGCCGGCCAGCGGCCGGCACTACCAGTTCGCGTGTCACCCGGTCGCGCCGGGCCTTGCCCGGCGTTGTTGTTCAGGCCGTGGGCAAGCCCGACAGCGCGCCCATGAACTGGCGGTAATGGCGCAGCTCGGCGATCGAGTCGTGCACGTCGCTCAGCGCGGTGTGGTTGCTGTTCTTGCCGACGCCGGCGGCCACGCTCGGCGCCCAGCGCTTGGCCAGCTCCTTCACCGTGGACACGTCCAGGTTGCGGTAATGGAAGTACTTCTCCAGGCGCGGCATCTGGCGGTGCAGGAAGCGGCGATCCTGGCAGATCGAGTTGCCGCACATCGGCGAAAGGCCGGCCGGGATCCACTGCGCCAGGAAGTTTACCGTCTGCGCCTCGGCCTGGCCGAGGGTGGTGGTGCTGTCCACCACGCGCTGCCACAGGCCCGAACGACGATGCTGGTTGCGGTTCCACTCGTCCATCGCCTCCAGCGTTTCCAGCGGATGATGGATGGCGAATTCCGGACCTTCGGCCAGTACGTTCAGCTGGGCGTCGGTGACCACGGTGGCGATCTCGATGATCGAATCGTTGTCGGTGTCCAACCCGGTCATTTCCAGGTCGATCCAGATCAGTCGTTCGTTGGCCGCGCCGGTGTCCGCCATTGTGTCGCCTCGTTGCTGGGCAGGCGCGCGGCCTACCGGTGAAGGAAAGAGGCGCCCATCATACCCGTTCGCCCCTCAGCCCTCGCCGACGTGGTCTTCCAGCAGCAGCGGCGGCTTGCCACGCTTGGCGCGGAAATAATTGGTCAGGCGCGTACTGGCTTCCTTGGCCAGCACCCCGCCGTGGATCTCGACCCGGTGGTTGTGGCGGGCATCGCCGAGCAGGTCGAACACGCTGCCGCACGCACCGGTCTTGGGGTCGCTGGCGCCGTAGACCAGGCGCGAAACGCGCGCATGCACGATCGCCATCGCGCACATCGCGCACGGCTCCAAGGTCACGTACAGCGTGCTGCCAAGCAGGCGATGGTTGGCGAGCAGCTTTCCACCGGCCCGCATGGCCACGATCTCGGCATGCGCGCTGGGGTCGTGCGAGGCGATGTTGAGGTTCCAGCCCTCGCCCAGCAGCTGGCCGTCGGCGCCCACCAGCACCGCCCCGACCGGAATCTCGTCGAACTCACGCTGCGCGCGCTCGGCCAGGGCCAGTGCATGGCGCATCCAGTGTTCATCGGCGTCGTGCACCGGTACACCCAGGACATCGGTCATGGCGGTTCTCGCTTTTCAACTGGGCCAGGATGGCCGCCGGGGCATTGTACGCCCGGGGCCGTGCAGGCGCCGCTAGCGCGCGTCGAAGCGCTCGCGGGCCGCATCGAGCGCCGGGAAGTTGTGCTCGGCCCAGCGATCCAGGGCGGACAGCGTCTCGACCAGGCCGCGCGCGACCTCGGTCAGGCGGTACTCCACATGCAGTGGTTTGCTGCCCCGGTCACACCGCTCGACCAGCCCATTGCGCTCCAGCTGGCGCAGGGTCTGGGTCAGCACCTTCTGCGAGATGCCTTCGATCTTCCGCAGCAACGCGCCGTTGCGAAGCGGGCCCTGCGCCAATGCCGGCAGCAGCAGCATCACCCACTTGCCTGAAATCAGCGCAAGCGCATCGCGTGCCGAACAGTCGGCGGCATAGACATCCCCGGGAAAGGCCATGGTTACCTCAAGGTGCGTAATTGCCGGCGCATGCCGGCACCGCGAGGATGGTCGCACACTCCTCGAACACCTCGCCCCATGCGTGCCCTGATCCTGCTTGCCCACCCCGAGCCCCGCTCCTTCAATGCACATCTGGCCGCTCAGGCCGCCGAGCAACTGCGGCATGACGCGCTGCAGGTGGACGTGGTCGACCTGTATGTGGAGGGCTTCGATCCGCTGGAAGCGGCTGACCACCATCCGCATCGCCTGCATCCCGGCCACTTCGACGCCCAACGCGAACAGCGGCACAGCGCCGAGCAGGGCCAGCTGCCCGTCGATGTGCAACGTCACCTGAAACTGCTGCGGGCCGCAGACCTGCTGATCCTGCAGTTCCCGCTGTGGTGGTTCGCGGCGCCGGCCATCCTGAAGGGCTGGCTGGATCGCGTACTGGTGTACGGGCCGATGTACAACAGCCGCCTGCGTCACGAGCACGGAGCGATGCGCGGCAAGCGTGCGTTGCTGAGCGTCACCACCGGCTCATCGGCACGGGCCTGCGCAGTCGACGGCCGCGAGGGAGATACCCGGTTGCTGCTGTGGCCCTTGATGTACAGCCTGCGCTACGTCGGCTTCGACGTGATGGAACCGCACGTGGTGCACGGCGTGCGTTCCGGGCTGGCACCGGAGCGCATGCAGGCCCACGACGAGGCACTGGCTGCAGCAACCCACCACTACCGCGAACGCCTGGCGCAATGGCCGCAGTGGCCCACCGTGCCCTTCAACGACAGCAGCGATTTCGAGGACGGCGTTGTGCTGCGCGCGGAGGCCACTACCTACAGCCCCTTCATCCGCCATCGCAACGCCGGATGAATCCACATCTGCGCGCTGGATCGGGACGCGCCATACTACGCACTCTTTGCAAGCACCTTGGCGAACCCATGACCACCCTCCGCCCCTCCCGCGCCGACGACGGCGCCGCTCTTGTCGACCTCTGGCGCCGCGCCGTCGACGCCACCCACGACTTCCTCAGTGCAGAAGACCGCCAGGCCATCGATGCCGAAGTCGCCGGTTTCCTGCCGCAGGCGCCGATGACCGTTGCTGTCGATGCGCAGGATCGGCCGCTGGGCTTCATGCTGATCGATGGCACGCACATGGAAGCGCTGTTCATCGATCCGGACGTACGTGGCACCGGCATCGGCCGGCAACTGCTGCAGCACGCTCTGACCCAGCATCCGCAGCTGAGTACTGACGTCAACGAACAGAACGCACAGGCCGTCGGCTTCTACCTGCGCATGGGCTTCGTCGAAACCGGACGTTCACCGCTGGATTCGCAAGGCCGTCCGTATCCGCTGATCCACCTTCGGCACAACGGCTGACATCCGTCGGCAGCAGCCACGTGCTAGCGTGGCTGCTTTCGACCAAGGAATGCCGCATGGATGGTGCAAAAGCCCTGTTGACCCTGTTTGCGCTGGGCATCAGCCTGGTCTGGATCCTGGTGCCGTTCGCCATCTTCGCCGTGCGCAACCTGCTGCGTGAAGTACTGGTCGAGCAGCGCCGTACCAATGAACTGCTTGAACACATCGGCGGTTACCGCATTCCGAAGCCGCAACCCGAACCGACCGTCTGGCGCGCGCCCTGAGCAGAAACGTGCCAGGCCCGGATCAGGCCGTCGCCTCGAAGGCCGGTGAGTACTGCACTTCGCCCTGTGCCAACGGAGGCTGCAGGCAAAGTGCCTGGAAGTACTCCGGCGGCACACCCGGCAGCACCAGGCCCGGCTCGGCACAGAAGCCGAAGCGACCGTAATAGGCCGGCTCGCCCAGCAATACACAGCCATGTGCGCCCTGCTGACGCAGTGCTTCAAGTGCGGCATGCATCAGGGCCGCACCGATGCCCTGCCCCTGCCAGGCGGGCAATACCGAAATCGGCCCCAGGCCAAACCAGCCCGTGCTGCCATCGCTGATCGTCACCGGCGACACCGCCACATGGCCGATCACCTTCCCGTCCATCTCGGCCACCAGCGAAACGCTCAGCTCCCCGCGCGCGCGCAGGGCGTCGACGATGAACTGCTCGGTACGGCTGCTGTGCGCAGCGTTCCGGAATGCGGCCTCGGTGAGCGCATGGAGGGTGGCGTGATCATCAATGGCTTCGGCACGGATGGTGTAGTTCATGGCGTAATGTTCGCTTGCGTGAGAGTCGCGTGAATTGGCGACCGTTGTCACAAATTGGCGGCGAAATGTCGAACGCGAAGCGCAATCGCCTGGCCGACCCCGAATCGCCTGTGCCGCAATCGATTCGGCGACGCTGCCGAACGCTGAATGCGTCAAAATTCCGTCGCGGACACCTTGCCGTAGCTGGCGCCAGGTTTCCAGAACACTCCATAATCGATAAACCTGTCACCAGGGAAGGATATATGGACACGGACGCACGATGCAGGATGCCGCCATGGATGTAGCCACGCCGACACGCGATGGACGCCATCTGGTACCGATGGGCCTCTTGATGGCGCTGACGGCCTGCTCGCCTTACGCGGACGCAGAGCGTGACGTCGCCGCAGGTGGACGCGGCCTGGCCAAGCTCAACCCGTCACCGCAGCAGGGCTACGAGCTGGTACTGACACTGAAAGACGCGCCGGGCCCGTTCGCGGTGGTCGAGGGCGTTGCCCAGTACGACGTCAGCAACCACAGGGACTGCGGCCGGGTCCTGTGGGCGACCGGTACCGCCAGCCGTATCACCAGCCAGGAGTTGGTGGAACTACACAAGGTCGACGAGAACGAATACCGCGGTACGTTCTACCTCGACCGCATGCAGGACGAGGATTACTACGGGCGTGGCGTCTGCCATTGGACGTTGACGGGTGTCGGTGCGATGTTGCGCGCTACGACCGGCGAGGCGGATACGCGATTCCTTACGTTCGTCGACAAGGAGCGCATGGAGAGCGACTCACCTCTTACGCTTTATTACCCAAACCTTATCTATCCGCGCGCCGACACTGTCGCCAACTTTGGCGCCAGTGGCGAGGAAGATCCGTCGGGGTACAGCGAAGATCTGCGCGACGCGCTGTTCTCAACCACCACCACTGTGCAGAAGCTCGTGCCATGAGCTGCCAGTTCAACAACCCCTACCCCCAAGGAGGCCGACATTGCGCCACAAGATGATTCCGTGCCTTGCTCTGCTTCTATTGACCGCCTGCAACCCGGAGACCGCCATGAACCAGGAACGTGCCGCTGCTGAAGCCGATGTCGCCCAGGGCGGGCGCGGCCTCGCCAAGCTCAACCCCACCCCGCGCAAGGCCTATGAGCTGGTGCTGCGCCTGAAGGATGCCCCCGGCGATTTCGCACTGGTCAAGGGCGTAGCGCAGTACGACGTCACCAACGAGGATCAGTGCGGCCACATCGAGCCGGCCACCGGCACAGCTGCACGTATCACCAGCCAGGAACCGGTGGAGCTGCGCAAGGTCGCTGAGGGCGAGTACCGCGGCACGCTATATGTGGACCGCATGCTGGATGAGGACTACTACGGTCGTGGCGTCTGCAAGTGGGAGTTCACCGGTGCCGGGGCAATGCTGAAGGCGACGGGTGCCGAAGAAGAGACCCGCTTCCTCACCTTCGTCGACGCCAAGCCGCTGACCGAAGGTGGCGCCCATACGCTCTACTATCCGGATCTGGTCTATCCGAAGGCAGATCGCGTTCCCAACTTCCCAGCCAGTGGCGAGCCCGATCGCAGCAACTACGCCGCTGATCTGCAGGACAAGCTGTTTACGATCACCCTCTCCGCAAGTGAGGTCGCGCCGTGACCATCACCTCTCAGGACTACGCCGCGTTATCCAATGACGCCTACAAGGATCGGGCCGTCGGCCGACGTGAACCCGGCCAAGAAGAAAAAGTCACGTTAAACGGCCATGAGTACAAGATACTTGAGCATGTCAACAATCGTCTCAACGGCTATCAGGGCACCGTCTATCAGCGCGTAGACACCAAAGAGATCGTCATTGCGCATCGTGGCACCGAGCAGATCGCTCGCGATGCGATTCTGACCGACGGCGGCATGGTGGTTGCGCGCACCAACGTGCAGGCGCCTGACGCGATTGCTTTGACACAGAGGACGCTCGAAGGCGCCGCGCTTCAATCCCGCTTGAACGGTGTGCCCGCGCCCCAGGTCACCGTCACCGGTCACTCCCTCGGCGGCGCTCTTGCCCAGATCACCTCGCACCACTTCAACGTCAAGGGCGAGACATTCAATGCCTACGGCGCGGTCAGCCTCAGCTACCGCATTCCGGAAGGCGGCAACACCATGATCAACCACGTCATGGCCTCCGATCCGGTCAGCGCCGCGTCACCGCATTTCGGCCAGGTACGCATCTATGCCAAGCCCGACGAGATCAAGACGCTCGCGGCAAACGGCTTCAGCAATCACGCCCTGCGTGATCTGATTCCGGACCGGCCGATCATTGCGGCGACCAGCTCGTTCGGCGCGCACAAACTGGGCAACTTCCTCGACGAAGGCTCGGTGCTGAAGCACCCGGAAACGCAGAAGCTGGCGAAAGACAACGCCAAGATGATCGAGGAGTATCGCGACGACGTCGAGTCACTGCGTCGCGGCGTCACCCGCGCTGCACGCGGCATCCCGGGCGGCGCCATCGATCTGTACGACCACATCCGCGGCCCGCTGCAGCCCGGTGAACCGGCACGCCGCGAAGCGGAGAAGAATGGCCATCACACCAGCATGCTGCGCATGGACGATGCCAACCATCTGGGCAACCCGCTGTTCAACGACGCGATCCGCGGCGTGCACGCACATGACGTGCGCGTTGGCCGCGTGCCGGACGTGATGAGTACGCAGCTGGCGGGCAGCCTGGCGGCGGAGATGCACGCTGCAGGCGGCAAGCGCATCGACGAAGTGGTGATGAACGCCGATGCCTCGCGCAGCTTCGCCGTGCAGGGCCAAGGCGGTGACCCCGCCCACCTTCGCGTGTCGGTGGATACGGCAGTGGCGATGAACACGCCGCTGGAACAGAGCAGCCAGCGCATCGACCAGCAGGCTGCAGGCCAGCGCCTTGCGCTGGAGCGCGACCAACAGCTGGAACAGCAGCAGCATCAGACCCGCAGCCTGCAGGCCTGATGGACAGCGCGGGAGCCGGTCATTCCGGCTCCCGCCTCAGCACCGTGACTCAGGGGCTGGTGGCCGCGACCGGCGCAGATGCACTGGCGGTCACGAACAGATCCGGCCCGGAATCCGGGAAGCCGCCGCAGGCGCGATCGCCCGGCGCGACCGGATCACACGGCCACTGGCTGCGCGGGACCTTGTCGCGCAACTCGAAGCGATCGCCGGTCCAGACCACGAAGGCGAGATGCTCGCGGTTCCAGTCACTGAACGCACGCGCCCCACCCTTCGGCACCGTCTCCGGATACTGCACGAACCAACGCATGGCCGGCCCGAACTGCAGCTTGCTGTGATCCAGCGTGATCCTGCCCTCACGCGCCAGCTGGCGTGCGCGATCCGCCTCGGTCACCTGTGGCATGGCCGGCATCGCTTCGGCGGTAACATCCCTCGGCGGCGCATCGCCACGCACCTGGTACACACGCTGGCCCACATAGGCCTCGCGGCAGCTACCCGCTGGCACACGTACCGGCTCCGCGCTGTAGCCATCGCGGTTGGCGACCTGGTCGCTGCAGGTGAACGGCGCGGACACCAGGTAGAACGTGCTGTCGGCGTCGCGCCCTTCCAGCGAGCGCACCCAGACGTCGCCCATCCGCACGATGAAGTCCGGGCGCTGGCCGTACCCAGGCACCGCCTTGAACCAGGCCTTCTGCTGTACCTCTCGCTCGCGCCAGTTGCGCGGCAGGTGGATGTCCTGCTCGGGCAGCGCAACCAGCAGAGCGGCCAGATGCGCCGGCATGGTGCCCTGGCAGGCGCCGGTCAGCAGGTCGCCCTGGGTCGCCAGTCGCCCGGCCAGATCCACCGGGCAGCGCGCACCGAGCGCCCGCTCGGCCGCCCGTTCGGGCGGCAATGGCACGATGGCCAATGCGGGCGGTGCGGGTGCTACCGCCGGAACGGTTGGCTCGGCGGTAGCAGGCGGTGCCGTTCCTGCGGGCGCATCAGCGATCGCCTGTGCCGCGGCGGGCGTTTCCGCGACGGGCGGCGCTGTCTCCTGAGCCTGTGCCGAGGCTGCGGCAAGTCCAAGTGACAGCAGCCAGAGCGGCGGCAGGCGGCGCGCGGATGCATTGCAGTGGGCGGCGGCCTGCAGGGCATTCAAGGGAACGATTCGCATGTGGTGTCCTTACGGGTGGGTTTCCATGTCGGCGCCACAGGGCGCCACGCGTCGTACGTAAAGCGCCAGCGGGCACCCTGCCCGCCGGCACCAAGTGCTACAGGGATCGGGAACGCTGCTCCTGCTCGCGGGCGAGCGCGGCCGTCGGATCCTGCTGCGCAACGCTGGCCGCCAACTGCTGGCTGCTCTGCGCCAGTGGCTGCTGGGAGGCCTGCTCCCGGTCAACAGACGCACGCAGCATGGCCGGATCACCCAGCGCGCCCTGCACTGCAAACAGCGTACGGCCGTCGTTGCCCGCCAGCAGATGATCGATGCGCGACAGGCCGGCCTTCTGCGCCCCCAGCGCCAATGCGCCAGCGGTATTGTCGAGCTCCTGTGCACTGCGCAGTCCACTTTGCGGCCCCATCTGCCGCAGGTGCTGGCGCGCATCCTCGAACAATGCGTTGCCGGGCTCACCGGCATGCGACATGTCGCGTGCAACGGTCTGCGCCGGCGCACCGACTTCGCCGCGATCCAGTCGCGCCATCACGTCCGGCGTCAACTTCTGCTGCCAGACCTCAAATCGTTGCCGGCGCGCCTCGATGCCATTGAGCGCGCCGTTGAGCGCATAAGTTGCTTCGCGCACATCGTGGCGCGCCCCCTCCGGCACCCGTGTCTGCCACTGCCATACGGCAATACGGCCTGCGTGCTCGGGCTGCGCTGCCAGCTCCGGGTGATTCACCAGGTCCAGATCCAGCGCCTTGCCGGCACGCTCGTAATTCTCCTTGCCGACCAATGGCAGATAGCCGCGGCCGTGGTACTTCAGCGCGTCACCAGGCGCGTCGTTGCCCATGCGCCCGCCGTACATCAACTCAGCCAGGTTTTCCGGGCGACCACGCAGCGCTTCCTGGCGGGCGCTCTCCAACGCGGCGTTGCCATTGCGCCACGCAGCCTCCACCGGGATCTGCGAGATTCCCCGGGTGAAGTTGAAGCTCTCGTTGAGCCGGCTCAAGCCGCGCGACTCGTGCCCTGCCTGGGCCATGAAATTGGCCAGTTCAAGCGGGGAGTCGATGCCGGCTTTGGTCGCCTGTCGCAGCAGCTGCGACTCTCTATCGGTCGACACAGTGCAACTCCTGAATCTTCATCAGCGCGGATTCCCTTCCGCCGGTTGGAGCTTGGCTCATGGAAGCGACACCTCGGCAACACTGGATGGGTCGAAGTCCTCGAACCTCACCCTGCCCAGCTCCGCCGCCGAGTAATCCCGGATGTTGGTCGCTTCGGTCTCGATATCCACGACCTTGCGTCTCACCCCGTCAACCCAGCAGGCCTTGTCCGCGGGCGCATAGCGGAACCGGTAGGTGCTGCTCCAGCGCTCGCGGCTACCGCCGTTGGTGATCACGCTGAAGGTGCCCTTCTCGACCATTGCATACGCAAAAGGGTCGCCGGCCAGGCCACCTCGGGTGGAACACGGCACCAGCTTGTCGTTGCGCGCGGCCAGCTGCCAGCGCCCGCGCCCATCACCGCGCAGCAACAGCAGCACCCGGTTTGGCCCGTGCTGGCCGGGCACCAGCCCTTCCGGCGTCGGCTGGTCGATGACCAGCAGCTGATACTCGATGCCATCGCCGTTGAGTTCGCCTCTTACGGCTTCCAGCAGGTTCGCACCGGACGGAACAAATGCCAGGGCATCGTCCATGTGTGCGCCAACCCTGTCTTCCATCCCCTCCCACTCCTTCAATGTGGTCATGCCGATACCCGCCTCCCTGCCCAGCCGGAACGCGTTCCGGCTTATCCGCGCCTGCGCGGACAGGAATCATAGCCTTGCGTACGGCAAGACCGCGATGATGGCGAGCGTCACCCGACGCAGGGGCTGACAGCGTCCTCATTGGACGGAAGAACCCCTGCATTCGGCGGCACTGGCGCGTCATTTTCATGACGCGTGGGGAGCTTACCGCGAGGCGTTCTGCCGCGTCGAAGTGCGAGGAAATCGAAAAGCGGAATTGATCACAGAAAACGGGGCTTAGCGTGAATGGCGCCTTACCTGATGAACAGATCCGCCGTGCAGGCCGTTCTGGCGATCCCGCATTGTCCCTGCGGCAGCTGCTTCCATGCCGCCTTCGCGTTGCATTGCTGCATCGCGACAATGACCGCTCCCTGTTCGGACATGGCGGTGGCGACGCTGGTGGTTTCAGTGCCCAGGCCCGCGTGGGCGACCGCCACGCATTGCGCCTGGAACAGGGTCGCCAACGTACATTCGCCTTTCCCGAACTCCTTGCACTCCTTCATGGATGCACGCTTGGCCTTGCCCCGCGAGCGCATCGAGTTGCTGATGAAGGTGTCGCCGCGGGCATCCATCGCCACGCCACGCACGGTCTGCGCCCAGTTGGGGCGATTGTTGTACGGGGAGCCTGAGCTGCTCACCGGAATGGGCGCACAGCCCTGTACACCCTGGCCACCGATGGGATACATGCCCTGCGGGCAATTGCCTTCGGCAAGCGCGGTGAACGGCAGCAGGCCTGCAATCAGCAGGCACGGGAGAAAAGCGAGGTGGATTCGTTTCATGGGGAGACCCATTCCTTTGCTGCCCATTGTGAGGGGTGGGATGACCTGAGCGGACGATCGTTGCCCACTGTCGATGCTGGAGCCAAGAGAACAAACGGAGCTGCGCCCAAACACATGAAGCTTTCCGCCGCCATCGCGAGTTGCGCTGACTACCAGTCCGACAATCCGATCAACGGGCCAGAATGACTCATAGACCGGCTTCGTACAGTCCTCGTATGCAACCTGACACGCCTTTCCATCGGTGTCGACGCACGACTGCTGGGCAAACTTCCGCGCTTCGGCGGAGTCCTTGGCGCTGGCAAAACCGGCGCGGGAAGCCCCGCCCTGGCTATTGGGAACCTACCATGCAACGCACTGGTTTCTATACGTGTAGATGACTCGGCAATCGGAAGCACCGCGCCTACCGTAGTCTGCCAGAGCAAACTGCTCCGCGTTCTCCTTGCTCGGCCGGCCCGTCGCAACACCGGCATCTGCGGTCGCGTCGGACGACGCAATTGCCCCCCACGTCTTATGCCACTGACCCGCGGGCCCGGGTTCGCGGGCAGTTACCCCTGCCCCAGGAATCGGGGCGCACCCACCAACCCCTTGATCGCCGATGGGGTACTGGCCGGACGGGCATCGGCCATCGGCACTGGCGTTGCTGGCAACAAGTAATGCAGCGAACAGCAGAGCAGAAATCACGAAAGCTGAATCACCACGCAGAGATTTGAAGTCGGCCATTGCCTTGAATCTCCGTGTGATGTCACAACCGATCAGTCTTGCTGGAAGAACGGCTTGGTACAGTCAGAATGGAAAACGGAGCAAGCCTGACTTCCCAAATCCTTGCAGTCCTTGATTGCCCGCTCCTGCGCCTGTTCTTTCGTCGCCCCGGTGTTGAATCTCATGCCATTGTCCGGTCGTGCAGCCCGGACAACCGCATAGCACTGGTTGTAGTAGGTAAAAACGACTGTGCAGTCGGTAGCTCCGCCCTGCCGGCATCGCTCGACCGCTTGGCGCTCTGCCGAAGCCTTGGCCTGATGCCCAGTGGCCGAACCTGCATCTCCTCCAGGCGAGCTGGCGACAGCACCCCATGTCTTGACCCAGTACCCGGGATTCTCCTGCGGGGCGCTCTTAGCCGCGCCGGGTATGGGTGCGCAGCCACCAACGCCTTGGTCGCCAATCGGGTACTGACCCGGAGGGCAGCGCCCTTCAGCGAACGCCGAACTGACGTGCACAGAGCCCAGTAGGATCAGGGACAAGCACAGATGCTTTAGAGAGGCGCTTACGTTCATCAACTGAATCTCTAGTTTCCATGACTCGGATTTGCCGCACCACGCTGACCGGGAACCGCTGAACCCGGGCCTCCGGTTCCATCAAACATCTTCCCCATCGCCGACTGCTGACCATGGGAGTTTGAGCCAGAAGACGACTCCGGAGCCGCCGGCGGCGGAGCCGACATGCCCGGCGGACGACCATCGGCACTCGGCGAGGCACTTGCACCACCGCCTATCTGCGAATATGCCATGAAGGTGCCCAGGGTACCCTGGAAGAACATCGCTGCCATTGGGGGTGTAGTCAGGATCAACGCGGTGAGGATCAGGCCCATGCCTCCCTGCTGCATTGCCTGGCTGGTCATGCCGTCGGACATGCTTTCCTTGAGGATGAATTCCTGCACCAGCGCTGTGGTCCAGAAAGTGGCCGCCACACGTACCACCATGTCCAGTGCGATGGAAACCATCGCTGCAAGTACGGCCATGGAGAACATCGTGCCAATGCCGTAGAACAGCCAACGTTGGAACAACTGCTTGGTCTGGTCGAACAACAGGCAGAGGATGAACAGGGGGCCAAAGCCGATGAACAGCGCCATGGCGATTTCATACAGCATCAGCATCGCACCAGCGGTGATGGCTGGACCTGCGGTGCCCATGCCGATGAAGAACAGTGCCCGCTTCTTGTCCTCCAGCAGCTCCCCGTCATTCATGATCTGGATGGCGTCGATACTGGAAAGTGCCACCTGCATCCATGCCAGGCTCTTGTCGATCTGAGCTTCGGGTGACTCGTTCGAGCCTGTCACGACCTTCGTGATTTCTGCCTTGACGTCGTGGGTGAGGAAGCTCTGAAGGTTGGTGCCGAAAGCGCCCATCGTGGTGGCCGCGCTGACGATCAACGCCGCACGCGCCATATTGGTCACCAGCACCATCATTGAGTCCCGGCTGCGGCCGGTCACGATGCGGAAGCCCTGCACCAGCACCCACAGGGTCATGAGCGTGAGGGCGATGCCGCCGACCCACTGCATCATTTCCCCCATCATGTCGATGCCGAACTTGTTTATCTTGCTTCGCAGGAAGTCGAAGATGAACTTGAAGAACACGAAATCCCCGATCGATTGGACACGTGCAACGTGCCCCATCAAATCCTGGAATCCGCCATTGAAATCAAAATTGGCAATCGACCTGATCATTTCCGCAATCCCTTGATGTATCCCTACCGGACAACCTCGTGGAGCGGGTGCCTATGCACCTGCCCCAAGCGGCGTCAGTCGACGTGCAAAGCGCGTTCCAATGCGGCCGTCTTGACCAGCTGCGAGATGACGCCCGGCTTGCCCTTCAATGCCACGCGCGCCAGCACGCGCTGATTGGCCATCATTGACTCCTGATAGGCGTCGTAGGACCGCATGCGCGCCTCCCACTCCTGCTGCAGCTTGGAAATATCGTTTGCCGTACGCAGGGAGTCACTGTTCACGGCCGAAAGAGTTCCCGCAAGATTGCCATCGGCGCCGCCTCGCCAGCCCATGATCTCAGACAACGACGCGTTGATGCTGGGAATGGTCTTCTCGATGAAATCCACCGTCTCGTTGCGCTTCCGGTTTTCCATCATCTGGATGTTGACGCACAGCTGCTGCTGCTGCGCGTAGAGATCACCGGAGGTATCCAGCACAAACTTCTTCAGCAGGCTGCCAGCGCTGAAGCCCGCCGACGTACGGCAGAGGTCGGCGACCATATAGTCGTCTGGAACCCGCTCCAATGTGGCGCCTGGCGGCAAGCCGAAGTTGTTGATCATGCCCTGGATCTGGACAAGCGCATTTTGGTACTCCTGGAACGTCCTTCTCCACCGAGTTACCTGAGCCGCGTACTCCAGCCCGTCAGCCTTCATTTGCGCCTTCCCTTGGGCAAAGTCCTTCAGTGCCTGCATGAGATTACTGAGGTCGAAGACAGGGTAACCACCGGCCGAAACCGACGTGGTGGAGAACATGACCATGCTCCCCAGCAGGATGGCTGCCAGGCGCTTCTGACGCAGACCGCGGTGGCGCTTGTGATTTCGGGATGTCATGCTCATGTTCTTCTCCAGGGGAATGGATTTCATTCGGCGCTGTCTGATCCAGGGCTTTCAAGCCGCATCGGTTTCGGCAGAGGCCTTGGCTTTACCAGAGCCCTTTCGGTTCTTGTAGAAGTCCTCCAGCCACTGTTCCGGCGTGAGTTCGTCCACGGTGATCCGATTGCGGACTGCAGCCGTCTGCAGCACCCGATGCATGATGTCGATGTTGTCGGTCGAGGCCGAGATCACCGACAGGATGTCGTCCATGCCACGCAGGTTGAGCTGGCAGACACTGGAAGCATGGCCCTGCTTGACCAGGAAGCAGCGCGAGCGCTCGTCCAGTGCCGTGACCACCTTGAACTCCGCCTCGGTCAACTTCAGGCCATCCATGTAGTCGCTCTTGCTGGCGTTCGGGTTCGGCAGCAGGATGAGCGTGGCGGTCTGCTCGATCAGGGCAGCGGAGATATCACTCTTCAGCGCGTCTTCCGGGCTCTGCGTGGCGAAGATGCCCAGGCCGTTCTGCTTACGGATGGTCTTCTGCTTGTTCTTCGCGAACTCCTTCAGGCCACCCTCGCCGTCCAGGATCTTCCAGAATTCGTCCATCACATAGATCAGCGGTCGACCGTCGATCAGCGATTCCAGGCGGTGCAGCAGGTAATTGATGACCGGCACGCGCACTTCGGGATTGTCGATGATGTCGGTGTAGTCGAAGCCGATGATGTTGGCCTTGCTCAGATCCACCGTATCGATCGGATTGTCGAAGACCCAACCCAGCGAATTGCCCGAAGTCCAACGGCGCATGCGCGCATAGAGGCCGTCGTCGCCCATGTTGGGCAGGCTCTTCTGGAAGTTGGTCATGCTGCGCAGATGCATCGGCGTATCGAGCATGCTCTCCACCGCACGGTAGATGTCCTCTTCCTCGCGGGCGCTGTACTCGCGCTTGCCGGCCAGCACCTTGATCAGGTCGGCCAGGAACTGCACGTTCGCTTCGTTGTTCTCGCACTGGAACGGGTTGAAGCCAGTCGGCGCACCGTTCTCCAGGGCCAGATAATTGCCACCGCAGGCACGCACGAATATCTCCGCACCACGGTCCTTGTCGAAGAAGAAGATGGTCGGTGACGGCTCGTACTTCTGAACCTGGCTGAGCAGGAAGTTGATCAGCGCGGTCTTGCCGGTACCGGACTTGCCGATCACCATGGTGTTGGCGATCGCCTTCTCACCCAGCGAATTCTCGGATGGATGGGTGGCATGGAAATTGAAGTAATACGGCTGACCGTTGGTGGTCTGCAGCGTGGTCACGCAGTCGCCCCACGGGTTGTTGTGCTGCTTGCCGGTGGCGAAGTTGTGCAGCGGCGACAGGCCGAGGAAATTCAGCGAGCTGACGTTGGCCAGCCGCGTGCGGAAGCGCCAGTTGGCCGGCAGCTGCGAATAGAACGACGAGGTGACTGCCAGATCCTCCTTGGTCGACACGAAACCGGCGTTGGACAGCTCGGCACGGGTCGAGGCCACGTTCTGCGACAGCTTCGCCTGGCTGTCGCCATACACCGCGATGATGAAGTGGTATTCGCCCAGCACGAAGTTGCCTGACGACAGATGATCCATCGCCTGGTCGAGTTCGACGATCTGACTGACCGCCTTGTCGCCCGAGGAGATCATCATGCCCTTGGTCCGGTCCAGCACCTTCAATGCGTCCTGGCGTCCCATCGGGCTGAACGAATGGGTGATGACGTACTCGTAGTCCAGATACTTCAGACCATTGAGGATGCCCGGATAGGTGCCCTCGGCATATTCCTTGATATTCAGGATCGCGCCGAAATGGTTGACGCCATTGGGCGTATTGATCACGAAATCGCCGGTCTTGGCCGAGAACATATGACGGCTGACCGGAAGATAGTCTTTCACAGGCGCCGACAGCACCGGTACCGGCTCATCGATGCGGTTGATCAGGTAGCCGAACAGCTCAAGCGTTTCGGAAAACACCACGCCGTTCTTGGCTTCGTACATACCGAGCCGGTAAGGCGCGTAGTCGCGGATCACAGCTTCGACGTTGCCGGCGAGCTCCATCAGCTTCTCGACGGCCTGCTCCTGCTCGGCGCGCAGCTTGTCCACGTTCGCGGACTTCTCCACGAAGCGCTTTCCCGCCACCACCGGACGATAGATCATCGTCAGGTACAGCTCGTTCTGCATGATGCGCTGGGAGGACAGCATGCCCATGTACTGGTCGGACACATCCTGGTTGAAGCGCTGCTTGTAGTAGCTCTTTCCCTTCAGGGTGCGACGGCGCCGGATGTCATGCACCCAGAAGGCAACGTTGACGAAATCCGGCGCGCGCAGCGTCTGCAGCAACCGGTTGAAGGTGTTGTGCCGATGCTCAAGCTCCCATTCTTCGCGCCCCACGAACGGCAGCCCTTCCAGGTGCCACGTCAACAGGTAGTCGCCGCCCGTGGTCTTCACCACATTCGGAGCCACGTGCGACGACAAGGGGATGAATTCGCTGATGGAGGTATCTGGGTTGAACATACGACTGCTTCCAAAAGGTACTGCCGACAAAGATGCGGAGTTGGCCAGGCGGGCGCTCAACGCCCGCCTGGCCGGATCCAGCCCTCAATCCCTGGGGGCTGGCTTGTTGCGGTAGTGATTCGGGTTGAACACCCACATGCCATCATGCTCCTGCACGTTGCGCACCTTGAGCTTGAACATCAGGCGCAGGCCCAGCAGGCGGAAGATCATCTCGTCACGCTTGGCCATCTGCCGCATGATGAAGATGGCCACCGGGATGGTCAGCAGAAACCAGAAGTTCGTGTACATGCTCAGCAGCAACAACCCACCCGCCACCATGAAAAATGGCAGGTAGGGAACGCCCAGGAACATCGCTGGGCGCGTGCATCCCCGGAACAGGACGTTCTTATGCACTGTAGTACTGGACGGCGTGCTTGATCATTTCAAACGCCATGCCAGCGCCGTCGCCACCACCGACCTTTTCGCAGCTGCCAGCCTCCTTGCCGAGCAGCATGCGCGCGATCTGGCCTGCCGCGCCGATCAGCACACCGCCGATGAGGATCGGGGCCACGTCACCGATGCGCTTGTGGGCAAACGCAATCTGGTAACCGGCGAAGATCACGGCGATCGTGACCACGGCGATCGAGGCCATGTTCAGCAGACCGTTGATGTTGGAGAAGAAGCCGCAGACCTTGCCATCGGTACCACCGAAGTCAGTGCCGGCCAGGGCCTGCGGAGCGAACACAGCACCGGCGAATGCGACGGCCATCAGCATGGTCTTCAGCGTGCGCTGGGCCTGGACGAGGTCGAGATTGAATCGCTTCATGGATTGATTTCCTTGTTGATGGACTAACACAACTGAATCGACCAGCCGGGGGACCGGTCGCACCACGACTTCGTCAGAACACGAAGGCCGCATCCCCTGCGGGAATCTGCTGCACCGGCGCACGGGGCGCCGGTGCGTTGTAGAAATTCTGGGTGTCCGCTGCCGGCGCGTTACGCTCATTCCACGGGCGCAGCATCACCGGCGCGTTCGCGCCGGCAGCCATCCCGGGAAGCTGTTGCGGCATGGCTGCCCCGCCCTGCGCCGCACCAGGCTGCTGATACGGCTGCGGAGCCTGCTGCGGCATGTCGTTTCCACGCTGTGCCTGTGGCTGCATCATTCGATCGACCGAGCCCAGCACCACGCGCGATACCGCCTGGTCGGCGATATTCAGCAGGCTGCCGCGGGCCATCGCACCGGTGGATGGGTAAACGGTGTAGGCGCGGGCCGGGTCATTGGACGGCACGTACACCGGCGCACTGGCCTGGGCGACGATGCGTGCCTGGGCCGGCGAGGCCGTCTGCGGATGATGTTCGACCCTGACCACCCGACGCTCGCCGCGGCTGACCACGTCAATCGGCGCGACGCCGTTGCTTGCGACCTGCTGACCGCGGCGGATCGAGTCGTAGATCTTCTGCACGTACCCGTGACGGAAGCCGGTCTCGAAGTTGCCCGAGTAGTAGCAGCTGAACGACTTGCCCCAGTCACCACCGGAGCGCTTGTAGCAATCGGCGAGGATGCGCGAACCAGCCTGCAGGTTCGGGCACTGCTGGAAGGCCTTCTCGTAGGAATCCAGCCCGTACTTGCCCAGGTTGTAACGGTTGACCTGGGCCAGGCCAATGGAGAAGTTGTAGCCCTTCTCCTCCAGCATGCGAACGGTGGCCAGCGCCTCGTCGAGGGCCTTGGGCTGGCGCACCAGGGCGCCGCCGACCACGCCGATGGCATAGGGGTTGCGCGACGATTCCACGTTGATGACGTGCTGCATCACGTCCATCGAGACGGCCATTTCCGGGCACGCCATCATTTCCAGTCCTGGCAGCATTGGTCAGCCCTCCTGCCCTGGGCACGCCCAGGATTGAAGTCGATGCCGGTGATGTAGCGCGAGCCGGCATGCGCCTTGATATGCACGACGATGTCGATGGTCATCATCAACAGTCGCTTGATCACGTTGAACTCCAGGCCCGAACCCTCGGCCGAGGCCTTCACCATCAGCGCCAGCTGATCCCAGGTCTGCTCCGGGCTACCGGCATGGCAACTGGTGATCGAGCCCGGGTGGCCCGATGCGCAGTTGCGGATGAAGTAGAACGCCTCGTCACCGCGCAGCTCGGCCAGGATGATGCGTTCTGGCTTCATGCGCAGGCAGGCTTCCATGCAACTCTTTGCGCTGACATTGCTGGTGCTCTGCCCGCCCTTGGAGTACAGCAGGTGCACCACATTGGGTTGGGTCAGAAACAGCTCGCGTGCGTCCTCGATCGTGACCAGGCGCTCGTTGTCCGGGATATGATTGACCAGCGCTTTCATGAAGGTGGTCTTGCCGCTACCGGTCGCACCGGAGACCACGATGTTCTTGCGGTACATCACCGCACGACGGAAGAACTCTGCGTACTCGCGCTGCTGGCGCAGTTCCAGCAGCTCGCGGTCCTGCTCGCTCAGACTGCCATCCTGTTCCAGGATCTGGTTGAAGAAACCATCCTCGTGGTACTGGGTGAGCGACTTGGTGTGCTTGGACGGCAGGCGGATCGTGATCGAAACCTTGCCGGCATCACAGGCAGGTGGAATCACGAACTGCGCACGCTGGCCGGTGGGGAACGTGAGCGACACCACCGGATCGGCATCGGTGATGCGCTGGCCGGTGTTGCTTTCGTTCACTACGGCGGTGCAGAACTGCCGGGCCCGCTCGAAGGTCAGGCCCGGCACGTCCACCCGCTGCCACCCGGCCCGGGTTTCCAGGTACAGCTCACCGGGACGGTTGATGCAGATTTCCGTCACTTCCGGGGATGTCATGTACTCGGCGATGCCCAGCACTTCGTACTGATAGCGCAGGAAATCGCTGGAAACGAGGGCGAGGGGTGACACTTCGGCGTCCATGGTTGTTCTTCGGGTTACCGGCGCGGGTTGAGCACGTTGGTGAAGTCAACGTCCTTGGCGACGTAGACGTTCACGATGGTGCCCTGGTTGATGGTGACAGTCGGCGGGCGATTCGAACTGGTGAGGGCTTCGTTGGCGAGACGCTCCATCGTGCGCGCGGTGGCGCTTTCATAGGGCGAACGAACGGCGAAACCATTGCTGGAAACCGTCGTCGACTCTGGACCATGCTCGGCTGCGGCGTACTTGAAGGCGTCGGCGATCAGGCTGATCATCAACGCCGACGCAATGCGACTACCCCAGTGCGCGCTGTACTGGCCAGGATGACCAGCACCACCCAGCTGATCCACGCCCGGGCTGGACATGGCCACGTCGATGCCATTGGGCGTGGTGATGCGATCCCAGATCACTTCCACGCGCTTGCCCTTGGGACCGCCACCGTACGCACCATAGATCTTGGACCCCTTGGGCAGCAGCAGGCTGCGGCCGTTGATCGAGTAGACCGGCTCGGTCAACAGGCACGACGTATAACCTGCAAGATCGGTGATGATGCGGGTCTCGAGTACACAACGCAGATAGGTGCCACGCACCAGCAGCGCGTCGGGGCTCCGGATGTAGGAAGCATTGGACACATCCTCCACATCAGGCCCGCGGCGCACCTTGGCCGGCGGAGCATTGCCGTTCTGCGCCTGCAGCGCAGCCAACGTGGCCTGCATGTAGGGATCGTCGTTGTCCCCTGCTGCGGCCTGGCCGCCAGCGTCGCCCGTGCCCACGCCTGCGCCACCACTACCGGCAATGCGGCGATCCAGCAGACTCGGGCCACGCTCGACCTCGCGTTCGGGTTCGGCACGAGGAATGAACGTCGGGCCCATCGTTTCCTGCGGCGGTGGCGGCAGCATCGGAATGGGCTCGGCGGCTTCCCGGGCGGCCTCGCGAATCGCGGAGGGTGCAATGATCGGCAGGTCGGGGGTGCTCGAACGTGCAACCTGCGGCGGCGCCTTGGCTTCTTCAGCGTCTTCCTTGCCCTTGCGCAGCAGCAGGAAGCCCATGGCCAGCAACAACACCAGGATGCCGCCGAGGAACAACAGCGCCTTGCGGTTCAAGCGCTGCTCTTCCGCAGAGCGAAGCTGTGGGGCACTGGCATCCAGATCCGGCGCCGCCTCTGCCTGCGCGTGCCCGTAGTAGGGGTTCGCCGATGGCTCCTGAGCCGCAGGCCCCTGTCCGTACGGAGACGGATTCGGATCGTTTTCGGGAGTGTTCTGCTGGCTCATTTCTTCACGTTCCTTCGCAGGCCGACGACGAAGTCGCCGTGGCGGATGACCAGGTACGGGTACGTCCCGTGCACGATCAGCGTATTGCCTTCAACCGTGGTGTTGACCACGAAATCCTCGCCATACTCCTTCTCGCGACCGAATACGGCCGGGAAGATACCGGTCTTGTACTCGGGCGAGTTGGGCAGTTTCAGATAGGTGAAACGGCCATCGTCGTAGGCGTTGACCGGGACCAGCCATCCCATCTTCTTGGCCTTGCTGGTCGAATAGGAGTAGTTGAAGTTGTATTGGCGATCCTTGGCCAGCTCGGTACTGAGCAGCGGCTGCGCTTCCTCCTCGACCGCCGACTGGGCAGGGCCGAACACAGTGTCATTCGGATAGACGAATGCGATCTTGTACTGCACGCCGGCGCGACGGGCCTGCTCAAGCTGGCGCCAGTCGGTGGCAACGACCTTCAGCTCGAAAATGTACGAATGGGTCTCGGTACGCACCATCATGTTGGTGTCGACGTCGACGTTCTTCGGCTTGAGGTAGAACACGTTCTCGCGACGGGTGAGTTCCCAGCCGCTGCTGAAGCCGGTGCTGTAGTCGAGGATCTTCTCGTTCGGGCTCAGCTCGATCTGGGTGGTGAGGCCCAGGCCGGTGCGAACCGGGTAGATGCGGTCCTTCTCATACTCGTAGTGGTCAACTGCCTGTGCCATCGCCGCGCTGGAAAACACCAGCGACAGCAACGACAGCAGCGCCCACGCGCTTCCCCTGATTTTTCGACTACTCATCGGTTGCTTGCTCCATCAGCATTTCCGGTGGAATGGTTCGGTGCCGGCATCATTGCCGGCTGTCCCGGCGCGACCTGCCCCGGCATCGGCTGCCCCTGGACCGGCTGCCCCTGCATGGGCGCACCCTGCATCGGCTGCATCTGCCCATTGGCCGGCACTGCGACAGGCTGACCGGTGGCGGGATCGATCATGGTGGCAGCGGCCGGATTGTTCGGAACGTACATGCCCTGCGCCTGCTGCGCGGCGAGCTGTGCCTGTTGCGCGGCATCCTGGGCCTGCTGCTGCATGGCACCGTCATCCGGCACGGGCACGCCGCGCGCATAGTCGTTGTCGACACGGTACTCCGTGACCTGGAACGCCAATGGGTTGAGCACGCGGTCCTGTTCGGAGAGCGCCAGATTCTGGTTGTACTGGAAGCGCATGGTGACCAGCTGGTTGTCCAGATAGGTCGATACACCGCTGCGCTTGTCAAGCAGGCTGCGCTGGATGCGCACGGACGCGCCACGGAAGCTGCCGTTCGCCTGCACGCCCAGCGGGGTGATGCTGAGGATCTTGACCCTGATCGCCTTGCCCCGGCCGTACATCACGAACGGATTCTGCGGATTGTTGCTGGCATAGCGCTGCTTCATGCTTGCGGCCACGGCATCACTGGACATGACGAACACCAGCTCCCAGTCGCGCAACCCCATCACCGCGGAGTCGTACGACTCGCGCGCCAGCACGTACTGGGCGACATTGCTGCGGTTGACCGCTTCATTGGTGGTGATCGTCTCGCCCTGGAACGTGCCCCTCAGGCGCGCCACCGTGGCGGTACCCGTGTAGGCATCGGCCATCACCAGGAACGGCACCTTCTCCTTCAGCGGCAGCATGTAGTAGTAGCCGCCAGCCAGTGCCAGCGACATCAGCAATGAGCCGGTGGCGACCCACCAGGCACGGCGCTCACTGCGACGCGCCATGTCGGCCACGGTGATCTCGTAGCTGACCGCCTTGGCGACCGACTGCTCGACCTTGGGACTATTGCCGGGATCCTTCTTGCGGAACATGGATTCTTCCGTACTGCTGAAACATCAATGGGCGTGGCACCCCTGCGACAGGCGCGGGGAGCGGCACGTTCGATGATTTCGAGGTGGACTCAGGTGCCGCTGTTGGAATCAGCGCCCTGTGCCGACGCGGTCGGCGTCGAGCCAGCGCTCTGCACAACGATCTGGTTGCCAACGATGGAGACGGAGATGCCCTGCGCTGCATAGGCCGCCGTCAGATCGATCACGGCCTGCTGAGCGTTGGTGGTGTCGATGTTGGAAACCGCGCCGTACAGGGTGAAGTCCGAGCTCAGGCGGTAATCCAGCGTGCGTCCGGAATCCTTGGCCCAGCGCTCGAGCATGGCTTTGAGCGTGCCATCCATCGGCGAGGCCTGGTAGACGTAGCTGGAGTACAGCGGGATCTCGGTGGTTGCCGCAGCAAAGCGGTTCACCGGCTTCCAGCGGCCTCCGAAATCGGGAGCGGACTTGGTGGCGCAACCGGCCACCATCAACGCCGCCACTGCGGCGATGGACATTTTCGCGATAAACGCCTGATTCATACGGGCTTCACTTTGACGTACGAAAAAGCAGTCCCGAGCATTGGTCCCCTGGTCGTCCGGCGCTGCGTCGCGCACGCCGGAATCGGAGCGACGCACTGACTGGCAGCACACCCACTCCGGCTCCCCTGCAGCCAACGGCCGCCAACCAAGTCGCGGGGCCGCCAGAAACTCCCGGCGACACACCCGCATACCTCACCAACGTCGAAACCATCCATGTTTCATGGCACAAACTCCTGGCCACCCTGCTCTACAACATCTGCCATCCATCACACATTTCTGAACGGCATGCACAGGGTCGCACAACCACGCGTCAATTCCATGTCAGACAAGTCTGAAAATCTATGAACAAATGCCGAATTCTTGACTCAACTCACGTTTTCACGTCAGTGAATATGAATCTACGTCACAAATTTAACGACGTGAATTAGACGTTAAGCATGGGAACGTCGACTTTCGGCAGCAGCCGCGAGGTGAAGTAGCGATCCTTGTAGTAGCGGATCTTGTCGCATTTCACCGGATGCGGTATGCCCTCGTACAGGAACACTTCCTTGTCCGGTCCCATCGCCTTCAGCTCCTGCGGCAGCATCAGTGCCCGCCGCTCCTCGGTGAAGCTGTGGGTCTTCTCGCGGGCGTGCGTGACGTTCTTCTTGCGGATGGTGGTGTAGCCCAGCATGTCCGAATAGTCGTTGGCGTCCTGCTGCTCGCGCGGCGCGTACAGGATCTGCAGCGCGTGGTTGGTGATGATCGTGCGCGAGACTTCCCGGCCGTAGGTGGCATCGAGCTGGGACATGCTCTGGATGATCGGCAGCAGGCGGATGTTGTAACCGGCCATGTAGGACACCGCCGAGGCGATGATCTCGACCTTGCCGATCGAGGTGAATTCGTCCATCAGCAGCAGGCACTGGTACTTCAGGTCCGGGTTGGACTTGGGCAGTTCCTTGGTGTTGAGGTTGATCAGCTGGCTGAAGAACAGGTTGATGATCAGCCGGCTCTCGGCCAGCTTGTTCGGCTGGATGCCGATGTAGATGGTCATCTTCTTCTTGCGCACGTCGGTCAGCAGGAAGTCGTTGCTGCTGGTGGCCTTGTCCAGCACCGGGTTGATCCAGGGATTGAGCGGTTCCTTGAAGGTGCCCAGGATCGAGGCGAAGGTCTCGTCGGCCTGGGACAGCATGTTGGCGAACGCCGATCGCGCGTTGCCACTGAGGAATGAACGCTCCGACAAGGCCTTGAGGTACTTCTTCAGATCGGTGCCATCGCCGGATGACAACCGGTAGACAGAACCCAGCGTCGGCGTGCCCGAGCCGCCCGGGAAGCCGCTGCTGCGCTCGTCGTCCCAGTTTTCGAACAGATACAGGGTGAAGGCCATGAACGCGTTGCGCGCCTGGCTGACCCAGAACTTCTGGTCCTCGGCGCCGTCCGGATACAGCATCGCGGCGATGCTCATCAGGTCCGACACCCGGAATGCCGGATCATCGGAGACATAGCTGAGCGGGTTCCAGCGGTGCGTGCGCCGATCCTCGGCGAAGGGATTGAACAGGTAGATCTCCTGGCCCTGGCTGGCGCGCCAGCCGCTGGTCAGGTCGAAGTTCTCCTGCTTGATGTCCAGCACCACCAGCGATTCGCCGTATTCCAGCAGGTTCGGGATGACCACGCCCACGCCCTTGCCTGAACGGGTGGGTGCCGCAAGAATCACGAACTGCTGGCCATCCAGCCGCACCAGTTTGCCGCCATGGCTGCCGACCACGATGCTCTGGCCGGTCTTCTTGAACATGCCATGCCTGGACAGGTCGGCGCCGGTGGCGAAACGCGCGTCGCCATGCAGCGAGCGCTTGTCCTTCTTCAGCAGCAGCACCAGACCGGTCACCAGCAGGACCAGCAGCGGCAAGCCGAAGCCCACGTAGCCGGCCCACTTGATCTTGCCCACGAACGGCGCAACCTGCGGTTGGCCGATGGCGTGGTAGTACTGGTAGTACGTGTTCCAGGTGAACAGCTTGGTGTCCAACCCCAGGAACAACAGGGTCAGGTAGCCGGAAAACACGAAACCAAGCAGCAGGGTCGCCAGCGTGACGATGGCGATGAGCAGATACTTCTTACTGGGCAACACCCGAATCCTCCATGATGCGCACGAGGGCGCGACGGCCTAGCGGCGGCGCCAGCGCGACGCCTTCTTCCGCAGGTTGTTTTCGTTCTCCAGCCCGGGCTCTTCGCCCTCTTCACGCACCCGCTGCAACAGCAGTTGGCGCGCTTCGGCCAGTGATACCAGGTCGGTCAGACGATCCCCATCGTCGGCGACGACCGCATGGCCGACCACATCGCCCGGAGCGTACACCGGCTCGTAGGACACTGCTACCAGCTGATAGCGGCCACGGGTTTCCAGCACATGCCTGAATTCCTGCATCGCATTCCTCCTTGTCGGGGCAACACTGCGTCCCCTGCCCCGCCATGATGCCCATCGCAGTGTCATCGGCGTATGCACAAGCGCTACGGTTTCTGCGCGAAACTGTCTGCGGATATCCAAGGAGACTGCAATGGACTGGGTAGCACTTGCACGCACGCTGGCCACCGAGGCCCACGCGGGCCAGACGGACAAGGCCGGCCAGCCTTACATCTGCCATGTGGCGCGGGTGGCGGCCGCGGTGCGCGGCGACGATGACGCCGAAGTGGTGGCCTGGCTGCATGACGTAGCCGAAGACTGCCCGGCGTTTGCCGCACAGATCGAGGTCTTTCCCGCCCCGCTGCGCGAGGCGGTGCACCTGCTCAACCGCGACGCGGCCCCCGACGCGGACAGCTACTACGCGCGCATTGCCGCCCACCCGCTGGCACTGAAGGTGAAGCAGGCCGATCTGGATGACAACGCCGATCCGCAGCGCCTGGCGATGCTCGACGCGGCGACGGCCGGGCGCCTGCGCGGCAAGTATGCGCACGCCCGGGCAGCGCTGGGCATCTGATCGCGCCGCGCGGTGGCCGGTGGGCGAACGTGTCACCGATCAAACGCTGATTTACCCTGAGTGCTGCTGCCCTTGTTGCGGTGCAGCAGTACAATGACCGGCTCCCCGCCCCCATCGCGCCCCGCATGAGCCCCAACTCTTCCCTGGCTGCGCGGCTGACGCCCCGTCAGCGCACCCTGATCATCCTTGCCCTGTCGCTGGGCGGCTTCGCCATCGGCACCAGTGAATTCGCCAGCATGGGCCTGATGCTGGAGATCAGCCGCGGCCTGTCGATTTCCGAAACCCAGGTCGGCCACCTGATCAGCGCCTACGCCATCGGCGTGGTCGTCGGCGCCCCGATCCTCGCCTTCGTCGGCGCCAGCTTCCCTCGCCGCAAGCTGCTGCTGGCACTGATGGGCTTCTATGCCGTCGGCAACCTGGCCAGCGCACTGGCGCCGAACTACGGCACGATGCTCATTGCGCGTTTCGTCGCCGGCCTGCCGCATGGCGCCTACTTCGGCGTGGCGATGCTGGTTGCCGCCGCGATCAGCCCGGCCGGCCAGCGCGGCCAGGCGATGTCGCGCGTGTTGCTGGGCCTGTCGATCGCGATCCTGGTCGGCAATCCGCTGACCACCTGGCTGGGCCAGCAGCTGAGCTGGCGCACCGCCTTTGCCCTGGTCAGCGTGCTGGCCATCGCCACCGTGGCGATGATCGCGCGCTTCCTGCTGCCGGACCCGGACGAGGTCCGTACCTCGCCGATGCGCGAACTGCGCGCCTTCAACACCACCCAGGTGTGGCTGGCGCTGGCGATCGGCGCCGTTGGCTTCGCCGGCATGTTCTGTGTGTTCACCTACCTGGCACCGACCCTGGTGCAGGTCACCGGCGTGGCCGAATCGTGGATGCCGCTGGCGGTGGGCGTGTTCGGCATCGGCGCGATCATCGGCAACATCGCCGGTGGCTGGCTGGTGGACAAGTTCCACTTCAAGGCCGCCGCGGTGGTGCTGCTGTGGTCGATCGTGATGCTGCTGCTGTATCCGCTGGCCGCGCAGTCGGTGTGGACGATCGGTCCGATGATCATCACCGTCGGCACCATGGGCGCGCTGGCGGCGGTGCTGCAGACGCGCCTGATGGACGTGGCCGGCGAAGCACAGACCCTGGCCGCCGCCTCCAACCATGCCGCCTTCAATACCGCCAATGCACTCGGCCCGTGGCTGGGTGGCATGGCGATCAGTGCCGGCTTCAGCCCGGCCAGCACCGGCTATGTCGGTGCCGCCACCGCCATCGGCGGCCTGCTGCTGTGGTGCGTGGCGGTGATGCTGGACAGGAAGCGCAAGACAGCCGGCGTGGGCAGTCACTGACCTTCGCGCCGGATCGTCAGCTGCTGCCCGCGCGGCGGCGGCGATCCGGCCGCAGCAACGCCGTATCGCCGGCCGCAAGTGTCGGGCGCGCCAGCTCACCGCGCTTGACGCGCTCCAGCACCCGCCGCGAGTTGGCCGCGCAGTCGATGCCCTCCGGCCGCGCCTGGATGTCCTCGATCAGGGCCAGCAGGTGCGCCCGGCTCTCTGCCAGCCGCAACTGCAGCGCCTCGATGTCGGCCACCTTCTGCTGCAGCATCGAGATCAATGCGTCGTGCTGCCACTGGCCCATGTCCGGTGGCAGCAAGGCGCGTATCTCCTCCAGGCTGAAGCCGGCGCGCTGCGCACCGGTAATCAGCTCCAGCAGCAGCACCGCCTGCTCCGGGTAGTCGCGGTAGCCGTTGGCCTGCCGCTGGACGACCAGCAACCCTGCCTCCTCATAGAAGCGGATGCGTGACGCCGCCAGGCCCGTGCGGCGGGCCAGCTCACCGATCTTCATCTGCCTGAATCCTCGACATCGGAACCCATTGACCTTCAATAAAACTTGAAGGTTAGCGTAGCGCCATTCCCCTGTCCTGGAGCTGTCCCATGTCGCTGTTCTCGCCCCTGGCGCTGCCTTCCGGCGCCCTCATCCGCAACCGCATCGCCAAGGCGGCGATGGAGGAGAACATGGCCGACGCCGACCACGCCCCCTCCGAAGCGCTGCTGCAGTTGTACCAGCGCTGGGCCGACGGCGGCGCCGGACTGATCATCACCGGCAACGTGATGGTCGATGGCCGCGCCATGACCGGCCCCGGCGGCGTGGTGCTGGAGGACGATCGCCACCTGGAGCGTTTCATCGCCTGGGCCGACGCCGCGCGCTCGCGCGGGGTGCAGATGTGGATGCAGATCAACCACCCCGGGCGGCAGATGCCGGCCGCGCTCGGCCAGCCGGCATTGGCGCCTTCGGCGGTCCCCTTGGACATGGGCGCACTGTCCAAACAGTTCGCGCCGCCGCGGGCGATGACCGAGGCGGATATTGAAGACGTGATCGCTCGCTTCATCCGCAGTGCCGAGCTGGCCGAGCGCGCCGGTTTCAGCGGCGTGGAGATCCATGCCGCGCACGGCTACCTGCTCAGCCAGTTCCTGTCGCCGCTGTCGAACCGCCGCGATGACCGCTGGGGTGGCAGCCTGCAGAACCGTGCGCGCCTGCTGCTGGAGATCGTGCAGGGTGTGCGCGCGACGGTGGCGCCCATGTTCGTGGTGGCGGTGAAGCTCAACTCCGCCGATTTCCAGCGCGGCGGCTTCTCGCCCGAGGACGCGCGCGACGTGGTCGAGATGCTGGCGCCCCTCGGCGTGGATCTGGTCGAACTGTCCGGCGGCAGCTATGAAGCACCGGCCATGACCGGCGCCGCACGCGACGAACGCAGCGTGGCCCGCGAAGCGTACTTCCTCGAATTCGCGCGCGAGATCGCCACGGTGGCAACGATGCCGCTGATGGTCACCGGCGGCATCCGCCGCCGCGAAGTGGCAGAGCAGGTGCTGGCCAGCGGCGTGGCCATGGTCGGCATCGCCACCGCGCTGGCGATCGAGCCGGATCTGCCGCAGCACTGGCAGCAGGGCCGCGATCCGGTGCCGACACTGCGCGACATCAACTGGCGCAGCAAGCCGCTGGCGGCCAGCGCGCACATGGCCGCAGTGAAGTATCAGCTGGGCCGGTTGAGCCGGCGCCGCCCCACCGCACCCACGGTCTCACCGGTATGGGCCCTGCTGCTGGCACAGGCGGCCGCAAAGTGTCGGACCCGCCGCTACCGGCGCTGGATCGGCGCCCGCGCCATCGCACACTGAGCCGCGCGGTCTTCTCATCGCCGCAGCGATGCTCCACCATCTGCAGGATCGGCGGCAGTTCCGCCGCCGATCGCAGCATGGAGACGGAACCCACGTGGCAGCAGGATCGACCAGGAACCGGGAGAAGCTGCTCGATGACCTGCTCTCGCTGGGACGTAACTGGGCGCTGGCGATCGCCATCGCAGGTGCCGGGGCAGCAGTTCACTACAGCGAGTCGGTGTACGAAGCAGGAATCTGGCGAGGCCTGCTGCCTACCATCTGCTTCCTGGTCGCGATCATCTGGATCGTGCTCAGCATCATCCGCTTCGACCTGACCCTCCAGCAGCACTTCGAGCGCAAGCGCACGCGCTGGCTCAGCCGCCTGCTCTATGTCGTGCTGCTGGGTACCGGCATCACCGCCGTGTTCTTCGTGACCGAACTGGCGTCCAACAACCACATCGCAAGGATGTGCGACGCCGTGGCCAACGAACCGGCCAGCCGGATCCACCGGTCCGCCGAGTGCCAGCGCCTGTACCAGCATCGGGCGGCGTACCGGCAGCGGTTGGAATCGGCCGAGGGCGAGTTCGACTGAGCAGATGCGTGGGCGAAGGCGCACGAGGACTCACACAGGGGTCCAGCAAGGGTGGATTCGAAATAGTTGTATGGACTTCATTGCAACGCGACGCCACGCTTTCTTGCCAGAATGCCGTGATCGAACGCAGTCCATGAAGTCACCCCCCGCCCGCTCCCGTCTCCCCGCCCGGCCGCGGAAAATCGGCAGCGAAGTACGCATCTTCAGGCGCTATCACCAGTACGCCATCGTTGCCGCCGGAGCCGGACCACTGGCAATACTCCTGTTTGCCGTCGCACCCGAACTTGGGCCGCTTCCGGCACTGGGCGCGGCAGCGATTTTCACGCTGTCGCCGCTGATTCTCGGCTTCGTTGTCTATTCCCCACAACGGGACCGGGTGGTACTGGAACAGGATCGTCTGGTATTCCAGCACCGTCCTCCTCTCCCGTTCAAGCAGATCCGGTCCTACAACCTGGACGATCATGTCGATCTGATCCTGATCGATGGACCGAGCGTGCTGCTGCAGCGCACGCGGGCATCGATGCATGATTTCCCAACCTTCCGGGACGCACTGGCAGAGGCGCTCGCAGATCGGCCCGCCAACGCTGCCGCGGCTCCGCAACGTCGCCACTTCTTCGGTGCCTGGCCCGCACGCGTTTGGGGTGCGGGCCTGTTGCTGGCGACGGCGGCACTGGTGATCACGGGCGTACTGCATGGCTGGCCGTTCTACAGAGCACCGATCCTTGGGATCGTGCCCGTGGTGGGCATTGGGCTATTGCTGTCGCGCCGCCGTCACTGATCACGCCGTCGGCGAAGTACACATGGCGTGGATGTGTATTCGGGCACAGTACGCGCGCCGCTCACGCTTGCAACCATCCAGCCACCATGCTCCACGCGCCTGCCCCCGCACATCACGATGCCATCGCCCTGCAGGCGGGCGTGCTCGGCAGCGTGTTGGGCGTGGCTCTGTACAAGGCCATCGCGTTGTCGGCGCTGGCGACCGGATCCTTGATCGTGATCGGGCTGTGGCTGCTGGCCTGCGCGCTGCTGGCTGCCTGGGCACTGGCCGCCTGCCTGGCCTGCCTTGCGCTGAGCCGGCGCGTATTCGTGCTGATGCTGGCGCTGAGCATGATCCTGATGATCTGCGTCGCCTGACAGCAGCAGGCGCCGGACCATCGCGCATCTGTTACAGAATAACAAGTGCAATTGGACGGATTGCTCGTGCCCGGGGTCACGTATTTGAATTCCATGGCCAGCCCGGCACCACCCGAGACCCCCCATGACCCTGCAGCCCCTGCTTCGCGCCTCCCTCACCGCCATTGCCCTGGCCACGCTCAGCGCCTGTGCCACGTATGACGACAGCAACATGCACCAGGCCTGCCAGGAGTCGCCGCATCTGAAGGACCTGCCACCCGAAGTGGCTGCCCGCGAGAGCCGCTGCAACAAGAGCATGGAAGTGTGGTCGAGCGAGCGCAAGGGCAGTGACAGGCCGATCGACCTGAGCGGCAAGAAGAAGGATCTCTGAGCCGCCGGGCATCTTGATCGTTCCAATGCATGCGGATGACCAGCCCGTCACGATCGGGGGGGCAGGATAAGGCCTCCCCATCACGACGACTTTCCCGATGCCGGCCACTGGTCACCCTGTCATCCATGCCTTTGAAGCTGTGTTCGACCTGTCTGGCGGGGTGGAGCGCATTACGGCGCTCACTGTCATCTGCCGGCATTGCTCTGAAACCCGCTCGGCCAGCGAAGACAATCTGGTCCAGCTGCCGGGCGGCGCCTTGTTCCGCTGCGACGGATGCGGCAGTCATCAGGCGGTGAGCCATGCGCGGGTTGCCGATTGGCAGGTGAATTCGCTTCTGGGTGTCTGAGGCTGCAATACGACGGTGCCACGACGCAGGCTGTTGGCGCAGGGATGATGGTGCAGTCAGAGGGCGCCCCGTGAGTCACCTCGTGCGCCGCGCAGGGCCGATGACAGCCAGGGCAAAGGAGCTGTGCAGGGCGCAATGACATCACCTCGGCTAAGCTGCGGCACCTTTCTTCGCGCACGGCCATGCATCCCTTCCCCCTTCCTGTCTCGGCACCCGATCAACTCGCCTACCGACTGCTGCAGGACAGCGACTGGGCCCGTTCCGCCGACGCGACCAACGCTCCTCCCGAACTTCGCGCTCTGCTGGCGATGATCCTGGATTCTCCGGAGCCGCTGTGGATCGCATGGGGCCGCGACAACAAGGCGTTCTTCTTCAACGATGCCTACCTGCCGATGCTGGGCGGCAAGCTGCACGGCGCCATGGGCAGCCGATTGGAAGACGTCTGGGCGGACGTCTGGGCCGACGTCGTCGATGCTGTCAACGACGCCTTTGGCGGCACGAGCCGCAGTTTCAAGAACATGCCGTTGATGATGGACCGTGATGGCACGTTGCGCGAGACATTCTGGACGTTCTCCTACTCGCCGCTGCGTGCCGGTTGCGGAGGCGTGGCCGGCATCATCTGCATGGTCAGCGAGCAGACCGAACGGGTGATCGAACGCGACCGGCACACCCGCCAGGTGGCGGCCATCACCGAGCAGGCACGCGAGGCCCATCTTGAACTGGTACGCGCCCGCGAACAGCTGCGGCAGTCGCAGAAGCTGGAGGCCATCGGCCAGCTGACCGGCGGCGTTGCCCACGACTTCAACAATCTGCTGCAGGTCATCACCGGTTCCGTGGACATGCTGCTGCATACCTGGCCGGCCGAAGATGCGCGCCTGCGCTATGTACAGGCGATCGAAACCGCCGCTGACCGCGCCACTCGCCTGACCGCCCAGCTTCTGGCGTTCTCGCGCAGGCAGAGCCTGTCGCCGCAGGTATTCGACCTCTGCGAGAGCGTACGCGCGCTTTCAGACATCATCACCACAGTGCTGGGTGCACGCATCTCCGTGTCGGTGAACCTGCCCGACGCCCCGTTGCCGGTGCTGCTGGACCGGACCCAGCTCGACACCGCACTGATCAACATCGCGGTGAACGCGCGCGACGCCATCGACGGCCACGGCAAGGTGACGATCGATGTGGAACAGCTGACATCGGTGCCTTCCGTGCGGTTCGCGGCGCCGATGAAAGGCAACTTCGCTGCGATCAGCGTCAGCGACACCGGTGCCGGTATCGATCCGTCCGTGGTGGACCGGATCTTCGAGCCATTCTTCACCACCAAGGGAGTGGGCGCGGGCACCGGGCTTGGCCTCAGCCAGGTGTTCGGCTTCGTCAAGCAGTCCGAGGGCGAAGTGGACGTACAGAGCCAGGCCGGTGTCGGTACGCGCTTCACGCTGTATCTGCCGCTGGCGCAGGCTAACGCCTCCATCGAGCTGCCGACCGCGCAACCGGGATTGCTGCATGGTCACGGATTGTGCGTGCTGGTGGTGGAAGACAATGTGGATGTGGCCGAATTTGCAGTCGGTGCGCTGCGCGAGCTTGAGTACAACGTCGTACTCGCGCGCAATGCCGACGAAGCACTGGCGGAGCTCGAGCGCGACGCTGCGCGTTTCCACGTGGTGTTCAGCGACGTGGTCATGCCCGGGACCAATGGGCTGGATCTGGCCCGCACCATCCGCAGCCGCCTGCCCGATCTTCCGATCATCCTCACCAGTGGCTACAGCGAACTGCTGGCCCGCGATCCAGGCCACGGTTTCACGCTGCTGCGCAAGCCCTACTCACTGAAGCAGCTGGCCTTGGTGATGACCGAGGCCAGCTGTCGCTCGCAGACGATGGTGACTGCGCATTAGCGGGCAGATCACCGGGTCGGACCGGTCCAGGAAGCAAGCGCTGAATCGAGGCCGGACATATCCCCCCGTGTGCCACAGGCCCAGGCAACGATGCCATCCGGGCGCACCAGCACCGCCCCCAGGCCCGACGCCACATCCCCGGTATCTGCGGCGCAGGCGATGGAAGGCTGCCAGCGTTGGCCATGCTGCGGCGGCGAAGACGCCGGGTCGAAAACAAGCAGCGCCCCCTGCCCCGCTCTCAGCAGTTCGCCCAGGCGGCGGCCATCGACCAACCGGAAGTCCGGCGCGCTCCTGCCGACCAGCGGGTGGTCCCCGTCAAGATCCAGCTGCTGCGAAACACCCCAGATCCGCTCGGCCAGATACGTGGCCCCATCGCGGGTGCCGGCCAGGTCGGCCATGATCGCTGCCAGTGCGCGCGAACCGGCCCCGGGTCGCATCAGCGCAACCTGCGCGCGCGACCAGTCCAGCACCTTGGCGCCCACCGGATGGCGCTCAGCCTGATAGCTGTCCAGCAGCGCCTCATCGGCCTTGCCCCGCGCCACGGCGGCCAGCTTCCAACCGAGGTTCATCGCATCGCCGATGCCGAGGTTCAGTCCCTGGCCGCCCAACGGCGAATGCATGTGCGCGGCATCACCTGCCAACATCACACGTCCGCTGCGATAGGCCGTCGCCTGGCGCGCAGCATCGGTCCATGTCGTGGCCAGGTGCAATGCAGTGATCGTTGCCTCGCAGCCAGACACCCGCCGCAGCAACGCTTGCGCGGTGTGCCGGTCCAGTGGCGTGCGATGGCCGGCGCCACCATCGAAATCGGCCAGCGCCAGCATGCCTGGCGGGTTGAAATTGCACATCCCGTGATCGGTGAACTGTCGGCCTGGTGTGAGTACACACCCATCTGCCAGTTCGACCAGCAGCGTGTACCCGGTGAACTCTGGCCCGGTTCCAGCAAAGAGGAAGCCCGATTGCTTGCGTACCGTGCTGCGGGCCCCATCACAACCGACCAGCCAGCGGCCGTGGACCCTGCCGGAGCCGGTGTGCACGGCAACCTGCGCCTCGTGCGCATCCACCGCCTGTACCGCACGCCCGCGTTCGATGCGCACGCCCAGCGCAGCCGCACATTCGGCAAACACCGCTTCCAGGGCCTGCAACTCCACCGCCATCTGGGTGCCCGCCGGTGTCGGCAGGCGCCAGCTCCAGCGCGCCTGGTCCACATCGTCCAGTGCAAATGGAATACCCGCGAAGTGCCCACCCAGCGCACGCGGCTGCGCCAGCCAATGAGCGGTGCCGGGCGGCGGTGCGCCCTTGTCGGGCTTGAGGACCTGTGTCGCGGCGACCGCGTCCAACAGGCCGCGCCGATCCAGTGCCTCCAGCGTGGGGGCGTTCAGGCCGCGCAGCCCGAATGGCAGGCGCTTCAACGGCGAATCAGCGGACCCGGCCTGTTCCAGAACCAGCACCGAACACCCGGCCTGGGCCAGTTCGCAGGACAGGAACAAGCCAACCGGGCCAGCACCGGCAATGACAACGTCGTACAGCATGGAGATTCCTTGTGAGCGCCGGGTCGGCGCTCTGGCGGCCCAAATGTTACACTCGGTGTACGTTTTAACAAGTGAACCGCCCATGACCTCGCCCCCTGGTCGTCGCGAACAACGCAAGGCCGAGACCCGACAAGCGATTTCGGACGTCGCCACCGAGCTGATCATCCGGCGCGGCTTCGAGGCCGTCTCCATGTCCGAGATCGCCGAAGCCGCGGGCGTCTCACGCAAGACGGTCTTCAACTACTTCGCCAGCAAGGAAGACCTGGTGTTCGATCGCGATGAGGAGGCGCGCATGCTGCTGCGCGAGGGCATGATGGCGCGCAGCGCCATGACCCCGCTCGCGGCCTTCCAGTCACTCGTGCGTGAGTTGCTGGAGGCCGGCCATCCGCTGCTGCGCATCAATACCGGCGCTGCCGCCTTCTGGGGCACCGTGGCCGAGAGCCCGGTACTGGTCGCGCACGCGCGACGCCTGCAGGCGCAGTTAACTGACGATCTGGCGCGATTGATGGCCGACGCTGTCGGCCGGCCCGAACATGACGCCGAAGCGCGACTGGGCGCGGCCATGCTGCTGGCGTCGATGGTGGCGGCCTATGAGAAAGGACTGGCAAGCCAGCTGCAGGGCGAGGACCCGCGTGAGGCCATGCGGCAGCTGATCGTGCGCGGTGCCGCCGGGGTACTGGTGGCCTTGGCGGGCACCCCGTATACGGACCCCGGCGCGCGTCCATAGCGCATCCGGGGAATAGGCGTCGAAGTATCGCAAATGCTAATCTTTCTCATTTGCAGACACGTGACCCTCCCCAATGCCCCTGCCCATGCCCCTGCAACGCACCCTGTGCCTGGCGCTGACCCCGCACGTGGCGACCCTTGCGCATGCAGCTGAGTCCTCCGCTGCCGCACCCAAGGATCTGGACAAGGTCGAAGTCCGCGGACGCGCACAGACACTGTATCGGGTAGACGATGCTGCGGTCGGCACCCGCACCGATACCCCCCTGGAGCTGGTCCCACAGTCGATCCAGGTCATCCCGCGTGAACTGATCGACGACCAGGCCGCGCGCCAGGTGACCGACCTCTATCGCAGCATCAGCGGCATCAGCTATTTCAGCTATGCCGGGGTGACCCTGCGCGGCTTCCGCCAGGAGAACGTGCTGTATGACGGCCTGCGCGGCGACCCGTACGCAGGATTTTCGGTGCCGCAGCTGTTCAACATCGAGCGCGTGGAAGTGCTGAAGGGGCCGGCAGGCGCACTGTATGGCGGGGGTGATGCGGGCGGTGTCATCAACTACGTGACCCGCAAGCCGAAAGCCAGCGACGAACGCCGCATCGAGGTCCAGCTCGGCGACAAGGACTTCCGTGCCGGATCGATCGAGGGTACCGGGCCGTTGAATGCCGCCGGCAGCGTACGCTATCGCGCCGGGCTCTATGCCGACAGTGAACAGGGCGTGCGCTGGAACACCGACAGCGAGAGCGTGATCGGCGACGCCTCGCTGGCCTTCGACGTTGGCCAGACCGGCGAGCTGGTGCTGCAGTTCACCGACATCACCCAGAACCTTGGCGGCAACCGCCTGCGTGGCGTGCCGGTCAACGATGCAGGCACGTTCCTGACCGACCGCCGCTGGAACCACAACGAGGCCAGTGATTTCCTCGACATGCGCGCCAAGGTGGCGCTGGCGCAGTACCGCTTCGCGCCGCTCGATTCTCTGGACCTGGACTTCGCCGCCCGCTGGTTCAGCAACAGCGAACACCAGATGTACCACGAGCCGATGGGCCTGATCGATCGCGACCGCGATGGCGTGGCCGAGTGGATGACCCGCCAGCTGCGCAACCAGATCCGCGACAACGAAGCATTCACTGCCAACGGCAATGCCGTCTGGCGGGTGACCACCGGCGCGGTTGAGCACAAGGTGCTGTTCGGTGCGGACGTGTACCAGCTGGATGCGGATTTCACTGCACAGACCGCCAACAGCGCTGACCTTGCACGTGGTGCGGGGCCGGTGCGCGGCATCGACCTGTTCAATCCCGTGTACGGCGCCAGTACCTGGCACGACTACAACCTGGCGGCCCTGCCCTGGCGCAGCACATCCACCCGCAGCAAGCGCCATGGCGGCTACCTGCAGGACGAACTGGCACTGGGCCCGCGCTGGCATGTGCTGGCCGGGGTGCGCTGGGATGGCTTCAAGGATGAGGATCGCATCACTGGCAACAGTGTGGATGGCAACGATCTCAGCTGGCGGCTGGGCAGCACGTTCACCGTGCGTGAGGGCCTGAACGTCTACGCCAACGTCGCCAGTGGTTTCGTGCCGCAGAGTGCCGCCAACCAGAACCCGGCCGCTGGCGGACCGTTCGATGCCGAGCGCAGCAAGCAGTGGGAAGTAGGCATGAAGTCGCTGCTGGCCGACCGTGTGGCCTTGAACATGGCGGTCTACCGGATCGACCGCAGCAACATCGTGCAGGCCACCGGCGAGGTGATCGGTGGCGTGAACCAGTTGGCCGCGCTGGGCCTGGTACGCAGCACCGGCATGGAGCTTGACCTGCTGGCCGACCTCAGCGAGCGCTGGGTGCTGAATCTGACGTACGCCTACAACGATGCGCGGGTGAAGGACGCCGGACCGAATGGCATCACCAACGCCTCAGGCGACCGATTCGCCAATGCGCCGCGCAACAAGCTGGGGTTGTGGACGCGTTATGACCTGCCGGCGATCAACTCCGCCATCGGTTTTGGCGCCGATCACGTCGGCGAACGCGTCAGCCTGGATGGGCAGACGGTCAAGGCCTACACCGTGTTCGACGTGAGCTGGAAGACCACGTGGAGGCAGTGGCAGTTCCAGGCCAACGTCAAGAACCTGTTCGACAAGGTGTACGCGGCCAGTGGCTTCATTGAACGCAACGGGCATTTCCCCGGCGATCCACGGCGGGTGTATGTGCAGGCGGCCTACAGCTTCTGACCGGAAGCACGTGTAGCGCTGATCCACTGCCGGCAAGCAGATCGTTGCCTGGCACTGGTCCACGCGTGTCCGAAACCGTCGGCACTTCCAGTCACTTGTGCACGATCTCCTCCGCCTGTAGCGTTGCCGTTGCCCAAGGAGGGCTATCAACGGAGTGAAGCATGAAGATTGGATTCAAGCTGTCTGTTGCTATTGCGGCTGCTGCACTGACCCTGGGAATCGGCAGTGCCTCCGCGCAGTCCCGCTGTACCCCTTGCTATACCGCGTATGACGCGTGCCTGGCGGCGGGTAATGGCGAGAAAGTCTGTTACCCGGCGTTTGCTCGTTGCCTGCGGAACAGCGGCTGCACCATCCCGTAAGCCACGCACTGCCGTGATGCGTGCCGGCCCCCATTTCGGGGGCTGGCATTGGCTGGCAGGCGCTGCGCCTTACTACTGAAAAGGTTCCATACGCGACTGGCGGTGTGATTTCATCCCATCCGCATCGCATGGTTCTCGCGCGCCTGCACATCAATTTCCTGCTGGCGTTGCGCGGCAGTCTGCTGGCGATCCAGGTCGACCGCTTTCATCTGCTGCAACGACTGCGCAACCGGCGTCTGTACTGCTATATCCGTGGGCATTGAAGCGCGCAGGTGGGCGGGGTCGGTCATCTCGCCCTGCACCACGAACACGTTCCGCCCTGCGGGAGCGTCGGCCGTCTGGGCGCTCAGCAGCACGTGATCGGCGCGTTCAAGCTGGTTGCGGCGGGCCAAGGCCATCACGCTCGCCACAAGACGCTCGCTGTTCTCATCGTGGGTACGTCCCGCGCTGGCATCGATCGCGGCCACGCCTTCGCGCACCTGCTGCAGCAATGTGTACTCACGGTGGCCAGGACCAATGTCGGCCAGACGGGTCGGCGCCTGTGAGGGATCCGCCACGTCGTCCACGGCTGCGGTAAGCGGGCTGCGGGTAATGGTCCGATATGGGTCGTCCGGGTGGAACTGGGTTCGCTTCTCCAGGCGCTCCAGACGAACCTCGCGCGCGTCGTTGAGTTCGGCGATACGTGAGGGATCGGTGATCTCGCGCAGCGACATGTGACCGCCGCCCGCACTGATGCTGGCCCATTTCCTGTCCGCCTCGAAGTACATCGCGTAGTAGCTGTTGCCACCGATGACGTTCGGATCGACCGCCGAGCGCCCTTCCAGGGCCTGGGTGGCTTCCAGCACGCTCAACCGGGTGAGGTACTGGCCGCCTTTCGTCCATCCCATCTGGCTGATGGCATCGACGCTGGTGTTGCCTACACGCGGGCCTCCGGCGTAGTCATTGTTGAGCATGTTGGTCCAGATCTGTTCCAGCTTCGCGGGGCCGCTCTTCTGCTCAGCCGCCTGCAGCAACACGCGCGGCGTCCAGCAGTTGGGATCGAGTTCATGCCGTTCAAATGCACGGTCGTGAGCCAGCATTACATCCTTGCCGGGAAGATTCAGTGCCAGGTCTGGGCGGCCCTGCTCCATCCAGTACAGGCGTCGCTCCAGGTCCTGGCGCAGAAGCGTCTGCCCAAACATCTCCCATTGGCGCTCGCTCAGCTGCGCATCGGGAAAGCCGGAGCCCTTGCCCTCCTGATCACGGGCGTAATCCTGCGCGTAGCTGTTTGCAACGCGGCCTGGCAGGCTGTCGTTGCGAACAACACCCAGCGCAAGCGTGCCATAGCCATCCGCATCTGGCAGCTGCGACAGATAGTTCCAGTACAACTCGCGGTTTCCGGCCTTGGCATAGCTGGCCAGAATCTTGAGATTCTCTTGCGTCAATCCACTCATAGCCTGCTCCTGAGTGCATTCACTACCGGACGCGGGAGCGCGCGAGAACATCCCGCACCGCATCTTCCATCCGCTTCCAGTCCGCCAGGAAGGCCCGCTTGTAGTTCAGCGAGATGGAAAGCTTGTTCTCCACATCCGAGAAATAGTGGAAGCACCCCGCGGCGGCTTGTCCTTGCTCACTGATGACCTGATCGCCCTGCAGGCGAACGCCATCCCCCCGGAACGCCGTGCTTTCGCATTTGATGAATGTGGCCAGGCCGCCGTTGGGAGCGCGCGCGATGTACCAGTCATCTTCAAAGGCAGGATTGCGCGTGGGCGGTTTTCCATAGCGTGCTTCGTATTCCTTCGAGAAAACCCCCATCCTCGTTTCATCGATGGCGTAAGGCGTCAGACCCATGACGTCGGGCCGCGCAATGCGCAGATCGAGCCGATCCCGAGGATCCCCTCGCTCCACCGATCCTTCCTCGGTGGATGCCTGGTTAGAGGACAATCGCTCCAATGATGTTTCGATTGGCGCGCGATCGATGTAATCGATCGCCACAGCAATCTCCTTCCGGAAATCATTCGTACGCGGATTCGCCCGCGCACCCGGCGCCGTCGGCTTCATGTCCGGCCACTCGATGACCAGCGTCACGCCCTCGCCCGGCCACGGTGCGATCTGGCTGTCCAGGTAGTTGGCTGGAATGCGGAAGGTATTCGGCCCGAGCTTCACGTCCACGGGCGCATCGGTATAGGTGTGGCCGTTGATCGTGCGGCCGGTCTGGGTTGCGCCGGACATGGCGGAATTCCTTTCGTGTTCGTTGGACGGTGGCCGCGCACAGGCGCCGGCACTCACTGCAACGGCAAGTGCAAGCGTCAGACACCGGCTGGGGGACATCACGTGCATGGGCATTCCATTGCAGGGTTCCAGCGCCACTATAGGCAACCGGGCGTCCACGGAACAGGAACCGCATCGCAGCCCTTCATGAAACCAGGCTGCGCGCCACATACGCTGCCTGCAGTACTGCGGATACTGCTTCGGCACTCCACTCCAGGTCTCAGCCGTTGCTGTCCGTGCCTTTATGGCCGCGATAGGTTTCACCCCACTCGCGCATGGCAAGCAGCACCGGCACCAACGTGCGACCGAATTCGGAAAGCTCGTACTCCACCTTCGGCGGCACTTCCGGGTACACGTGGCGGATCACCACCCCGTCAGCCTCCAGTTCCCGCAGCTGGCTGGTCAGCATGGACTGGGTGGCGTTGGGCACACGCCGGGTCAGCTCCATGAAACGTCGCTTGCCTGTCATCAGGTGAAACAGAATGATCGGCTTCCACACGCCGCCCATCACCGACAGCGTGACTTCCACCGCGCAACCGCTCTTGCCATCCCAACGCCTGCTACGCATGCATACTCCGGAAAACCATAGTACCTACGGAAATTCATCGTTCTTGTTGCGATAACGGTGCGAGCCTAGCATGGCCCCATTCCTTGAATGTGAGGCCCAGCATGACGTTCAAAGCACTGCTCACCCGCAAGACGAACAACCAGGTTTCGACCGAGCTGGTCGATTTTGATGAAGCCGATCTGATGGACGGCGACGTTCTGGTGGACGTCGAGTACTCCACGCTGAACTACAAGGATGCGCTCGCCCTGACCGGCAAGAGTCCGGTCATCCGGACGTTCCCGCTCATTCCCGGCATCGATCTGGCAGGTGTGGTGCTGGAATCCAGCAGAGCCGACTTCCAGCCAGGCGACCGCGTTGTGCTCAATGGCTGGGACCTGAGCATGGGACATCACGGCGGGCTGGCCCAGCGCGCGCGCGTGCGGGGCGAATGGCTCAACCGGATTCCCGGCAACTTCAGCACCCGCGACGCCATGGCCATCGGTACCGCAGGCTATACCGCCATGCTGTGCGTACTGGCCCTCGAACATGCGGGGCTGACGCCCGAAAAGGGCGATGTGCTGGTGACCGGCGCCAACGGTGGCGTCGGTTCGATCGCGGTGGCGATCCTCTCAAAGCTGGGCTATCGCGTGGTGGCCGCCACCGGGCGCCCGGAACACGCCGAGTATCTGCACAGCCTGGGTGCCGCCGAGATCATCGACCGCGCGCAGCTTTCAGAACCGCGCGAGCGGCCGGTGAGTGCCGAGCGCTGGGCCGGGGTGGTGGATGTGGCCGGTGGCCCTACCCTCGTCAACGCCATTGCCGAGACGAAATACCGAGGCACCGTGGCCGCCTGCGGGCTGGCGCAGAGTGATGAGCTGCATGGCTCGGTGCTGCCCTTCATTCTCCGCAACGTGACGCTTGCCGGCGTGGATTCGGTGAATGCGCCGCAGGAGGTTCGCCAGCGCGCCTGGGATCGGCTTGCGACTGACCTGGACCCGCAGAAGCTGGAAAGCACCGTGCAGCAGATCGGCCTCGCCGAGGTGCTGGATGTCTATGAGCAGATCATTCCGGGCAAGGTGCGTGGGCGGATTGTCGTGGATGTGAATGCGTGAGCAGATCGTCTGGATCAACTGCATCTGATGCAGCTTCCATGCTGCGGCGAATGGTGAACATGCAGTAAAACGACGCGGGCGGTGGTGTCCCCAAGCCACTGCCGCTCGCATACGCTCGGGTTCCCATCGCTGCCTGGACACCCGACATGCCAATGACCGCGTTCGCACTTGCCGCTGCGCTTTCGGGCCTGCCCGACATCACCTGGGAGCGCGAGCGCGCCGAGGATGCGCACCAGCTCATGCTGTGCCAGATCTATCGCGATGCGCTGAAGCAGAACGAGGGCAAGGACGATGCCTATCCACGTGCCAAAGCGGTCTGCGACCTGCTGGCACGCGAGTACAAGGACAAGTGGGATTTCAATGCGCAGGATGCCCTGGCCGCTTCGGCGGTGGATCTGGACGAGCTGATCCGACGCGGTGATGTGGTGGAAGTACCGCCGACGAAGCAGGAGCGCGCCTACGAGTGATGGCGTGCCCGCGGGCAAGGCCGCACGCATCTTCAAGGGCCCTTATCATGTGGGCCTGGGGGCGCTGTACGCCCCACTGAGGCTTGCGGGGCAGTATCTGGATGTCTATGGAATGGCGCCCTTCGGGCTGGGGCCGACGCTTGACCCGTTCGCCCCATTGGTCGCTGCGGCTTGATGGCGAGTACGTTGAACTCAGTGTCTCCGGCCAGCAGTACCGGCTGCGCGTGGATGATGATCAGCAGGTGCAGGTCCATCGAGGGGTCTTCTGGTCACGGGTCGAACTGCAGACCGGCGATGCTGCCGGGCTGTGCGTGGACGGGCTCCCCAACGGACCAGCGTCCCGGCTTGCGGGGGCCCTGCAGCACCTGCTCTTTGCGCGAACCACGCGTGGACGCAAGGCCCTGTTCGACACGATTCTGGAGCAGATCCAGTCCTGGTTGAGCGACGCGGATGCCCTCATCGATCGTGGCGGTGCCGGCCGCCGCTGGATCACCCATGAGCAGCAGCAGGCGCTGCTGGCGAAGCGCTCAGACCTGCCCCTGCAGCCGCCTGAGCTGGAGCAGCTGTTCCGCGATGAAGACGTGCATGAAGATCTGCATGCGGACAGCCATCGCGCAGCGCTGGACGCCCTGCGCGACTGGAACCTGGATTGGCCCGCTGCCTGGGCCGAAGCCAATGAGGCCATGACCCTGCGCGAGCTGGTGTTGGCCAGGGGCTTCCTGGGCCGTGTCGAGAGCAAGCCGCTGACCGAGGAACAGGCCCGCGCCGTCATCTGCTTCGACAATCGGGTGCAGGTCGTGGCCGCGGCCGGCTCCGGCAAGACCTCCACGATGGTCGCCAAGGCCGCTTATGCCATTGACCGCGGCTTTGTCGAGCCCGAACGCATCGTGATGCTCGCCTTCAACAAGGATGCGGCCAAGGAACTGGAGGAGCGTGCGCAGCGAACCTTCGATCGACTCGGCATGGGCAACACCGTGGTTGAGGCCCGGACCTTCCACGCCCTGGGCCTGGCCATCATCGCCAGCGCCACCGGCCGCAAGCCCGACATCCCCGAATGGGCCATTGACGCCACGCTGGGCTTCAACAAGCTGGCCGAACTGGTGGACGACCTGAAGGATCGCTCGATCCACTTCCGCACCCAATGGGACATGTTCCGCCTGGTGTTCGGGCGCGACCTGCCGGCATTCGGCGCGGAAATGGAGGCCGATGGCTACGACCGCGATGGCACGCCCTACATCCGCACCCTGCAGGGTGAGCGGGTGAAGAGCCTGGAAGAATGCGTGATCGCCGACTGGCTGTTCTACAACGGCGTGACGTACGACTACGAGCGACGCTACGAATTCGATACGGCAACCGACACCCATCGCCAGTATCGCCCCGACTTCTATTACCCGGACGCCGGCCTGTATCACGAGCACTTTGCGCTGGATGCCGATGGCCAACCGCCGCCGCACTTCGCCCATTACGCCGATGGCATGCACTGGAAGCGCCAGCAGCATGCGGCACGCGGCACCGCCCTTGTCGAAACCACTTCGTTTGGTCTGCGCAGTGGACATGCCCTGCAGGATCTTGCGGAGAGGCTTGGCGAGTCCGGTGTCGAACTCGACCCCAACCCCGACCGCGAGCTGCCCGAGCAGGGCGCAAAGCCCATGCCGGACGCGGATCTGATCGGGCTGATGCGCACCTTCATTGCCCATGCCAAGAGCAACTGCCTGACGCTGGACGATATGGCGGAGCGCCTGCGACAGATGCCCGAAGACCAGTTCAAGGAACGGCATCGGCGCTTCCTGGAAATCGCCAGTCCTGTTTTCCAGGCCTGGGACAACGCACTGGCTGACGAGCACGGCATCGATTTCGAAGACATGCTCAACATGGCGGCCGACCTGCTCGAACAGGGCCGCTATGAATCGCCCTACGAACTGGTGATGGCCGACGAATTCCAGGATGCCTCGCGCGCCCGCGCCCGGCTCTGCCGAGCATTGGTAAGTAAACCAGGACGCTACCTGTTTGCAGTAGGCGATGACTGGCAGTCGATCAATCGCTTCGCCGGCGCCGACGTTTCGGTGATGACCGGATTCCGCGAATGGATGGGGCATGGCCAGGTGCTGAAACTGGAGCAGACATTCCGCTGCCCGCAGGCGCTCTGCGATGCGTCCAGCCGCTTCATCAGCCGGAATCCAGCGCAGATTGCCAAGGCGGTTCGTTCTGCCGCACCGGCAATGGGGCCAGTGCTGCAAGCGTTCCAGATGAATCGTCGCGAGGAGCTGCAGGATGGCGTTCGCCAGTACCTCGCCAGGCTGCATCAGCAGCTGTTGTCAGGCGCGGTGCCGCAGGGCCGCAATGGGCGCGTGACTGTATTCATCCTGGGGCGGTATCGCGCCGATCGCAGCGCGGTACCACCGGATTGGAAGACTGCCTTCGGCAGCACGATGGACGTGGAGTTCCTCACGGTCCATCGGTCGAAGGGATGCGAGGCGGACTACGTGATTCTGCCGGGCATGATCAACCGCAGCTTCCCGAGCCTGCGCTCGGATGACCCGGTGCTTTCCCTGGCAATGCCGGAGGGTGATACCTACCCGCTGAGCGAAGAGCGGCGGTTGTTCTATGTCGCGCTGACGCGTGCGCGACGCTCGGTGGCCATGTTCACCCTACAGGGGAAGCGTTCGCCGTTCCTGGACGAGCTGGTGAAGGACGGAGCAGTGGAAGTGACCGCGATTTCAGGCGCAGCCATCCACGAAGAGCGCTGTCCGGTGTGCAAGGTCGGCGTGTTCGTGGACCGCAATGGGCCGCATGGGGCCTTCCGGTCGTGCTCGAGTTACCCGTTGTGCCATAACAAGCCGAGGGGTGGGCGGCCTGGGTGAATACACCCTGCTCCATCCACATGCGCCTGACTCAGGGTGCCGGCCCTGAGCCATGGCACCTCCGGAAAAGAAAAAGCCCCTCCTGGGCCGAAGCTTTCGTCTGAATGGAGGCGGAGTTGCGAGGCATCGCAAAGACCCCGCACGTCCTCACGACGTCTTCTTACGGGATCATGCAACCTCCGTACTGCAGATAATGGTGAACACACAGCGAAGCTCCACGAGCGGCGGTGACCTCAAGCCACTGCCCCGCTCATACGCTTCCGCGCGGACACCCGAAATGTCAATGACTGCATTCGCGCGTGCCACAGCGCTTTCAAGCCGGTCCGGCATCACCTGGGAGCGCGATCGCGCCGAGCATGCACACCTGCTCATACTGCGAGGAACCCATTGAGATGCGCTGAAACAGAATGTGGGGAAAGACGATACCTGTCCCCGAGTCAGCGCGGTCGGTGACCTGCTTGCGCGAGGCACAAGAACAAGTGAGAGTTCGAGGCGCAGGTTGGGCTCAATGCATCAGCAGTCGATATGAACGAGCTGATCCAGCCTAGCGCGCCAGTGGAAGTGTCGCCGACGAAACACGATGGCACCTACGAGCAATCACGCGCCATCCTGACGCCGCGATCCTCTCAGGCCGCCGAGAACTGCAGAGTCAAGAGCGCGCTCCATTACCCACACCTCATCGACCTCGAACCTTCCCCGGCGACCCGCTCTCGATCTGCTCGACCAGCTCATTGAAGACGGGCCTCCTCTTCATTATTTCCAGCACCGAATCGCCCACCTCATCCAAGATCATGGGGTCCGCACCACAGGAAAGAAGATAGACAACGGCCTCGAAACCTTCATTAATCACCGCATTCGCCATCGGCGTCAGCCCAATATCTCCGAGCACGTCAATATTCGTCACGAACGGCATCAGCCCCTTCAGCAGCTCCACGTCATTGTTGAACGCCGCTACATGCAGCGGTGTATCGTCATCGATCCCATGGCTTTCAGGGCACGTCAGCTCGCAGCCTTCGAAGGTGTGGTAATCATCGAACCTCGCAAGCAGCCTCTTCAGTTCCGGATCAGTTGCACTCATCGGGGCACTCCCTCCGAAGTCTCTCTTCAAGGATCTTCAGCTCCGCCCAATCTCTGGCATTCACCGCAGCATGGCGCCCTCCAGGGTACTTTGGCGTCATCCATCGCATGTCCCATGAATGCCGCGCCAAGGCAAGCTTCTTCATGTACTCGATTCTATTCCTAAGATTTCTGCATGGATCCTCATCCCGCTTATATCCCTGCTGATTCAACTCTTTGTACTTCCGGTACTCGAGATCCCTTCGTTCCTTATCGGTCAACCACGCCGAATTCATCAGCGCCCCCAACAGCGACGCGTTGCCGCTTGTCGGATCGAGCCACGCACCGAGATCCATGAACTGCGCTGCCGTTGCACTCGATGCCACAACGCCTGCGGTATCCATCTCCGAGCTCCGCCCTGTATCGGCCAGCTGTCCAGCCAAGCGCTGCAGCTCGCGAAGACCCTTTGGGTCAACGCGCTGGACAGGCCGAGCACTTACATAACTGAATGTTGAAATACCCCCAGCGAGCCCAATCGGATCGCTTTGGGAGTAGCGCCCCACTACTGGGTCATACTCGCGTTGATAGTTGTAGAACAACCCGGTCGCTTCCGTCGCCTGCTGCCCCGGGAAACGAAGTGAAAGGTCGAATGCCACGCCATCTCCATCTGGATCCGTATTCGGCATCTGATTGCCGAATACTTCGCTCTTGCTGCTCCATTCCCATATGGCAGTGTTGCGGACAGGATCGACCACGACGCGCGGCGTTCCGAGGTGATCGGGCTGGATGTAGACCAACTCCGGAGAACCAGCGTCTGCAGAGCTGATCAATGCCACTGGATAGTCTTCAAGCCAGATCGCCTGCTGCGACCGACCTGATTCAAAGTGGTCGCCCAGCCATTGCCCGGCTTCGTCATAGAGGGTGATCTGCTTATCACCGCCGAACGGAACGCGAAGAATGCGCTCCCCTAGGTGATTGTATGCGTAGCCCTCAAGCAAATTCCCGTCCTGCTTCACCGCTGCCATGCGATTGGCGTCGTTGTACACGTATTCCTTGCCTTCCACGCGAACGGTGTTGCCGGAGGCATCATGATCGCGCCCCACACCATCCACAGCCGTCAGGTGATGACTCGTCGCGGGATAGGTGTAGAGCGAGGCGCCACCCGCGGTCTTCAGCGACGTGCGGTTACCAGTGGAATCGTATGCATAGGTTTCGATGGGCGTTGCGGTGAGCCCATCCTGAGTCTGCGTGAGGCGCCCCAAGGCATCATAGGCATAGCGGGCCATCACCTGCGAGCCACTGCCATTCTTCAGCGCCACGATGGAGCCAACGGGATCGTAGCTGTAGCTCTGGGAGAGCCCCCGGGAGTCGGATCATTCACAGCCTGTGCGCGATAGTCGAGATCCAGAGAACGATCCAGCCGCCGACCATTGCCATACGTCCAGCCGATCGCCGGACCGAAGGCGGCGTAGGCTACGTCCTTCACCACGACCTGCCGGGCCTGACCAAGCCGGGTCAGGCCAATTTGATTCACACGATCAAAGCCATCCCGGACGTAGTCGACAATGCTCCCGTCCGGGTACACCAATGTCGCAAGGTTTCCGGATGGACTGTAGGAGTATCGCACTGTCCGTGTCAGACCATTGATCGTCTGCACCTTCCGGGTGATCTGGCCAAGCCGACCGTAGCAATACAGCGTGCTGCCGCCAGCATGCTGCACCTCGCCGAGCCTCCCCTTTGCAAACCGCTCGTCGGCAGGGCACGACTCTGGCGCCAGGTCATAGCTGTAGCTCACGTCAAGACTGGTATCCGGGTAGGCAATTCCAATCACCCGATCCAGAGCATCGTACCGATACGAAGCAGTAACACCACGGGCATCGGTGAACGTCCGACGGTTACCACCGGAGTCAACCGTGTACAGACTGGCACCGCTGTCTGGACTGACTTGCCCAGTCAGGTCGCCGTAGCCGTTGTAGGAATAGGTTGTAGACAGCCCCTTGGGATCAGTTACCCGGGTCACCTGATCCATGGCGTTGTAGTGCGTACGGACTTCCACATTCAAACCGCCGACATCCTGAAGGGACAGCACAAGGCGATTCAATGGATCGTATTGCTGTCGGTTCTTGCGGCCCAGAGCATCGGTCGTGGAAGCGATGTTACCGTTGGCATCGTAGGAGAAATCAGTGGGATTGGCGCCGGCATCCGCCTCTGTCGCCAATTGCCCGAACTGGTTGTAGATCCGGCTGAGCGCTCGCTTCAGTTCGCCATTTACATCCCGCGTCTCTTCCGCGACGCGATTCCCCGCATTGTCCAGGATGAAGGTGATTGAGTTTCCTTGGCTATCGGAAATCGCCGTCAATCGGTGAGCTACGTCGTAGGAGTAGGAAATAGATGATCCATCTGGCTGTGTCACCTGCCTGACTAGGCCTGTGGGCCAGTAGTCGAGACTGATCGCGCGCGCACCGGCGCCGGATGCGGAATCAAATCTGACAATGGCTGGCCAGCCACGTGGATGGTACGCAATCTCGGTAACGATGCCATTGGGGTCTTTGACAGACGTCGGTCTTCCAGCCCCGTCATAGGCAAGCACCTCGGAGATGTGACCCGCTGCGTTAACGACTTTCCACAGGTCGCCTTTCCTGTAGAGGCATGAGCCGGAGCCCGCAGCGCAGCCCGCATCGCTGCTGGGATAGTAGACATAGGAGGTCGTGTCAGTGACATCCAATCGGGGTCCGTCGACCTGAGTAAGCAGACCAAGCAATGGGCACCGCGCTGCAGCCACATCGTCCGCTTCGCAGTAGGTGCTTGTCGTGGTTCGCGTCTCGCCCGTCGCCGGATCGACCTGCGTGGCAGCCAGCGCTTGCCCGCGTGCGTTATAGGTCCAGGTGGACTTGGATACCAATACGTTCGCCGCATCAAGAATGCGGCGCTCGACCGGCACCCTTAAACTGGAATGCCAGTCGGTCTGCACGGTTCGCCGCAGACCCGTTGCATCGTTGGCAGCTTCGACACGCTGGACTTCGAGCAGGCGCGCGTTGTGACTGAATGTTGTCTCGTTACCGGCAAAGTCCACCGATGACTACACCATGCCATTCCCATCATAGGTCTTGGCCCTGGCGGTGTTGCTACACCCCAGACACAGCTCATCGAGGGACGCGAGCCGGGCGACACGATGCTTCACATCGAAGCCATAGTGGCGCACCTTCCCCAAGCTGTCGGTGACAGTCGTCGTGCCATCGTCATTGAACGCTAGCAAGGTTCTATCGATGGTACCCGTCGCGTAGTCACCGTGGACACTCAAAACACCACGCCGATAGCCATCGTAACCCCAGCTCGCGTAGCGCTGACCACTTTCATCGGTGATGCCCGTCAACGTGTGGGGCTGGGAAACACCAGTCGTCTGATCCAATTCGTTGTAGTGGTAGCGACGGACGGACTCACCGGCTGGCGCTTCCGGATAGGAAACGCTGACCAGATCCCCATCGGCGTAGCCATATCGGATAGCACGCCCGGTTGGCAACGTAACCGATGCGACCATTCGATCCTTGTACGTGAAGACCAGACTTCGCCCTTCGGGGTCGGTTACCTTCTCCAGCCTCTTGATGCCATCCGCATAAGCATTGGACAGTACCTGTCGATGACCGCCAAGATCGGTGATCGATGTGAGCAGACCATCACGATCATAGGTTTCTACGGTGCCGTCGCCGCGCGAATAGGTGAACGAGCTGAGTGCCCCTCCACTCATGAAAACACTGATCCTACCTGCAACATCTGCATCGCTCAGCCACTCATCGCCAACGCGAGTGAAGCTCTGCCGCGCTCCATTTGAGCGCCGCGCAATGATCCGATACATCACATAGTTGCCATCCGTCACCGGATAAAGGCGTGCTGAGTACGAATGCGTCCAACCCGCCCCCATCGGCAGAGGATCACCTTCAAGCGCCCGACCGCTGTTGTATGTCCTCTCCAGGCTCAGCGGGAAGACGCCCGCACCAACAAAGTCGACTTCATGCTGCCGCTTGTTGCCGGTGGCGCTGTCAATGGGATTGCTTCCGTTGCCTCCCGCAATGAGACAATTGCTGTCGCATTTCGGTGAGCCGTACTCGCCAGTTTCAGGATCCTCGAGACCGGGAAGCGGATACTCGGGTGGGCCGTCTTTCTGAACGCATCGCCCTGCGCGCCTGCTCCACTTCTCCTCGGAAGGACACCCAAACCCCCAAGCTGCCACATGCAATCGTGACTGCCCCACAGGACGCATGAAAGCGTGAGGTCCAGGCGGGTTTCCGATCCAACCGACCCCATATCCAGGTGCGCAATAGTTGTGCCCAGCGTATGCAGGCAGTGTTGCCTGGCATGTAGCCATTGCCTGCTGCATAGACGTGTATGCACGCGCTGCAGGGGACATCGCACAGCCCGCCACAAAGAGAAGCGTAATCATCAGCCGAGCGGCAAGCCAGCTGATACCTGCTTCAGAAAGAAATGTACCCGGACTTCCCCGTCGGATCTTCCTCATGACCTTACCTCTTCCTTGAAATTGCCGATCGAACTTGCCTAGCAACAGCATTTCGCAGCGGGTACGGAGGCTTCGACATGTACATAGGACCATATCGATGCAGCGCTGCCCGTCGCTCCGATCCAACTGTGCTGCTATCCATTGCTAACCATCAGCCGATGCTTCCAGTCGGCAGGCGGGGCAACAAGCTTCTTGAGGAAGCTACACGATGCCCGCATCAATGACATTGCCCATAAGCGTCAACTGAGACAATTGGCAGCGAATCTGGGCATAGCCGAACGAGATCGACCCACCAGTTCGTGCAGCAATATCCGGCACAACCGGAGTCAGACTGATGACACGAGCCCTCAACTGACGGCATTCGCCCACGAGATCCTTCTCGCACTGTCCGGAAAAACAAAAGAGCCCCTGTTTCCAGGGGCTCTTCTGAACCTCTTGGCGGAGAGAGTGGGATTCGAACCCACGGAAGGTTTGACCCTTCGCCGGTTTTCAAGACCGGTGCCTTAAACCGCTCGGCCACCTCTCCAATCTGGTCCCGGTCGCCCGGGCAGCGGCGTATTCTCGCACGTGAAGGCCATTTGCCCAAGACCACCCTTGCCCCCGCCCCTCGCATCCGGCACGGTGAGGGCTCGACTGCATCCGGAGCCGCCATGGCCCACCTCGATCTGGCCAACCTGCGCACCACCCTGCTGGACGATACCCAGCTGGCCGCAGTGGCCCTGCATCGCACCTTCGCCGGACACCTGCCGGTCAACAGCGGGCATCTGGTTGTCTGCGATCCGCTGGTGCAGGCCGAGGCGCCGGCGCTGGCCGACTACACCGCGCCGCTGGGCCGGCATCCGGTCGAAGTCATCGTGCACAGCGGCCGCCCGGCGTTGGCCGTGGTCTGGTTCAAACCCCGCGAAGCCCTCACTGCGTCTGCCCTGCACTGGCAGATGGCGCGCTGGACCACGCAGGACCTGACCGGCCTGGATGAAGACAGCTTCATCGGCTATCCGGTCGACGCTGGCATCGGCTGCTTCATGGACACCGACACCCAGCGGGCGCTGCTGGCCCTGATCGAACAGGCCGATGGCGACGAAGACAACGCGTGGTCGGATGCGCTGATCGACCATGACGGCCTGGATGAAGGCGCCGAGTACCGCCCCTGGGGCGAGGACTCACCGCACGGCCTGGTCGTATTCACCAGCGGCTGGGGCGACGGCGTCTATCCGAGCTACTGGGCGCTGGATACGTCCGGCATTCCGGTCGCTCTGGTCACCGATTTCCTGTGCATCCAAGGCGGTGATGGGCGCGACCAGCGCGAGATCGCCGACCAGGCGTATCGCGACAACCTGCCAGCTGCGGAGGCCGAGGCGCTGGCGCGACTGGTGGCCGCCGTGGAGCGCGATGACGTGGAGGCACTGCGTGCCCTGCTGGAGGATGCGCCGCAGCGCGCCAACCAGATCGAGCCCGGATGCGGTGGCACCGCCGTGTTCGAGGCGATCCGTCTGGATCGCCCAGAGGCGTTGCGGGTACTGCTGCAGGGCGGCGCGCTGCCGGCAATGCCCGAGCGGCTGCACATGAGCAAGGTGACCAGTTACCTGGACTACGCGCGCTTCCTGAAGAAGCCACGCAGCGCGGAGCTGATGGCGGTGCTGGAAGCACCGGTCATTACCGAGCCCAGGCCGGCCGCACCGCCGCGGCGCAGCTTCTGGGACCGGCTGTTCGGCCGGAACTGACCGGGGCCGAAAAGTAGCAACGCCGGGCATGGCCCGGCGCTACCGTTTCACAGATTGGCGGTGCAGTTGCGGGTAGGTGCCTCAGCCCGCGTCCACCGCCAGCGCGCCCAGCGCACTGGCCTTGATCCGCTCCTTGGCCTTTTCACAGGCGCCACCGCAATCCAGGCGCGAGGCCTCCAGTTGCGGCGGCAGATGTTCGGCCAGGAAGTCGATGAACACGCGCACCGCCGGCAGCAGGCCGCGGCGCGAGGCGAACACGGCATGGCACACGCCCTGCGGCAGCGACCAGTCCGGCAGCACCACTTCCAGCTCGCCGTTGCGCACGGCGTCGGCGCACACGGTTTCCGGCAGCATGGTGATGCCGAAACCGTCCTTCACCATGCTCTGCAGCAGCGGGAAGTCGAAGCCGGCCACGCGCGGCTGCAGGTCGACCCGGCGCACTTCGCCTTCCGGCCCGTGCAGCTCCCAGCGTTGGCGGGCTTCGTCTTCGCTGATGCTGAGGGTGACGTGCTGGGTCAATTCTTCCGGATCCTTCGGCCGGCCGGCGCGGTCCAGGTACTTCGGGCTGGCCACCAGCAATTCCTGCACCTGGCCGAAGCTGCGCATCACCAGGCTGCCGTCATCGTCCAGGCGCGAGCGCACGCGCAGGGCCACGTCGTAGCCTTCGTTGATGATATCCACGCGGCGGTTGCTGATGTTCAGCTGCAGGCGCACCTTCGGGTACTGCTCGAGGAACTTGGGCAGCAGCTTGGGCAGCTGCATCTGCGCCAGCGACACCGGCACGCTGGCGCGCACCACGCCGCGCGGTTCCGCGCTGAGGCGGTCGACAACTTCACGCGCGGCCTGTGCCTCGGCCAGCATGGTCTGGGCGTGGCGGTGCACGCTGGTGCCGACATCGGTGACCGCGAAACGGCGCGTGGAGCGCTGCAGCAGGCGCACGCCCAGGTCGGTTTCCAGCTGGCTGATGCGGCGGCTCAGTCGCGACTTGGGGATACCCAAGGCGCGCTCGGCGGCGGCGAATCCGCCGTGGTCGACCACCATCGCGAAGTAGTACAGATCATTCAGGTCATGCATGCCCGAGTTCCATATCTAGAACAATACGTGGCATTCAATCACCTTTATTCCGCCTTTGCAACAACCTATCGTTCTCTCCGTCGGCGGGGCCACCCCGCCCCTTCCCTCCAGAACATAGGTGACTGCCATGAAGCTTCTGCATCTCGACGCCAGCGTGCTTGGCGACAATTCCGTCTCGCGCCAGCTGTCGGCCGCCGTGGTTACCCGCTTCACGGGCCAGATCGATGGCCTGCAGGTCGATTATCGCGATCTTGACGCCAATCCGGTACCGCATCTGCGCAGCAGCTCGCTGGCCAGGACCGATGCCGCCGAGGCGACCGATGCTGAACAGGTGATGCAGCAGTTCCTGGAGGCCGACATCGTGGTGATCGGCGCGCCTATGTACAACTTCAGCATTCCTTCCACGCTGAAGGCCTGGATCGACCGCGTGGCCGTGGCCGGCCGCACCTTCAAGTACACCGAGAACGGCCCGGTGGGCCTGGCCGGTGGCAAGCGGGTGATCATCGCCAGCAGCCGCGGTGGCATCTACACCGACTCGCCGGCCGACTTCCAGGAGCCGTTCCTGCGCCAGGTGTTCGCCTTCATGGGCATCAACGAGGTCGAGTTCGTGCGCGCCGAGGGCATCGCCTACTCGCCGCAGCACCGTGAAGACGCCATAGCCGGTGCACTGGCAGCTCTGCCGTCGCACGAAGTGGTCGAAGCCGTCGCTGCATAAGCGTTCCAGCGTTCGGCGCCGCTCTCTCCTCGTCGAGGCGCTGAACGCGGGCCGTGGATCCCCTCCCCCATCCCGGCCCACCCTGGCGGCCCCGCTTTGCGGGGCCGTTTTTTTGCGTCAGTAGATCCACGCCATGCGTGGATTCGGTGCCATGCGCGGCGCTCACCAGCACGTTAGGCTGGGGCCATGAACTACATCGTGACCACTGCGCACCGCAGCGAATTTCCGCACCCGATCACCCTGCGCCGCGGCCAGACGCTGGTAGTGGGCGAACGCTATGAAGGCCCGGAGGGCTGGGATGACTGGTTCCTGTGCGAGGCCGAGGGGCAGCACCCCGGTTTCGTGCCGGCGCCGGTGATCGGTCGCGACGCGCAGGGTGGCGCGTTTGCCACGGAGGACTACTGCGCGCGGGAACTGGATGTGGATCCCGGACAGCTGCTGCGTGGGCAGCGCACGCTCAATGGCTGGGCGTGGTGCGTGCCGGAGGCCGGCGACCCGGGATGGGTGCCGTTGGAGAAGTTGCGCGCTGTGGAGTGATCGTGGGGTTCATCCACGCATGGCGTGGATACGGTGCCATGCAAGCATGGCACCCACCCGAGCCGCAGCAGTGCCATGCAAGCATGGCACCCACCAGAGCCGCAGCACCGCCCGATCAGGGAATCAGGCGATGGTTTCCAGGCCGCCCATGTACGGGCGCAGGGCTTCCGGCACGGTGATGCTGCCGTCGGCGTTCTGGTAGTTCTCCATCACCGCGATCATCGCGCGGCCGACGGCCACGCCCGAGCCGTTCAGGGTATGCGCCAGTTCCGGCTTGCCGGTGGCCGGGTTGCGCCAGCGCGCCTGCATGCGGCGGGCCTGGAAATCACCACAGTTCGAGCACGAGGAGATCTCGCGGTATGTCTCCTGCGACGGCAGCCAGACTTCCAGGTCGTAGGTCTTCACCGCAGAGAAGCCCATGTCGCCGGTGCACAGCAGCACCTTGCGGTACGGCAGGCCCAGCTTTTCCAGCACCACTTCGGCGCAGCGGGTCATGCGCTGGTGTTCGGCATCACTGTCTTCCGGGCGGCTGATCGAGACCAGCTCGACCTTCTCGAACTGGTGCTGGCGGATCATGCCGCGCACGTCGCGACCACCGCTGCCGGCCTCGGCACGGAAGCACATCGAGTGGGCGGTCATGCGCAACGGCAGGCGTTCGGCGTCGACGATCTCGTCGCGCACGATGTTGGTCAGCGGCACTTCCGAGGTCGGGATCAGGTAGCGCGTGGAATCGCCCACGGCCGTCTTGAACAGGTCGTCCTCGAACTTCGGCAGCTGGCTGGTGCCGCGCAACGAATCGGCGTTGACCAGCAGCGGCACGTTGGTTTCCTCATAGCCGTGCTCGCCGGTGTGCAGGTCGACCATGAACTGGGCCAGCGCACGGTGCAGGCGCGCGATCGGGCCGCGCAGCACGGTGAAGCGCGAGCCGGACAGCTTGGCCGCGGTCTCGCCGTCCAGCCAGCCGTTGCGGGCGCCCAGTTCGACGTGGTCGAGCACCTTGAAATCGAACTGGCGCGGGGTTCCCCAGCGCGACTGCTCGACGTTGTCGTTCTCGTCGGCACCGGCCGGCACGTCATCGGCCGGCAGGTTCGGGATGCCCATCGAGATCGCTTCGATCTTCTCGCGCAGCTCGTCCAGCGCCACTTCCGAGGCCTTCAGCTCGTCGGCGAAGGCTGCGACCTCGGCCATGATGGCCGAGACGTCCTCGCCCTTGGCCTTGGCCTGGCCGATGGCCTTGGAACGGCTGTTGCGCAGGCTCTGCAACTCCTGGGTCCGCACCTGGATGCGCTTGCGATCAGCCTCCAGGGACTCCAGGGCAGACACGTCGAGCTCGAAGCCGCGGCTGGTGCGCAGGCGTTCGGCGAGGTCGGCGGGCTGGTGGCGGAGCAGGGCTGGATCAAGCATGGCAGGTGTCGTGGTGGGTATCAGGGATGGGATTATCGCTTGTTATACGGATTTCTGCCGCCCGGTTCATTCCCGCCGTGGCAGAATCGAGCCATTCCGTACTGGTCCGGTCCATGTCTGCACCCCGCTCGTCGTCCGCCAAGTCGTTCACTGTGCATATCCCGCGCAACGCCCTGAAGATCGCCGGCATCGCCTTCGGCGTGGGCGTACTGCTGTTCGTGCTGGTCTGGCTGACCGGTCGCGACAAGGAGTTCTTCCGCGCCGATCCGGCTGCCCAGACCCCGCAGGAAACCGCCCAGATCGAGCCCCTGCCGGAACCACTGGCCGCTGCCGCCGGTTCCAGCGACATGCCCGATGCCAAGCCGGCACCGGTGGAGGAAGAAGCGCCGAAGCTGGTGGAAACGGCCCCGCCACCGCCCGCGCCCGTGGCTGAAGCGGCTCCTGCTGCACCGGGCCCTGCGCCGGCGGCCACCGGCAACAGCCAGCCGATGCCGATTGCCGGCCAGTCGCCGCCGCCGTCCTATCCCGCCGCCGCCCTGCGCGCCGGTGAAACCGGCACGGTGGTGGTACGCGTGGACGTGGACGCCACCGGCTATCCGAACAATGCCACGGTGATCCAGCGCAGCGGTTCACGCGAGCTCGACCGTGCCGCCACCGACGCTGTGCGCCGCTGGCGCTTCACTCCGGCGCAGAGCAACGGCCAGGCCGTACCCGGCAGCATTGAAGTGCCGTTCGACTTCAAGACGCAATAACTGAACACTTCCCGGCAGGCAAACTGAACCCTGCCGGTGGCGTTGACGCAACGCTGACACTTCCCGTCCGTGGCTCGGGCAACACTGCCCACGTCGTCCATTGACGGAAGGAGTTTGCGATGACCGCCACCACCCATGAAGACCTTCATTCGCCGCAGCTGCCGCAGGATTCAAGCGCGCAGCACAAGCCCACGTCGCTCTGGATGTGGATCGCGCTGATCGTGGCGATGTTTGCCGGCGCCCTGCTCTGGCTGCGTCATTCGAACCAGGAAGACGTGGCACCGGCGCCGGTCGGTGAGCGCATGCTGCCGGCCCCTGAGCAGCCCGCGGTGACGGATGCAGCGGCCCCTGCCGCGCGCCAGGCAACCCCGGCTACTGCTTCGCGGAAGGCCGCGCCGGCAGTGCGCAATCGTGAAGCCCGCCCGCTGGCCAGCAACCGCATGCCCACCTACCCCGCCGCCGCGCTACGTAGTGGCGTGCAGGGCAGCGTGATCGCCAGCCTGAATGTCGATACCCGCGGCAATGTCGCCAGCGCAGCGATCGTCTCGCGCAGCGGGGAGCGCAGTCGCGATCTGGATCGTGCGGTGCTCAATACCGTGCAGAACTGGAAGTTCCAGCCGGCGGTGCATGACGGCCGCGCAGTAGCAAGCGTAGTGCGGGTCCCGGTGGACTTCCGTACCGAGCAGCGTTGATCGCGGACGAGGGGTTCGTGATGTTTAGACGGAGGCTTCGGCCTCCGTCCTTTTATGCGGGAAAGCGTGCCAACCAAGGTCGGCACCTACCGGGAGATGTGTGCGTGCCAACCAAGGTTGGCACCCACCGGGCAATGCGATCCGCCGGGCATGACCCGGCGGATGCAGTAACGATCAGGCCAGGTTGAATCCGGCGCTGCGGGCCAGGCCGTCGAAGTCCGGGAAGGACGTGGCGACGTTGGCGATATCGTTGATGCGCACCTCGCCGTCACTGATCTGGCCGGCAATGGCGAACGCCATGGCGATGCGGTGGTCGCCGTGGCTTTCGATGGTGCCGCTGCCCAGGCGCACGCCACCATGCAGGGTGGCACCGTCTTCAGTTTCGTCCACCTGCATGCCCAGCGCGCGCAGGCCGGTGGCCATCGCTGCGAGACGATCGGATTCCTTCACCCGCAGCTCGGCGGCGCCGGTCACCACGGTCTGGCCTTCTGCAGCAGCTGCCGCCACGAACAGCGCGGGGAACTCGTCGATCATGTCCGGCACCAGTGCTTCCGGAATGCGTGCACCCTTCAGCGGGGCGTAGCGCACCACCAGGTCCGCCACCGGTTCACCGCCCTGCTCGGCCGGGTTCTCTTCGGTGATATCCGCGCCCATCAGGCGCAGCGCATGCAACAGACCGGTGCGGCGCGGGTTCAGGCCGACCTGTTTCAGGCGCAGCTCGGAGCCCGGAATGATGCTGGCAGCCACCAGATAGAACGCCGCAGACGAGAAGTCGGCCGGCACCACGATATCCGTGGCACGAAGGCGTTGGCCGCCGCGCAGGCGCGCCTTGCCCGGCGAGAATTCGATGTCCACGCCGAACGCGGACAGCATGCGTTCGGTGTAGTCGCGGGTCGGGTGCGGCTCGACAACGCTGGTTTCGCCCTGCGCGTACAGGCCTGCCAGCAACACCGCCGACTTGATCTGCGCGCTGGCCACCGGCGAGGCGAAGTCGATGCCATGCAGCGTCTGGCCGCCATGCACGTGCAGCGGCGGCGTGCCGTCATCCTGGGTGTCGATCTTCGCGCCCATCTGCGACAGCGGGCCGGTGACGCGGCGCATCGGTCGGCCCGACAGCGACTCGTCGCCGATCAGCGTGCAGTCGAACGCCTGGCCCGCCAGCAACCCGGCCAGCAGGCGCATGCCGGTACCGGCATTGCCGCAGTCCAGCGGTGCGCTGGGTGCCTGCAGACCGTCGATGCCGACGCCGTGCACGATGCGCTGCGACGGGCTGGGGGTTTCGATGCGCACGCCCAGCTGGCTGAAGATGCGCGCGGTAGCGCGGGTATCTTCGCCTTCCAGGAAACCTTCGATATGCGAGGTGCCATCGGCCAGCGCGGCGAACATCACCGAGCGGTGCGAGACCGACTTGTCGCCGGGAATGGTCAGGCTGCCCTGCAGCGGCTGGCCCTTGCGGGCGATCCAGTGTTGCGCGTTGCTCATCGTTCGATCATTCCGTAAACGCCGGCAGCGCCGGCGATGCATCAGGGAGCGGCGGCCAGGGCCGCCGCAGCAGCACTCAGGGCACGGCCACCGGGTAGGAGCCCAGCACCTTGATCTGTGCCGAGTGCGCTTCCAGTTCGGCCAGTGCGGCCTGCATCGGCGCGTCGTCGATGTGGCCGGCCAGGTCGATGAAGAAGCCGTACTCCCACTTGCCGTGGTGCGACGGCCGCGACTCGATGCGGTTCATGCTGATGCCGTGGCGGGCGAACGGGCTGAGCACGTCGAACAGCGCACCGGGCTTGTCATGGATGAACACCAGCACCGAGGTGCGGTCGTGGCCGGAGGTCGGGAAGATGTTACGGCCCACCACCAGGAAGCGGGTGGTGTTGTCGGCATCGTTCTGGATCGGCTTGGTGACCACCTTCTTCAGGCCGTACACGTGGCCGGCACTCTCGCCGCCGATGGCAGCCGCGTCGTCGGCGTTGCGCGCACGGCGCGCACCTTCGGCGTTGCTGGATACCGGAATCTTCTCGGCCTTCGGCAGGTTGGCGCGCAGCCACGCCGAGGTCTGCATGAACGACTGCGGGTGTGCGTAGATGCGCTCGATGTCCTCGATGCGGCCGCTGCGCGACATCAGGTACTGCTGCACGCGCAGTTCCACTTCGCCACAGATCTTCAAGTTGGAGGTCAGGAACATGTCCAGGGTGATCTGGATGGTGCCCTGCCCCGAATTCTCCACCGGCACCACGCCGAAATCGGCGTTGCCCGCTTCCACTTCCTGGAACACTTCCTCGATGCTGGCCATCGGCAGGCCCAGCGCGGAGCGGCCGAAGTGCTTGAGCACCGCCTGCTGGCTGAAGGTGCCTTCCGGGCCGAGGTAGCCGATCTTCAGCGGCTCCTGCTGGGCCAGGCAGGCCGACATGATCTCGCGGTAGACGTGCACCAGCAGCTCATCGCTGAGCGGGCCTTCGTTGCGGTCCACCACCATGCGCAGCACCTGCGCTTCGCGCTCGGGGCGGTAGTAGTCGACGGCAGCGGCCAGCTTGCCCTTGGCCTTGCCGACCTGGTGGGCGAAACGTGCGCGCTCGGCGATCAGGCTCTGGATGTCGCGGTCGATCTGGTCGATCTTCGAACGCACATCGGCCAGCGCCAGCGGCGCCAGGGTGGGCGCCGGGTTCGACGCAGCCTTGGACGTGCTCTTGCCCTTGGCCTTGGTGGAGGCGCTGTCCTTGGCCGGTTCGGCCTTCTTCGGCACCTTCTTGCTGGATTTGCTGCTTGCCATCGGAATTCCCTGTTGCGGGGCACGCACCCGACGGTGCGCGCCGTTCATTGCTCAACCGTGACGCTGCTGGAAATCGGCCATGAAGGCGACCAGCGCCTCGGCCCCGGCCAGCGGCATGGCGTTGTACAGCGAAGCCCGGATGCCGCCGACCACCTTGTGACCCTTCAGCGCCAGCAGGCCAGCGGCCTTGGCTTCGGCGACGAAGCGGGCGTCGAGTTCGGCATCGGGCAGGAAGAACGGAATGTTCATGCGCGAACGGGCCGCATGTGCGACTTCATTGCGGTAGAAGCCGCCGGAGCCGTCGATGACGCCGTACACCAGCGCGGCCTTGGCGGCGTTGCGCTTGGCGAACTCGGTCAAGCCGCCCTCGGCCAGCATCCACTTGAACACCAGGCCGGCCAGATACCAGTTCCAGGTCGGCGGGGTGTTGAGCATCGAATCGCGGGCGACGTGCGAGCGGTAATCGAAGATGTCCGCGCGCGGCTGGCCACTGCGCTCGAGCAGGTCGCGGCGGATGATCATCACCGCGATGCCGACCGGGCCCAGGTTCTTCTGCGCGCCGGCGTAGATCACGCCATAACGGCGCACATCCAGCGGTTCGCTGGCGATGGACGAGCTGAAGTCGGCGATCAGCGGGACGTTGCCGGTATCGGGCACATCACGGAATTCGACGCCGTGGATGGTCTCGTTGGCGGTGATGTGCACGTAGGCGGCATCGCGCGACAGCTGCCAGTCGGCACGCGCCGGCAGCTCGCGGTAGCCGTGGGCCTCGCTGCTGGCGGCGATGTTGACGTCGACGTAGACCCCGGCCTGCTTGACCGCGGTCTTGCCCCAGTGACCACTGACCACGTAGTCGGCACGCTGGCCGGGGCTGGCGAAGTTGAGCGGGATCAGCGCCTGCTGGGTGGTGGCGCCACCGGACAGGAACAGCACCGCATAGTCGTCGGGGATGTCGAGCAGGCGACGCAGGTCGGCCTCGGCTTCGGCAGCCACGGACATGAATTCCGCGCCGCGATGGCTCATTTCCACGATCGAAGCGCCGGACCCGTGCCAGTCCAGCATTTCCGCCTGCGCCTGGCGCAGGACCGATTCCGGCAAGGTCGCAGGGCCGGCACTGAAGTTGAACGCGCGCGTCATGTCACACCTGTGGGGCAAGACCCCTAGTATGCCGCAGTGCACCAGCCTTGCGGCCTTGTGGCGCAAGGGAAATTTGGTTTCATTGGAATCCATTGGCGACGCGACCGGGTAGTGCCGGCCGCTGGCCGGCAACCTCATGGATTCGGGGCGGCGGTTGCCGGCCAGCGGCCGACACTACCGTCACCGCGCGACCGTCAGCGCGCGCCGAACCAGAGCAGCAGGCTGAGCACTGCTGCCAGCAACAAGGCGCTGGCCAGCAGCCACGGCCAGTGCCGGACTCTGCGCGGCGTCACAGGCAGCACCGGCGCCTGTTCCGCGTCCTCGCCGGACTCGTCCTCGGCCGGCAACGGCCGCCGACGTGGATCATGCGGCACTTCCAGCACGAAACGATGCTGGCCATCGAACACCACCTGGTCGCCGGCCTGCAGCCAGCAGTGGCGCACGGCCACGCCGTTGACCCGGGTGCCGTCGGCACTGCCGAGGTCGCGCAGCAGCACACGATCACCGTGCACTTCCACGCGGGCGTGCTGTTCGGCGAAGGCCGGATCGTCGATGGCGATGTCGGCGTCGCTGCCGCGGCCGATCAACCGTGCCCGCGACAGCGTATAGCTGCGGCCATGATGCAGGCCGCCGACACCGCGCAGCAGGCGCTGCTGCTCATCGGTGCCATCGTCGTTCTTCGGCGCGGGTGCCTGCAGCAGGCTCTCGACCTCGCCCTGCAGCACCATCTCCACGCCGTCCACATAGACCGCATCGCCTGCACGCAGCAGCGCCATGCGACGCACCGGCCGACCATTCACGTGGATGCCACGGATACCGTTGCCGACCTGCAGCCACAGGCCGCGATCGTCCATGCAGAACTGCGCCAGCAGCAGGGCGCCGTGGCCGGCGTCGCCGAGCCGCACACTGCCGTTGGCCTGGCGCACGATGCGTTGCACCCCGGGCCGCAGCGGCTGGTCGGGCTGTTGTTGTTGACTGAAGTGAACAAGCAGGTTCTGCACGCGGCGCAGCCTAGCAGGTTGGCCGCCAACGAAGAAGAACCTGCGATGAGTGCTTGGCGCGACGGCCCTCGATGCGCACAATGCTCGCCCTCATTGATCATCCCCGCCCGGCGCCAGGAGCCTGCATGTCCACCATCGATGTCCGCCACGCCCACGCCCTGCCCGACGCGCAGGCACGCGCCGCGATCGAACAGGTCGCCGCCAAGCTGTCCGAGCGCTTCGGCCTGAAGTCGTCCTGGACCGCCGACGTGCTGAACTTCTCTGGCAGCGGCGTGGACGGTGCGATCGAACTGCAGCCGGGCGCCGTGCGCGTCACCGCCAAGCTGGGCTTCCTGCTGTCGGCGATGAAGGGCATGGTCGAGGGCGAGATCCAGCGCGTACTGAAGGAAAAGCTGGGCTGAACCCCGGCGGCGGCCGTCACGGCCGTGCAACGCCAGTGCGCGCTACTCTCGGGGGCAGGCCCAACTCCCACGGGAAGTGCGATGAACCAGTACGAAAACGATGACCGCCGCAACGACGACGCCTCGTTCGGTGACCAGGCCGAGCGCTTCTCGCGCAAGCTGAGTGACTCGGCGCAGCAGGTCTGGCTGGCCGGCCTGGGCGCCCTGGGCCGTGCACAGGCCGAAGGCAGCCGCTTCTTCGACGGCCTGGTGAAGGAAGGCGAAGCCTGGGAGGCCCGCCGCCGTGAACGCCACGGCGAACAGGGCCCGGGCTGGCGCGACAACGTGGAATCCTCACTGGATGAGGCCCGCGAGAAGGCCTCTGGCACCTGGAACAAGGTCGAAAAGGCCTTCGATGACCAGGTGCAGGGCGTGCTCAAGCGCCTGCATGTCCCAACTGCGGACGAGGTGACCGCGCTGGAAGCCCGTATCGACGCCCTGCACGCGCGGCTGGCCAAGCTGGAAAACCGTGCGGCCTCGGGCACCGATGCTCCCGCCCCGGGCAGCCATCAGTCGCCAGGCAGCGTGCCCTGACCGGCCATTGTTGCAATGCAATAAAATTTGATTGACAATCGCGAGCAACCCGCCAATCGCTTCGGCTGCCGTTTGTTCCCTCCCCTCACGGCTTCAGGATTGGCGGGTTTTTCGTGCTCGCCGTATGCCGATCTGAGCGTTCCATCACGCTTCCTGTCAGGAACGTCCTGACCCAGCCGGATAGTGCGACCTTTACACTGTCGTCTTCCGCATTCGCCCCTTCCGCGCACCTCCTGCATGCTCCCTTGGATCCTGGCCCTGCTGTCGGCCCTGCTTACCTGTTCCCTGGCTGTTGTCTATCTGTGGTGGATCAAGCGGCGGCAGAAGGAGATGCAACTTGGCCTGCAAGCGCTGGCCGGCATGCACTGGCGCGAGTTCTCGGTACTGGTCAAGCGCATGCTGCGCGAACAGCGCGGCCTGCGTGAACTGAATGACCCGGCGGAGGAATCCCGCGAGCCGAGCAGCGACTTCCTGCTCAGCGACGGCCCCAACCAGTGGCTGGTGTCCTGCAAGCATGGCCTTGCCTACCGTATCGGCACCGCCGCAGTGAACGAGCTGGGGGCTGCTGCGCGCCTGGCCGGCGCCAAGGGCGGCGTGCTGCTGACCGAAGGCCGGATGGAACGCGACGGGCGCAGCGCTGCCGAGAAGCAGGCGGTCGAGGTGCTGGACGGTCCGCGCCTGTGGCCGCTGCTGCAGCCCTACCTGCCGGCGGAAATCGAAACCCGTGTGCGTGCCAGCGCCCGCCATGAAGCCCTGCGCCGGATCGCCATTGCCGCGCTCGGCGCGGTCACGCTGGGCCTGCTGGTGGGATTGAGCCTGCAAGGCTTGCATGTGCAGGACACCGCGCCTGTTGCCGAGGTGGCGGCCCCCCCCGCGCCGGTTGCGCCTGCGGTTGGAGCGGCGCCCGAACCGGCACCGGCCCCCGCCACCACGCCGCCGGCCGCTGCGCCTGCACCGGCCGCGCCCTCAGCCGACGCGCGCAGCAACCCCAACCCGGATGCCGCCACGCTGGAGCGCTTCCAGGCCGATCTGTCCCGCGCCTTGGCCGGCAAGCCCGGTATCGCCAGCGGGGTCTGGCTGACCCGGCAGACGCTGGCGATCAACCGCACGGGCGAGCTGGACGCGGTCTGGCCGCAGGTCTGCGAGGAAGTGCTGCACTACCCCGCCCTGCGCAACGTGCGCATCCAGCTCAACGCCCGCCCCGGCGTGGATGAGCCGGTGCGCTGGCGCCAATGCGCCACGTACTGATGGGGCCGCATCCACGCGTGGCGTGGATCTACTGAACCCCGATGCGCGACCCCTTGGTAGATCCACGCCACGCGTGGATGCCTTTGCAGAGTTGAGCCACGCGCGAACAGCAGCCGAGCATCGGCTCGGCTCCACATGGCGCCAGCTCAGCCCAATGCCGCGAGATGGGCGATGTAACTGGAGCGCGATTCACCCGCCGCTCTGGCCTGCGCATCCAGCCTCGCCAGGATCCGGCGTGGCAGGCTGATATTGACCCGCTCGATGGTATCGTCCAGCAGAGCCGGATCAATGCAGATGTACGCAAGAATCCAACGGATGTCCTTGGATGCCTCGGCGGCGATCTTCTGCGGCGCGGACGGTGTCGGAATCGAACGCCCCTCATCCAGGGCCGCATCAATCCAGGCGAGTGCAGCTTCCTCGGCAGCGCTGAGCGCATCATCAAGCGTATCGGCCGCCGAGAAGCACCCCGGCAGATCTGGAACGACCACACCCCACGCGGTGCGCTCATCGCCTGCCTCGATCAAGACTGGATATCGCATGGGCCCTCCTACGTCAGTCCTGCGAGCTTCCGCAACGCCTGCACCAGCCCTTTCCCCAGATCCTTCCTTTGGGTGAGGAAGGGTGATGATGTGAGGGTGCTGCGGGTGCACGAATACATGATGGGATCCGCGGATCCGACGACAGATCCAACCTGCCGCTTCCAGATCCCGGATGAGGTCCCTGCTCTTCATGCAGGGACGATACACATCGTACACACGCCCCGACAGAGCTCAAGGCGACAGTCGTTCCGGCCCAGTAGATCCACGCCATGCGTGGATGGAATCCCTATCGCGCGCCCGGCGCGAAACGCGCCACCAGGTCCCAGGCATCCCCCAGGAACACCTGGCGCACGCGGGTGATCGGCTGTTCGCCACGCCAGGTAAGGCGTTCGATCACCAGGCAGGCGGTACCGGGCTTCACCTCCAGCAGCTTGGCGGTGGCGGTATCTGCCCCCCAGGCACTGATGCGGTGCTGGGCACGGGTCCACGACACGTTCTGCAGCAGCCAGCTGCCCGGCGCGGTAGTGCTGAAGTCGACCTCCAGTACCTCAGGCACGCCCACCGGGCTGATCAGGCGATGCTCCAGCGCCAGCGGGCGACCATCGGCCAGGTGCAGGCAGCGCATCGCCAGCAGGTTTTCCTGCCCGGCCAGCTCGACTTCACCGGCATTGCCGGCATCGGCAAGGCGCAGGTCGCGCTGCAGCAGGCGATAGGCGTACTGGTGGCCGCGCGAGCCAACCTCCATCGCGATATCGGGAATCTCCAGCGCCACCTGCTCCAGGTGCGGGGGCTGCCGCGCGACGAACGAACCGGCACGGCGACGGCGTTCGATCATGCCGCTCTCGGCCAGCGCGGTCAGCACCTTGTTCACCGTCATCCGCGAGCAGCCGTACTGCTCCATCAGCTCGTGTTCGTACGGAATCCGAAAGCCCGGCGCCCACTCTCCACTGAGGATGCGGCTTTCCAGATCGCTGCGGATACGCTGGTTGAGCGTGGCGGACTTGCTGGCCTTCACGTAATGGGGTCTCGGTGGCGGGAGGCGATCAGCCCAGCACGCCACGCAGGGCGGCGGTAAAGGCGGTGGTGATCGCCTCGCGCTGCAGGTGGCGGCCCTCGGCCACGCATTGGCGGCCATGGCGCCAGACCGATCGCAGCGCGCCATTACGTGCGGCGAACACCCAGCTGTCAAGCCATGCGTCATCCTGTCGCGCCTGCAGCGCCGGGTGCCCGGCATCCAGTTCGACCAGGTCGGCACTGGCGCCGACCTGCAGGCCAGCGGCCACGCCCAGCGCCTGTGCACCACCGTGCAGTGCGCCTTCGAACAGGAAGCGGCCGGTGCTGCGGGTGGCATCCGGGGCCAGCACGTTGCGACCGCGCAGGGTCAGGCGCTGGCCGTATTCGAGCAGGCGCAGTTCTTCGGCCGCATCAATCAGCACATTGGAATCGGAGCCGACACCGAAGCGCCCGCCCTCGCGCGCGAACGCCTGCATCGGGAACAGGCCGTCACCCAGGTTGGCTTCGGTGATCGGGCACAGGCCGGCCACGGCCTGGCTGGCCACGATGGCGACGCGCTCATCGTCGGTGATGTGGGTGGCGTGCACCAGGCACCAGCGCGCATCCACCGGTGCATGGTCGTACAGCCACTGCACCGGACGCTGGCCGCTCCAGGCCAGGCAGGCCTCGACTTCACGCACCTGCTCGGCGATATGGATGTGCACCGGGCCGTCGGTCAGCGGCAGCAACGCACTCAATTCCTCGCCGGTGACTGCACGCAGGCTGTGCGGCGCGATGCCGAGCACCGCATCCGGCAGCGCGGCCAGTGCCGGCTTGGCGGCGTCCAGCAACTGCGCGAAACCGTTCACGTCGTGGATCAGGCGCCGCTGCGCTGGATTCGGCGCCGCCCCGCCGAAATCGGCATGCGCATAGAACACCGGCAGCAGGGTCAGGCCGATGCCGGTCTGCTCGGCGGCGGCAGCAATCCGTGCACTCATCTCGGCGCGGTTGGCATAGGCGCGACCATCGGCGTCGTGGTGCAGGTAATTGAATTCGCCGACGCGGGTGAAGCCGCTTTCCAGCATTTCCATGTAGGCCTGGGCGGCGATGGCCTGCACCGCGTCCGGGCGCAGATGGGCCAGGAAGCGGTACATCAGCTCACGCCAGCTCCAGAAGCTGTCACCGTCGCCGCCGCCGATCTCGGTCAGCCCAGCCATGCCGCGCTGGAAGGCGTGGCTGTGCAGGTTGGGCAGGCCCGGCACCAGGATGTCGACGCGGGTGTCGCCGTGCTGGGCGCCCTGCCCCATGTGGATCGCCGTGATGCGGCCGTCCTGCACCTGCAGGCGGACATCGCGGGCCCAGCCATCGGCCAGCAGGGCGTGGGCGGCATGGAAACAGTGTGGGGAACGCGAATCGGACATGGCTGGACAACCCGAAATGGACGCCTATATTGTATAGACATATAAGCACAGCCGCGTTGTGGATGCCATGCACGTCGATACCCTCTGGTCCAACGTCCACCTGATGACCCTCGATGGCGAGGGGCTGGGTGTCATCCGCGATGGCGTGATGGCCTGCGCCGACGGCCGCATCGTCCATGTCGGCCCGGCCGGCAGCGACGCCCACCTGCAGCCGACCACCCGCATCGATGGCGAAGGCCGCTGGATCTCGCCCGGCCTGATCGACTGCCACACCCACCTGGTCTACGCCGGCAACCGCGCCAACGAATTCGAGCAGCGCCTGCAGGGCGTCAGTTATGCCGAGATCGCCCGTGCCGGCGGCGGCATCGTCTCCACCGTGCGCGCCACCCGTGCTGCCACCCCGGAACAGCTGGCCAGCGAAAGCCGGCCGCGCCTGCTGGCGATGCGTGCCGAAGGTGTGACCACGATCGAGATCAAGTCCGGCTACGGCCTGACCCTCCCCGACGAACGCAAGCAGCTGCAGGTAGCGCGTGCGCTGGGCGAGGAGTGCCGGGTCAACGTGGTGACCACATTCCTCGGCGCACACGCGATTCCGCCAGGCCGCGAGGCGCAGGAATACACCGACGAGGTGTGCAACGTGATGATTCCAGCCATCGCCGCCGAAGGCCTGGCCGAAGCGGTGGACGTATTCTGCGAGAACATCGCCTTCTCGCCGGCGCAGGCGCGGCAGGTCTTCGAAGCGGCGCGCGCCAACGGGCTGGCGGTGAAGATCCATGCCGAGCAGCTGAGCAACCAGCATGGCGCCGAACTGGCAGCCAGCTTCGGTGCCCTCTCGGCCGACCATATCGAACATCTGGACGATGCCGGCATCGCCGCGATGGCCGCCGCCGGCACCGTCGCCGTGCTGTTGCCCGGTGCCTTCTATTTCACCCGCGATACCACCCTGCCGCCGATCGCTGCGCTGCGTGCGGCCGGCGTGCCGCTGGCGTTGGCCACCGACAGCAATCCGGGCACTTCGCCGCTGACCAGCCCGCTGCTGGCGATGAACATGGGCGCCACCCTGTTCCGCCTGACCGTGGATGAGTGCATCGCCGGCTTCACCCGTGAAGCGGCGCGCGCGCTCGGACGCAGCGACCGCATCGGCCGCCTCGCCGTGGGCCTGGACTGCGACCTGGCGATCTGGGACATCGATGCCCCCGCCGACCTGGTCTATCGCATTGGATTCAACCCGCTGCACGCGCGCGTGGTGCGCGGACAGCCCGACCTGCCTGCCTCCTGGAGCAACACATGAGCAACACCCTGGTTCTTCGCCCCGGCCATGTCACTCTCGCCCAGTGGCGGCAGGTCTATCGCGGTGCGCCGCTTGCACTGGACCCGGCCGCGCTGCCGGTGGTGCGCGCCAGTGCTGCGGCGGTGGCCGCCATCGTCGCCAAGGGCGCGCCGGTGTATGGCATCAACACCGGTTTCGGCAAGCTGGCCAGCGTGCGCATCGAGCGCGAAGATCTGGCCACTCTGCAGCGGAACATCGTGCTCTCGCATGCCGCTGGCGTGGGCGAGTCGATGCCGGCCAGCGTGGTGCGCCTGATGATGGCGCTTAAGCTGGTCAGCCTGGCGCAGGGTGCGTCAGGCATTCGCGAGGAGACGCTGCTGCTGCTGGAAGCGATGCTGATCAAGGGCGTGCTGCCGGTGGTGCCCGCACAGGGCTCGGTGGGTGCCTCGGGTGACCTGGCGCCGCTCTCGCACCTGGCCAGCGTGATGCTGGGCGTAGGCGAAGCCTTCATCGGCGGCGAACGCCTGCCGGCGGCCGATGCACTGGCACGTGCCGGCCTGCAGCCGATCGAACTGGGCGCGAAGGAAGGCCTGGCGCTGCTCAACGGCACCCAGTTCTCCACCGCCTATGCGCTGGCGGGCCTGTTCGAGATCGAGACCGTGTTCCAGGCCGCACTGGTCACCGGCGCGCTGTCGGTGGAAGCTGCCAAGGGTTCCGACACGCCCTTCGACCCGCGCATACACGCGATCCGCGGCCAGCGCGGGCAGATCGCCACCGCCGCCACCCTGCGCGCGCTGATGCAGGGCTCGGACATCCGCGAGTCGCATCGCGACAACGACGTGCGCGTGCAGGACCCGTACTGCCTGCGCTGCCAGCCGCAGGTGATGGGCGCGGCGCTGGACATCCTGCGCCAGGCCGCGACCACGCTGGAAATTGAAGCCAACGGCGTGTCCGACAATCCGCTGGTGTTCACCGACACCGGCGAAGCGCTGTCCGGTGGCAACTTCCACGCCGAGCCGGTGGCCTTCGCCGCCGACATGCTGGCGATGGCGGTGTGCGAGATCGGTTCGATCAGCGAGCGCCGCCTGGCGATGCTGGTGGACCCGGCCCTGTCCGGCCTGCCGGCGTTCCTGACCCCGCGCCCGGGCCTGAATTCCGGCTTCATGATTCCGCAGGTGACCGCCGCCGCGCTGGTCTCGGAAAACAAGCAGCGCGCCTACCCGGCCAGCGTTGATTCGATTCCGACCTCGGCCAACCAGGAAGACCATGTGTCGATGGCCGCGCATGGCGCGCGCCGGCTGATGCAGATGGCCGAGAACGCCGCCAACGTGATCGGCATCGAGCTGCTGGCCGCCGCGCAGGGCTGTGATTTCCATGCGCCGCTGCGCTCCAGCGCCGCGCTGGAAACGGTGCGCGCCACCCTGCGTGCGCAGGTGCCGACGCTGGAAGAAGACCGCTATTTCCACCCCGACATGGTGACCGCCACGAATCTTGTGCGCAGTGGCGCGCTGGCGCAGGGCCTGGGCGATCTGTTGCCGACTGTGGAACCGCAGGCATGACGACCCTTCCTGAATGGTTGACGGTGCACGAGGGCGATGCCCCCCTCATCGTCAGCTTCCCGCATACCGGCAGCGAGCTGCCGCACGACCTGATCGGCGACTACCACTCGCCGTGGCTGGCCCGCCGCGATGCCGACTGGTGGGTGCACGAGCTGTACGACTTCGTGCGCGGCATGGGCGCGACCACGGTGCGCTCGGCGATCTCGCGTTCGGTGATCGACCTCAACCGCGATCCCAGCGGCGTGTCGCTGTACCCGGGCCAGAACACCACCGGCCTGTGTCCGCTGACCACCTTCGACAACCAGCCGCTGTACCACGCCGGGCGCGAACCGGACGAAGCAGAAATCGCCCGTCGTCGCGACACGTATTTCCTGCCTTACCACGATGCGCTGGCTTCGCAGATCACGCGCCTGCGTGCACGCCACGGCACCGTGGTGGTGTACGACGCGCACTCGATCCGCTCGCATATCCCGCACCTGTTCGAGGGCGAACTGCCGCAGTTCAACCTGGGGACTGCCGGTCCGTCCGGCGCACCGGACACCTCCTGCGACAACGCCCTGAGCGACGTGGTGGAAAACCTGCTGAAGATCAGCGGCATGAGCCAGGTGCGCAACGGCCGCTTCAAGGGCGGCTGGATCACCCGCCACTACAGCAACATCGCCGGCGGCGTGCACAGCCTGCAGATGGAACTGGCCTGCCGCGGCTACATGCACGAACCCCTGCCGGACCAGGTGGACGAACACAGCTGGCCCACCCCGCTCGACCCCGACCACGCCGCACCACTGCGCCACACCCTGGCGCAGGTGCTCAACGCCTGCCTTGAATTCGCTACGAACCGGAGCGCCGCATGACCCGCAACGACCCGTCCCGCACCATCGCCGCGCCGACCGGCACCACGCTCAATGCCAAGAGCTGGCTGACCGAAGCACCGCTGCGCATGCTGATGAACAACCTGCACCCGGACGTGGCCGAGCGCCCGCAGGAACTGGTGGTGTATGGCGGCATCGGCCGCGCCGCACGCGACTGGGAAAGCTTCGACGCCATCGTCGAAACGCTCAAGCGCCTGGACGATGACCAGACCCTGCTGGTGCAATCGGGCAAGCCGGTGGGCGTGTTCCGCACCCACGCCGATGCACCGCGCGTGCTGATCGCCAATTCCAACCTGGTGCCGCGCTGGGCCAACTGGGACCACTTCAACGAGCTGGATAAGAAGGGCCTGGCCATGTACGGCCAGATGACCGCCGGCAGCTGGATCTACATCGGTGCGCAGGGCATCGTGCAGGGCACCTACGAGACCTTCGTGGAAATGGGGCGCCAGCATTTCGGCGGCGACCTGACCGGGAAGTGGCTGTTCACCGGTGGCCTCGGCGGCATGGGTGGTGCACAGCCGCTGGCTGCCGTGATGGCCGGTGCCTCCTGCCTGGCCGTCGAGTGCCGCAAGAGCAGCATCGACATGCGCCTGCGCACCGGCTACCTCGACACCTGGACCGACAATCTGGACGAAGCGCTGCGCCTGATCGATGAATCGTGCAAGGCCGGTACGCCGAAGTCGGTGGGCCTGCTCGGCAACGTTGCCGATGTGCTGGCCGAACTGCTCAAGCGCGGCGTGAAGCCGGACCTGCTGACCGACCAGACCTCCGCGCACGACCCGGTGAACGGCTACCTGCCGCAGGGCTGGACGGTCGAACAGTGGGATGAGAAGCGCGCTTCCGCCCCCAAGGAAGTGGAGAAGGCCGCGCGTGCATCGATGGCCAACCACATCCGCGCCATGCTCGGCTTCCATGCGCTGGGCGTACCGACCGTGGACTACGGCAACAACCTGCGGCAGATGGCGCTGGAAGAAGGCGTGGCCAATGCGTTCGATTTCCCGGGTTTCGTGCCGGCCTACATCCGCCCGTTGTTCTGCCGCGGCATCGGCCCGTTCCGTTGGGCGGCACTGAGTGGCGACCCGGAAGACATCGCCAAGACCGATGCCAAGGTGAAGGAACTGATTCCGGACAACCCGCACCTGCACCGCTGGCTGGACATGGCCGCCGAGAAGATCAAGTTCCAGGGCCTGCCGGCGCGCATCTGCTGGGTCGGCCTGGGTGATCGTGATCGACTTGGCCTGGCGTTCAACGAGATGGTCGCCAACGGCGAACTGAAGGCGCCGGTGGTGATCGGTCGCGACCACCTGGACAGTGGCAGCGTCGCCTCGCCGAACCGCGAAACCGAAGCGATGGCCGACGGCTCCGATGCGGTGTCCGACTGGCCGCTGCTGAACGCCCTGCTCAACACCGCCAGCGGCGCGACCTGGGTGTCGCTGCATCACGGTGGTGGCGTCGGCATGGGCTTCTCGCAGCACGCCGGCATGGTGATCGTCTGCGACGGCACCGAGGCAGCGGCCAAGCGGATTGGCCGCGTGCTGTGGAACGACCCGGCCACCGGCGTGATGCGCCATGCCGATGCGGGGTACGACATCGCGATCGACTGCGCGAAGGAAAAGGGGCTGGATCTGCCGGGCATCCTCGGCTGATCGCAGGGGTGCCGGCCAGCGGCCGGCACTACCGGAAACGTATGGTAGTGCCGGCCGCTGGCCGGCTCTCCCTGATGCGGGAATCGGTGCCCTTGACCCGCTCTTCCGACGTGACCAACATGCGCCATCACCGCTGATGGATCACCGCGATGTACCGCACCCTGGCCGTTGCATTGCTCTGCACGCTGTTTGCGATCCCACCCGTTTCGGCGCTTGAAACTGCCGGCGATCTTTCCAAGCAGCTCAGCACCCAGCTGCAGACCAACCGCGAGCGCTACGGCATCGCCGGCCAGGCGGTACTGGTCGCCCACAACGGCCAGGTGCTGTACCAGGGCGCCAGCGGTGAAAGTGATCCCGCTACCCATGCGCCCGCCACCGTCGAGACCATCTTCGCCGCGCAGTCGATGGCCAAGCTGCTGACCAGCACGCTGGTGATGCAATTGGTCGACCAGGGCAAGGTGGATCTGGACGCGCCGGCCAGCCACTATGTGCCGGACCTGCCATCAGCATGGCAGACCATTCACGTACGCGATTTCCTCAACCACAGCTCGGGTATCGGCGAGTACTACGACCGGGTGGACAACCGCTGGGTGAGTAAGGGCTACACCGGAGTGGCGCCGGACCTTGCAGCAGCACTGAAGGTGGCCGGCGCGACACCGATGCAGTTCGCCACCGGCAGCCGCGTGCAGTACACCCAGGCCAACTACCTGGTGCTGACCGCCTTGCTGGAAGCGCATTACCGCAAGCCTTACCCAGCCATCGCGCACGAACGCATCCTGCAGCCATTGAAGATGGCCAGCACCTCGTGGGGCGGTGCCAGCGTGCCAGCCACGCGCGCGGCGGTGCCTTACATCGGCAAGGATGGCCAACTGCAGCCGGCCAATGAAGATGCCTGGCCGGACTACGGCTGGGGCCATGCCGACCTGCAGACCACCGTGGGCGACATGAACCGTTTCCTGCAGGCGCTGGCGACCGGCAAGCTGCTGCATACGGCAACCCTGGAAAAACTCTGGCAGCCGCAGAAACTGAGCGGGGGCGGCAGCAATTTCTTCTCCACTGGCTGGGACACCACCCGCGGCGACGGCTACACCCAGGTCGGCCACGATGGTGGCACCCGTGTACGTGCGCGATTGGCCTACAAGGGCACGCTGGCCAGCGGCTACTGGGTGTTCGTGTACCTGACCAACGGCAGCGCCCGCAATGTCTGGTCCAGCACGTTGGTGGAGAGCACGATGGCGGTGGTTGCGCCCGGGGAGTTTCCGCACGCTGTGCTGTCCGAGCGGCTGATCGGCTATGCGCGGGATGACAGCACCGATGCGAAACCGCAGATGCGTAGCTGGCTGCGCGAAAGCAATGGCGTTCCCACCGGCGAACTGGAACGTGCGATCAATGCCGATGGCTACGCCATCCGCGAGAGTCTGGGTGCCAGCAAGGCACTGAAAGTGTTCGCGCTCAACGCCGAGCTGTATCCGGATTCGGCCAACGCGTGGGACAGCCTGGCCGAGTGCCATGCGGCATTGGGCGATGCAGAGATTGCCAAGGCGCTGTACGCGAAGGCCAAGGCGCTGGCGAAGCCCTCGCCCTAAACCCTGCTGCAGAGCCGAGCCCATGCTCGGCTGCTCTTCGTTGCAATCTCAGGAGACCCGCGCTGCGCGCGATAGCCGAGCATGGACTCGGCTCTACATGGATGTTGCGGGCGGCCATACGCCGCCGGTGGGTGACGTGACGCCGCCGAACTGTTAACTTGCGCGCCACTTTTGTGGTTTACAGCATTCCCGCATGCCGCTCTCGTCGTACCGCCCCACCCCCTCGCTGCTGTTCCTGGCCGTTTCCCTCGGCCTCTCTTCCACCGCCGCTGCGGCCCCACAGGCCACCACGCTGGATGCCGTGCAGGTCACCGCTGCCGCCGATGCCAGCGCGCAGGCGCGCGAGGCGCTGAAGCGCGTTCCCGGCGCCAGCAACCTGATCGACGTGGCCAAGGCCGACAGCCGACTGTCCACCAGCGCCGATGTGCTGGCCTACCAACCGGGCATCAGCGCGCAGTCGCCGGGCAATGAGGGCACCAAGATCTCGATCCGTGGCTCGGGCATCAACCGTGGCCCGGGCGCGCACGCCTCGGGCATTGCGGTGTCGATCGACGGCCTGCCACTGACCGGCCCGGGCGGCACGCCCTACGAGCTGCTGGAACCGCTGTGGCTGTCGCGCGTGGAAGTCCTGCGCGGCGCCAACGGCTTCGAGCGCGGTGCGTTGGCGCTGGGTGGTGCCATCGACTACGTCAGCCGTAGCGGTCGTGATTCGGCGGGTGTGCAGCTGCACTACGAAGCCGGCAGCCGTGGCTACCAGAAGCGCGGCATCAGCTGGGGCGGCGTCAGTGGTGATGTCGACTACTTCCTGGCCTACACCGATACCGAGTTCGACGGTTACCAGCGTCATGCGCGCGGCGACGGCAAGGGTGCGATGGCCAACATCGGCTGGCAGATCACGCCCGACCTGCAGACGCGCTTCTTCGTGCGCTATCGCGAAACCAATCATGAAACGCCCGGCCGCCTGACCCGCGACCAGATCCGCAACGATCCGCGTGCCGCGAATGCGGCCAACCTGGCCATCGATGCGCGTCGCCCGCAGCCGGGCAGCACCTGGGTGGGCAACGTCACCACGCTGCAGATCGATGAGGACTCCTCGTTCCAGGCCGGGCTGGTCTATCACAAGTACCCGATGGACTTGAACGAGAGCCTGTACCGGCAGCAGCTGGACTACGCCAACCTCAACGCCACGCTGGACTACCGCCGCCGCCACCGGCTGTTCGGCCTGGACAGCGAGACCACGGTCGGCCTGCGCGTCACCCACGATCTGGACGCCGATGTGCGCGAGTCGCTGCGCTTTGCCAGCAACGGCTATGCCGCGGGTACGCGCACGCGTGACTTCCGGCACCACGGCACCGACAGCACGCTGCACGTCAGCAATACCCTCACCTTCAATGACCGCCTGCGCATGCAGACCGGGCTGGCGCTGATCAACACCCGCCGCGATGTGCAGGTGACCTGGCCAAGCAGCGGTGGCCGCCTGCGCGACCACGACTGGGACTATGCGCCGCGACTGGGCTTCACCTGGCAGCACAGCGCCCAGACCCAGTGGTTCGGCAACCTCAGCCGCTCGGTGGAGGCGCCGCACCCCTGGTCGATGATCTGGGGCTCGAACCAGTACTTCGGTCCAGGCAATGGCCCGTCCAGCGACCGCCAGCGCGCGCCGGTGCCGATGCAGAACCAGACCGCCACCACGCTGGAACTGGGCGCGCGCGGTGACGCGGCGCTGGGCCGCTGGGAACTGACCGGCTACTACGCACACGTGAACCACGAACTGCTGAGCGTCGAACTGCAACCGGTGCCGAACCTGTTCATCGCCGAGAACAACGCCAGCCCCACCGTTCACCGCGGCATCGAGGCCGGATTGGACAGCACGCTGTGGCAGGCTGCACCGGGCCGCCTGTCGCTGCGCCAGGCGTATACCTTCAGCGATTTCCGCTATCGCCACGACGCGCGTTTCGGCAGCAACCGCCTGCCCGGCCTGCCGCGCCACGCCTACCAGGCCGAGCTGCGCTTCGATCATGCATCCGGCCTGTACGCCGCGCTCAATACCGAATACGCCTCGCGCATCGCCGTCGACTACGCCAACAGCTACTGGGCTGACAGCCATGTGATCTTCGGCAGCCGCATCGGCTACGACGCACCCGGTGGCCGCTGGCAGGCCTGGGCGGAGATGCGCAACCTCGGCAACCGCCACTACGCCGCCACGGTCACGCCGGGCTACGACGACGCCGGCAAGGATGTCGCGCGCTCGACCCCGGGCGATGGGCGTGGCGTCTATGCGGGCGTGCGCTGGCGCTTTGACTGATGACCGCAGGCGGCGCCGGGTGTGATCCGGCGCCGTCGTTCCAGGATCAGCCGATACGCCAGGCCGGCAGGCGCTCGCTGCGCTTCCAGATGGAAGGTGCGAAACCAATCAACGCCAGCGCCGCCAGCCACTTCGGTGAGGTGTTGAGCAGTGTCGAGGTAAGCGAACCATCGACAGGGGCGGCCATTTCCTGCCACGGGTTGTAGCCCAGGTAGACGACGCTGCCAGCCCACCACAGCAATGCCACACCGACACCCACCAGCAACAGAGCCAGCGTGCGGCAGGTCCAGCGCTGCGAGGTGGTGCCCCACTCGCGGGACGCCGCTACCAGCAGGCCCACCACCAGCAGCGACACCAGTGCAACCAGCCCGATATCGACCTTGTGCCCGATACGCTCGTAGGTGCAGGCGCGGCATCGCGCCTCTTCCGCGGCAGTGGCGGCTTCGGCGCCATCGGCCTCCCCGGCTGCGGGCTGCGCCAGTGCCGCAAACGGCATCAATACTGCCAGCAGCGTCACCATGATCCAACGAAACAACGTCCTGTTCCTGCGTGCAGCGACATCCATGCGCTCTTCCTCGTCAGTGGTTGTACGTCCAGGGCCGCAGTATGCGGCCGTCCCATACGCCGCCCAGACCCCGTTCCGGGGGTTCGGCCATCCAGCGTTCTTGTTCCCGATGCAGCACGACAAGCTCCCGGTAGACGAAATCGTCGGAACACGAATCCCAGGCGACCGCAATCATAGCCCACTGCCCATCGACGCTGAAAACAGGCCGGGTCAGATAGGCGACGTGGTCGTATGTCCGAGTCGGCCCATGCACCGTTGCCCCGCACCCTTGCTCCCGCAGCGCTCGAAGCCCCGCGCCGTCCATCCGCTGCGCACCGGCCAATGCGGCCGCAGGCACTGGCGTGGACCGGCGATTGACGGGAACCAGGTCCGCCTGCAGCTGCAACCGCAGCGCATGGATGTCCGGCGGCCACCGGTCGTCCAGCGGCAGGACCAGGTCGTCCACCTCCTGGCAGATGGAGGCACTGCTGCCCGGCCAGCAATAGGGCAAGGTCTGCTCCATCACGTAGATGTCCTCCCCCACCGGGTCGGTCAACTGCGGCTGTTCCTGCGGGCGCCATTGATCAACGCGCGTGGACGGTGTCTGCGGTGCGCTGGGCACCTCGCCCGGCGACGATGGCAGAACTGGCGTTGGCTGCGGCACTGGCGGGGGTGGAGGGGGGAATGGGGGGCTCTGCCGGATCGCCAGCGCCATCGCCTCCGCCTGCATCTGCGCTGTTCCCAGGTTGATCGGTAGCCGACCGATCTCCTGCTGCCACCTCGGGCGCAGGCTGCAGATCCCGGCCATGAGCGCCAAGGCCGACAGCGCCGCCGCCAGCGATGCAATGCGTCGCCAGGCGATCCGTTGTTGGCAGTCACGGTTTGGCTTGAACGAGGTATCTATCATCACGACTCCGGCAACGCGGGCCACAGGCCCTGTCCAAAGCTCATATGGCGGACAGGCTCCACTCGAACACGCTCCCAGCCGCCCTTCCTGCGATGCAGAAGGTAGAGGACACGCATCGCCGTTCCTCCACTGCACAGATCCGAGGCGACCGATGCCATTGCCCAGTTCCCATCCAGGCTGAACACAGGACGCTGCAGATAGACAACGCCCAGATCCGGATTGCCCGGGCCACCCGTGCATCCCTCGATACCGCGCGCGCGCCGTTGCTGAAGCTCGTCCCACGTCATCCGTTGCGCCCGCACGTGTGCAAGCTCGAACGCGAGACCGGGTACCCGTGAAGCCCGGCGGTTCGCAACCTGCAGCATCGACTCCAGATGCTGCTGCAGTTGAAAGGACGCCGCACTGTCATCATCGCGCCACTCGACGACGCTGTGACGAACCTGGCAGACCGGGGCGGGATATCCTTCACCGCAGGAAGGCGCAGTCCATTCCATCACAGCGAATGGAATGTCGGGCTCCCAGCCGCGCGGCTCGAAGTGTGCTGGCGCGACGTCTTCCAACCGCACCGCTGCGGTCGCGAACCCACTGTTACCGGCCAGCATCGGGGAGGAGACTCCTCTCATTGGAATCGGTGGAACCGGCGGCTTTCCTGGCGGTGTCGGTCGCAGGTCGATGAGCTCTGCCATCACTTCGGCCTGCATCCGTGCCGTTCCCAGATTGATCGGAGGCGGGCCGACTTCCCGCCGCCACTGCGGGCGCACGCTGACCATCAGCGCTACGACTGCAACCATCGATAGAACGACCGTTGTGGCCAGGACGCGTTTCCTTGCAATGCGCTGTCGCATGAAGATCCTGGAAAAAGTGAAGCACAGAGGAAATCGCCCGGAATTGCAGTACTACCCGGCCAGCACTACCGCCATCGGGTAGCGCAGCGGCATTGCATCGACAGCGGCCGCCCACTGCAGACCCGAGGCATGGAAAACGGTGGCGCCGGTCAACGCGACGATCATGGCCACCGCGTGCGCGGCCAGCCGCACGCACGACTTCACTGCCGCGGCTCCTGGGCAACTTCAATGCACTGATTGAAAAATGGCGCGAGTTCTTCATGCCGCCGCCAGCGGGCGCGTGGCATTGCGGCCAGGGACCTCAGAAACCTGATACTGCATGCGGACATCCTTGCCGGGCACGCGTAGGCGGTGGTGGACGGATTCTAGCGCGATGGGGCCGTGGGTCCATCACCCACAGGCCGCACTGGCGCCGGCCTTGTACCCGCGCGCCGGCGGCTGGATTATGATTTTCCACCAGAAGAGCTATGCGCCACGGCATGCACGCCTCCCAGTTCACCCGCGCCACCGCGCTCGTGATGTTCGTTCCAATGATCGGCCTCGCCGGTTGGGGTTCGTGGTTTGGTAGCCGCTGCTTCAGCGATGGCTGCCTCGGCGTCCTGGTGGCATGGCTTGCCGCCGTGGCCACCTTTGCGGTGCAGGCGTTGCTGGTGCTCCCGACGCATGCCTGGGCCCTCAAGCGGCAGGGATGCCCCGCCTCCCGCAGCTACCTGCGTTGGCTTGGCGCGTCGGCCATCGCTGCCTTCCTGCCCATCGTGCTCGGCTGGGGCTACCTGATGATCTTCCGATGACCTGCTGCGCGTCTTCCGCACACGTATAGCCGGATCAAGGAGGCGCGGCCGCCTTCAGCAACTGCGCTGCTACCCGATCAAACGGAGCGATGTCCTGCAGTGCGCGGCACATCGCCACGGCGCCTTCCACGCTGGCGATCACCAGGCTGGCCAGTCCATCCGCCGCCGCAGGTTCGTGGCCGTCGGCAATGAAGGCTGCGGCCAGATGCCCCTGCCAGCGCACGAACACCTCTGCGGCGGCCACGCGCGGTTGGCTGGTAACCGCCTCGACCGGCTCTTCGACGGCAACGGCCAGCACCGGACAACCCGCGCGGAACCCGGACCGCAGCAGGCGCTCGCGCCACATCGCCAGGAACTGCTGCAGGCCCTGCACGGCCCCGCCCTTCAACAACTCAACGAGGAGCGCCTCCACCTTGTCACCAGCCATGTGGGTGGCGCGCGCCAGCAGCTCCTGCTTGCCGCCGGGAAAGTGGTGATAGGTGGAACCCAGCGGCGCCTCGGCCAGCTTGGTCACCTCACGGATGCTGGTGGCATTGAGACCCACGCGCGCCAGCATCTGTGCCGCAGCATCAATCACGCGTTGTGGCGCATCAGAGGGGCGCGGGCTCACGGCAGGCTCCTTGCCAGGACAGTCGTCATAAATTAGCGTATCGGCGATTCTATAACAGTCGTCATAACCATGAATCTCTGGTTCCGCCTGCTCCACCTGCTGCTGTGCAGCCTGTTCCGGCCGAAGCTGGAGGCGCCGTTCGGGGTCTCGCGGCTGCAGTTCCGGGTGCTGCCCAACGACCTGGACAGCAACCTGCATATGACCAACGGCCGCTACTGGAACATCTTCGACCTGGGCCGGCTGGACCTGATCCTGCGCATGGGCCTGGGCCGGGTGGCACTGCGCGAGAAGTGGGCACCAATCGTCGGCGCCGGCACCATCCAGTTCCGCCGCGAGCTGAAGCCGTTCCAGCGCTTCACCCTGGAAACGCGCCTGGTCGGCTGGGTCGGCTCGCGCGGCATCATGGAGCAGCGCGTGCTGATCGGGCCCGAGCAGAAGATCGCCACCCGTGCGCTGCTGGTCACCGGCATCTACGACCGTCGCGCGCGCCAGTTCCTGGGCATGCCGAAGATGATGGAAGCGATCGGTGTGGTTGCCCCGCCGTCACCGCCGCTCAGTGCAGCCGCCGAGGCGCTGCTGGCTGCCGATGCCGCATTGAAGCAGGACGACGCCTGAGGCACCTCAGCCTACCTTCGGCATGTTCTTGGTCACGCAATGGATGCCGCCACCGCCACCGGCGATCGCATCGATGTCCACCTGTTCGATCACACGACCGGGATACATGTCTTCCAGTAGTTCACGGCAGTAGCCATCGGCTGCGTCGTCACCGAACTGCGGCGCGACCACCGCGCCGTTGATCGGCAGGTAGTTGATGTAGCCCATCGCCAGATCATCGTTGTCGCGGGTATGCACGTTGTCGCGCCCGTCCAGCGGCGGCGGCAGCGTGTGCACCTGCAGACGACGGCCATCGGCATCGGTGGCGCCGCGCAGAATCTCCAGGTGCTCGCGGGTCAGATCGTAGTCGTAGGACTCCGGATCGTCGTCCAGATTGGCGATCACCACGCCCGGACGCACGAAGCGCGCATAGAAATCCACGTGTGCGTCAGTGATGTCCTCGCCGGCGATGCCGGGCAGCCAGATCACCTTCCGCAGGCCGAGGTGGTGCATCAGCTCGGCCTCGATATCCGCGCGCGACCAGCCGGGATTGCGATTGCGGTTCACCCAGCAGCTTTCGGTGAGGATGGCCGTGCCATGGCCATCGACTTCGATGCCGCCACCCTCGCCCACCAGATCGCTTTCCAGCAGCGTGGCACCGGCCACCTGCGCCAGCCACGGCGCCACCGCACCATCGTTCCGTGCGCTCTGCTTGCCGCCCCAGCCGTTGAAGTTGAAATCAACCAGGCCCAGCCCGCCCTTGCCATCGGTGACGAAACATCCGCCGTAGTCGCGCACCCAGATGTCATCCAGCGGCCCCTCGAGGAACTCGATGTTGTCGCGGCCGCAGCGATCCTGCGCCAGCTTCCGCTGCGCCGGGCGGCACAGCACACTAACGGGCTGGTGGCGGGCGATGGTGCGGGCCAGGCGTGCCACGGCGGTGTTCACCGCATCGGCCTGCGCGCCCCACACCCGCGGTTGCGCGGCGAAGGCCAGGAAAACGCGTTCCTGCGGCCCGTGCTCGTCCGGCATGCGCCAGATACCCGCACCCGGCCCCGCTGCGGATACGCGCGTCGGCAGCCCCGTCAGGCCGAGGGCGGCCAGGCCGCCAAGGCCAGCGGCGCCCGCCAGCTGGGTGAGGAAGTGACGACGGCTGCTCATGACGGGCTCCAGGGCCGGTGTGGGATGGACCTATGCTGCGCTTGCGTATCGATAAGCACAAACGATAGATTCAGCCACCAATTGAACAGTTTTACTTATCTGAAATGCTGAAGCATTGGCCACCGCTGAACGCGCTGCGTGGTTTCGAGGCCGCCGCCCGCCTGGGTAGTTTCCACAGGGCGGCCGAGGAACTGCACCTGACCCAGTCGGCCATCAGCCAGCAGATCCGGGGTCTGGAAGCCTCGCTGCAGCAGCCGTTGTTCTTCCGGCAGGGCCGCAGCGTCACCCTCACCGACGCCGGCATCGACCTGCTGGAAACCACCCAGTCCCTGCTGCGGCAGCTGGCCAGCGGCATCCGCCGGCTCGATCAGTACCGCAAGCCGAATCAACTGATCGTCAACACCAGTCCAGCCTTTGCCCGGCATTGGCTGGTGCCGCGCCTGGCCAGCTTCCACCGCCTGCATCCCGACGCCGACCTGTGGCTGCTGACCAGCGAGGAGGCACCGGATATGACCACGCAGACGCTGGACGTGGCGGTACGCGATGACCTCGACTCACAGGCGCAGTGCCAGCATCGCGTGCTGCTGCAGGATCGCCTCTTTCCGGCCTGCCATCCGGCCCTGCTCGCCACGCCGGTGCACGAACGCCTCACCCTGCATGGCGAGCGCGAAATGGACTGGAGCCAGTGGCAGGTACAGGGGGGCGCCGATGTCGGCCAGCGCCGCGAAGGCATGAACTTCTCCGAACCCGGGCAGCTGCTGGATGCTGCCTGCCAAGGGCTGGGTATCGCCCTGGTCAGCGAGCTGCTGGCGGCACGCGCCTGCGATCAGGGGCTGCTGCAGCCGCTGGATGAGGCACGCGTGCGCGGCCCGCGCTGGAGCTGGCTGGTGCATGAGGACAGCGCGGCCGATCCGCTGGTGATCAGTTTCTGTGAGTGGTTGCTGGCGAGTCTGCCCGCAGAAGCTACTTCTGCTGCAGCGCGCGCTTGACCGCCGCCTCGGCCAACGGCGCCATCACCGCATAGCCCTTCGCCGTGGGATGCACGCCATCCTCGGCCAGCTGCGCATCGAGTCCTCCGGCGGCATTGGCCATCGGCGTGTAGTAGTCCAGATAGACCACCTGCTTCGCATCGGCATAGCGCTTCAACGCCGTGTTCAATGCACGCACCTTGGGCGCTGGCGTTGTTCCCGGCAACCAGGGGTAATCGCTGACCGGCAGCACCGATGCCAGCACCACGGCGATGCCATGTGCACGCGCCAGGTCCACCATCGCGTGCAGGTTGTCCTCGATCATCGCCTGCGTGGACGGGCCGGTGTTGCCGGCAATGTCGTTGGTGCCGGCCAGGATCACCACCACCTGTGGCTTCAGTGCCAGCACGTCCTGCGGGAAGCGCACCAGCATCTGCGCCGTGGTCTGGCCGCTGATGCCGCGGTTGAGCCAGCCCTTGCCGGGGAAGAATCCAGCGCTGCCTTCCGCACCCCAGCCTTCGGTGATCGAGTCGCCGAAGAACACCACGCGCGGCTGGCCCGGCACGGCCGCAGGCAGTTGCGCGTTGGCATCACGATAGCGCTGCAGCTCCGGAAAATCGGCCAGGCGCTGCTGCATGAAACGAACCTCGTCTGGGCGCAACTGGTCGATGGGCGTCTGCAGCAGCGGATTGACTGCGACGACTTCGGCGGCACCCAGCGGAGAAGCCAACGCGAGGCCCAACGTCACGACGGTTGCAGCGGCAAGCTCAACAGGTCCACGCATGCGGGTACTCCTGAAATCATCCTGCGCAGTCTAACGCCCTGCCCTGTGCTCAGCGTGCAGCCGTACGCGCCGCTACACCCGTGACTTTCGCCGGCATCCACATGCCCGGCGTCCAGCCGCTGGCGGCCAGGATCGTTTTCGGGTTGTCCTGCTGGATCAGCGCACGCACCGCATCACGCTTGTCCTTGGCCTGCAGGTAATAGGCCTTGGCGATGCGGTAACCCACCCAGTACCCCAGGTCGTAGGGTTCCTGCGAGCCAGGCTTGTAGTTGTACAGCCACGGCGACAGATCGGTGCTGTCCAGATCCAGCGCGAACGCGCTTTCGATATGCACTTCCCGGCCACGGGTCCAGGCCGCGTGACGCCCATTGCCGACGTTGCCGGAAATCAGCTCGGCGATGAACTCGGCGATGCCCTCGCCCAGCGAAACACGCAGCACCGTGGCACGCGGGTCACCCGGCTCGAAGTCGATCAGGCCGGTCTGCTGGATGTGCACGTATTCGTGTGCGATCACATGCACGAAGCGATCCTGCACATTGGCATTCATGAAGTCGGCCGCGCACAGCGCTTCCAGGCCAATGATCACGCCGCTTTTCGAGGTCAGCCCGACCGGCCGGCCGCGGCCCACCGCGATGGTCACCGGCGGGAACCGGGTCTGCGGGTAGATCGCCTGCAGGTTGGAAAACACCTGCGTCAGGCGTTGCTTCACCGCGGGCAGTTCGGCCAGGCAGTTTCGTCCCTGTGCATACAGCTCGGGCTGGCTGGCGATGGACTCGGCAATGCGTTCGGGAGTGACCCGGCGTGCCTTCGCCAGCTCGGCCAGGCCCGTCGAACCCTCGGCCATGTATCCCCGCAACTGCGCAACGCTGGGTTTACCGCCAGCGCTGTCGTAAAGCGCGTAGAAACGACTGACATCCTCGGTGACGATCTGTGGCCCGGCCGGAACCGCTGCCGTGGCCACGCCTACCGCCCCGGCACAGGCCAGGGCCAACAGGCCGCGCAGGATCATGAACATCGCTCCGTCCTTGGTGGAGTGCATGCGAAGCGCGCAATCTATCACTCCGCCCGGCCCACTGCAGCAGGCGGATGCGGGCGCACCGGCGCTGTGCCAGACTCGCTTCGGCACCTGCCATGGAAGATGGAGCACCGCACGATGATGATCGTTCCCGCGTACTGGGCCGAAGCCCGCCTGCAGGCCCGTTTCCGTGGCCGGCCGGTGGTCGTGCGCCGCTTCGGCTGGTCCGACGAAGGCCCTGCCGAGGCGCAGGTGCACGCCGATCGCCGCGCCAACGAAGCCCTCAATGCCATCCTCGCCGGGCAGGCGCTTCCGCGACGCGAAGTGCGCAGCAACTACGGCGTGGAGGGCGTGCCGATCCGCGAGCAGATCGTGCAGCGCGAAGGCGACGTCATCATTACACGCAACAGCTACGGTGCGCTGTGCCTGAACACCCCGGACGTGCTGTTCGCCGACATCGATCATACGCAGCCACCTGCCGGTTGCGTGATGCCTGCAATCATCGCCGCAGTGCTGCTGTTCGCTGGCGCCGTCATCGGCACTCTGCTCTGGCACTGGCTGGTGGGACTGGTGCTGGGGGTAGCAGCGGTGCTGCTGGTCAACACGGCGATGCTGATGCAGCGCAAGCGGCGCCTGGCCGCGGCCGGTGGCGCCGAAGGCGTAGCCCTGCAACGGGTCGGGGCCTTCAGCGAACAGCATCCGGACTGGCATCTGCGTGCGTACCGCACGCCGGCTGGATTGCGCGTGCTGGCCATGCATGCCACGTTCCTGCCCGAAGACGAGCAGCTGCAGGCGTTCTTCAGAACGCTGGGCGCCGACACCCTGTACGCGCGCATGTGCCGGCTGCAGCACTGCTTCCGTGCGCGCCTGACACCAAAGCCGTGGCGCGTTGGCCTGAGGTACCGCATCCGTCCGCCGGTGGCCGCGTGGTCAGCCGAGCAGGCCAACAACCCGGATCGCCTGGCCTGGATTGCCGAGTACGAAAAGAAGAGTGCCGGCTTCGCCGCGTGCGCCTACCTGCGCAGTTTCGGTGATACCACGCGCATCCATGCCAAGGCCGAGCACGTGCGCGAACTGCACGACCGGTTGGCACATGCGCAGGACCGCCTGCCGCTGGCGTGAGCTCGGGTGCTCAATCAGCGCTCTGCACGAACGGCTGCCCTGCCAGGGTAGTGCCCAGCCGCACCGCAATCTGCTGTTCACCCTTCTCGAAGGTCGTCGCGCACTGCTTCCCGCCCTTCTGGCACCCCACTTCCGGAAAGCCCTCCAGCGATTCCGGCGCGCCCTGCGCCGGCTTCACCTGCCATCCCGCAGCATCCAGCAGGCGCTTGGCCTTGGCGTAGGGCATGCCGGCGATGATCCCCAGCTGCGCCAGCTCGGTGGGCAGCGACTGGGCATGGGCGTTTGAAACCAGGACCAACGACAACGTTGCAGCAAGAACGATGGCTTTCATTGCACCGACCCGGGACGAACTCACAGGGTCAGCCTAGCCCATCTGCGTGGCATGCGAATGTGCCGGTAACACGTCGTTACCGAGTCTCCACAGTTGATTGCAGAGCGCGTGCGGCTGGTTACAGCAGGATGCAGGAAGGCCACCCGGAGGTGGCCTTCCTGTTCCTTCACTTGGCGTTCTTCACGTAGGTGTCGAACCAGTTCAGCATTTCCGATACCAGCTGCTCGTTCGACTCCAGCGCGGTGTACCAGTGCGGCTCGTTCGGCAGCATCACCAGGCGGGTGGTACCGCCGTTGCCGCGGATCGCCTGGTACAGCTTGCGCGAGTGGAACGGCTCGGTGCCCGGGTTGGCGTCGTCCTCGCCGTGGACCAGCAGCAGCGGCAGCTTGATCTTGTCGGCATAGAAGAACGGCGAGGCCTTCAGGTACACGTCCTGCGCCTGCCAGACCGAGCGGCGTTCGTTCTGGAAGCCGAACGGGGTGAAGGTCTTGTTGTACGAACCACTGGTCGCCACGCCGGCCTTGAACAGCTTGGTGTGCGCGATCAGGTTGGCGGTCATCAGGCCGCCGTGGCTGTGACCGGTCACGCCGATGCGGTTGCGGTCGACCACGCCCATGTCCACGGCCTTGTCCACCGCCGCCTTGGCGTCGGCTTCCAGCTGCTCCAGGTAGGTGTCGTAGGCGTTCTTCGGGTCACCCACGATCGGGAACGAGGCGTTGTCGATGATCGCGTAGCCGGCCAGCAGCATCAGGCGGTACGGCTGCAGACGGGTGAAGGTCTGCTGCGAACCGGACACCTGGCCGGCCTGCGCGGCATTGGCGAAGTCGGCCGGGTACGCATACAGGATCGCCGGCACGCGCTGGCCTTCCTTGTAGCCCGGCGGCGTGTACAGGGTGAACGACAGGTCCACGCCGTCGGCACGCTTGTAGGTCACCAGCTGCTTCTTGATCTGGCGCACCTCCGGGGTCGGGTCGACCAGCTTGGTCAGCGCGGTCGCGGTGGACGCGAACTGCGCCTCGCCGGTCTTCGCATCAGCCACTGCCTCACCCTGCTGGCGGATGAAGGCGTTCGGGGGATCGATCACCGACTGGTGCCAGGTCAGGTAGCGACCCGGCGTGCTGCTGAAACCGAGGAACTGTTCGTAGGCGTCGGCACTGCTGCGGAACAGGCGCTCGCTCTTCAGGGTGCCCAGGTCCAGGCGGTCCAGGAACGGACGGTCGCCCTGCGGCGACGCGCCACGGCCGCTGAGGAACACATGGTTGCCCTCACGGCGCACCACCTGCGCGCCATTCGGCAGGCGGGTAAAGACCAGGTTGCCGGGGTTGCCATACAGCTCGTCGCTGGACATGTCCCACAGCAGGCGGCCTTCCTTCTTCGGCTGGTCCACATCGACGATGCGGGTCTGCATCCAGTGGCGGTTCTCGTCGTTCTCGTACTGGAACGCCACGGCCGGATCGGCGGTCCACGCGAAGCCCTCAAATCGCTGCGCGGTACGGGTGATTTCGGTCGGCTTGCCGTTGAACGGGGCCTTCAGCATCAGCACGCGGTCGCGGTGCGGCACGTTGACCTTCCAGTCGCCCTTGTCCAGTGCCTCGGCATAGACCAGGGTAGCTGGATCGGTGGCACGCCAGTCGAAGCCACGCGGGCCTTCCGGCACGCCATGTACCGGCACGCGGTCGGCCAACGGCAGGCTGGCAATCTTCGTGGATTTGCCGCTGGCGATATCCAGCACGGCCACGTCGTTGGCGAAGCGCTGGTAGGTCACCGCATGCGAGTATGGCGCCTTGATCGATTCGGTCAGCACGTGCACGCCATCGGGTGCAGCGCTGACTTCGTTGAACAGCGCCGGCTGCCCGACCGGACGCACGCTGTTGGCGGCGGTATCGACCACGGCCAGCTGCGAGGCACCGTAATAAGCGAACAGCTTCTCGTCATGCACGCTGGTCAGCGTGTCGCGGGCCTCGTAGGTGCTGCTCTCGCCACTGCTGCCCAGCGACTCCTGTGCATCCGGGCCGGTCGGTACGCCGCCGTTGGAAGGTGCCGGGCCCTGGTTGGCCGGTACCAGTTTCACCAGCAGGTTCTGGCTGCCGCCCAGCCACTGCACGGTGTAGCCGAAGATCGGGTTCAGCTGCACGTTCGGCACCTGCTTCACCTGCCCGGTGGCCGCATCGCCCACCCACAGCTGCACGCTGGTATCGATCGCATTCTGGAAGGCGAAATGGCTGCCATCGGCCGACCACAGCGCGCCGGTGGCGCAGCCCTGCGGCAGGTTGACCTTGGTTTCCTTGCCGCTGCCGATGTCGACCAGGGTGAAGTCGGCCACGCAGGCCGGAATGCCGTAGCCACCTGGGGTGTCATGGCGGCTGCGGTTCTTCGGCTCCAGGCGCACACCCGCCAGCTTCAGGTACGGCTGGGCAACGCGGCTGATCGACGGGTAGGTCTGCGCGGTGGTCAGCAGCAGGCGCTGGCCACCCGGGGCCACGTTCGGCGCCGGCGGCGGCGGTGCCTTCAACACCTTGAGCAGGTGTTCCGGCGGCTTCGCGTAATCGGCAAGCGCCGGGCCAGCGGCCAGCAGGCCGACGGTGGCAACGGCAACCGCCGCTGCCAGAGAGGTTCGACGGATGAGCATCCTTATCCCCTGAGGTGTGAATGGGCGCCCGGAATCGGGCATGGACCCGAATCTAGCACCGCAGGGGTTGTCGTGAATGGGCCGGAAGGGCTAGTGGCCGGATGGGGCAAAGTGCGGCTCCGGGAGGTGCCGGGGAACTGCCGGCACCTGCCAGGCATGGCCTGGCACTACTGCTGCGCGTGCAGGTCCCAGGTGGCCAGGTAGTCGGGGTCGACCACGATCATGCCGCTGGTGCGCATGCGGTACTCGCCGGGTTCGGCTGGTTGGTACTGGTCCAGCATCGGTGGCAGGTAGCGCTCGTGGCCATCATTCTCGTCGGCCAGCACCACGCCCTCGTCGGCGCTGATGCGCAACACCGTGCCGGCGTACTGCTCCAGCCCCTTCACCTGGCCGTCGCCGCCATAGCGGGTGACCCCGACCAGGACGACCTTGCCGATCATTTCTTCCGCCTTGGCATCGTCCAAGGTCGGCAGAATGGGAGTGAATTCGTCGCTCATCGGTGCACCTCCGTAGCCTGCAGGACATCGTGGATGAGGTTTCCGCTTCGCAGTGCGCGTCGCTGGCAGCCGAGCAGGTACCCAGCCTGGAGCCTCTGCATCGAGAGTGCCAGTACGCCCATGAACCCAAGGGTTCCTGTAGCAGGATGCTGCCATCGCAGGCGGAAGGTACAGGTGAAGGCCGAAATCGGTCCTCGCCGGTCAGAGGGTTGCGCCTGCACCCACGCTAGAATGCACGCATGCGCACCGTACATGCCCTCCGCTACATCACGCCCTTGCGGGAAGGTGGCTCCCTGCCGGCCGTGGTCGAGACCGACGACGACGGCATGGCCGTGCTGAAGTTTCGTGGCGCCGGCCAGGGCCCGAAAGCGTTGATCGCCGAGCTGATCGCCGGCGAGATGGCACGCACGCTGGGCCTGCCGATTCCGGAAATCCTGTTCGTCGAGCTGGACCGCGAGTTCGCCCGCACCGAGCCCGACCCGGAAATCCAGGAGCTGATCCGCGCCAGCGAAGGCCTGAACCTGGGCCTGGACTACCTGCCCGGCGCGATCAACTACGACCCGGCAGCGATGCCGGTGGATGCCGACCTGGCCTCGCGCATCGTCTGGTTCGATGCGTTCACCAGCAATGTCGATCGCACCACGCGCAACCCGAACCTGATGGTGTGGCATCGAAAGCTGTACCTGATCGATCACGGTGCGGCCATGTACTTCCATCACGACTGGGCCAACGCCGGCGATGCGTGCGAAAAGCCGTTCGTGCTGATCCGCGACCATGTGCTGCTGTCGTTCGCCAGTCGCATCGCCGAGGTGGATGCCGAGCTGGCCGCGCGCCTGACCGATGCCGAGATTGAACGCATCGTCGGCCTGGTGCCGGACAGCTGGCTGGTCCACGAGCCGGCGTTCGACAGCCCCCAAGCCTACCGCCAGGGTTACATCGATTATCTCAAGCACCGCCTGAAAGTGCGTGCGGTGTTCGTGCAGGAGGCCATCCGTGCCCACGCTGCACACGTATGACTATGCGGTCATCCGCGTGGTACCGCGGGTGGAACGCGAGGAGTTCATCAACGTCGGGGTGATCGTCTCCTGCCCTGGCGCGCGCCATCTGGAAGCGGCCATCGAGATCGATCCTGCGCGCCTGCGTGCCTTCGCGCCGGCGTTGGACCAGGAGGCGCTGCAACCATGGCTGGATGCGATCGTGGCCATCTGCCGCGGCGACGCCAGCGCCGGACCGATCGCACAGCTGCCTGCGCGCGCCCGCTTCCACTTCCTCACCGCCAAGCGCAGTTCGGTCGTGCAGATGTCGAGCACGCATGTGGGCCGCGCGGCCGACCCGGCGGGTGTGGTGGAACACTTGATGACGAAGATGGTGCGGGTGCCGGCACCTAACGCGTAGCGGCGACTGGTAGAGTCGACTGTTAGTCGACTAACGCACGCAGTGCGGGCTCTTCGGCGGCATTGATTAAGGCAGGCGACTAACAGTCGACTCTACCGGGTCGACTCTACCCGGTCGACTCTACCCGGTCGACTCTGCCCGGCTGACTCTGCCCGGTCGGTTCCATCACCATGCGCGTTCGCCTGCCGACTCAAGCTCGCTCAACGGCCAGCGGCACCATCCGTACGGATGGTCACCGATCTGCGCGGCAAGACCGGCTCGAACGGGATTTGCCAGAATGTAGCAAGCGTGCCTGTGCAGCGACGCGTCACTGCGGATCGCATGATCGTGATAACCCGCCTGCCAGATTGCACCCTGGCTCCCTCGCCGCCGGTTGATTAGAAAGCTGCTGCGCGCCTTGAAGCGCTGCACGCAGTAGCCCAGCGAATGGCCACGAAGTTGAGCCAGCCAGTGGATGTGATCCGGCATGATCACCCAGGCAAACGATGCAGTCAGGCCTTCCCGATCCATCGATCCGAGGAGCTGCATGGCAAGGTCGGCATTGGCAGGGCTATCGAAAACACGATGGCGGTTCCGGCACACCATGGTGATGGTGTAGACGTTGCCGACTATGGATCGGCGGCCGGCAAGCAGTTGAGGGCTGGGCATGAGTTCGAGAATGCCCGCCAGGATGGATGCTCGACATCGGTTCACTGCCAACGTCAGGATCAGGGATCATCTTGATGCAGCGTCCGGGGATGTGGAGTCGCCTGGGTAGAGTCGACTGTTAGTCGACTATCGCGCGAAGCGCGGGCTTTCCAGCATGGGAGAGAAGAGCAGTCGACTCTACCCAGTCGGCTCTATCCAGTCGGCTCTATCCAGTCGGCTCTACCCAGCCGGTTCTACCCCGTCGGCCCTACCTGGGCAACGCAAACGCAATCACGTAATCGCCGTTCGGGGTTTCCATGAAATGGTGGCCGCCGGCCATGATCACCACGTACTGGCGCCCGCCCTGCTCGTACACCATCGGATTGGCCTGGCCGCCGGCAGGCAGCTTGGCGTGCCAAAGCTCCTTGCCGGTCTTCAGGTCGATGGCGCGCAGCAGGTCATCGGTGGCGGCGGCGATGAAGATCAGGCCGCTGGCGGTCACTACCGAACCGCCGTTGTTCGGCGTGCCGATCTCGATCGGCAGGCCGGAACGGATGCCGAACGGTCCGTTGCCGCGCGCACTGCCAAACGGACGGTCCCACAGCAGTTTGCCGGTGCGCAGGTCGATGGCACGGATACCGCCATAGGGCGGCTGCTTGCACAGCAGGCCGGTGAACGGCAGCCGCCAGCCGGCGTTGACCTGGATGGCGTAGGGCGTACCCACCTGCGGGTCGCCCGCGCCTTCGGCACCGCCCTTGTCGAACCGGACCTTCTCGCGCGGCAGCCAGCCCAGCCGGTCGGCCTCCGCGCGTGGCACCAGCCGGTTGTAGTTGGGCATGTCGTTGTAGTTGGCCACGATCACGCCGCGGCGCGTATCGATGGATACGCTGCCCCAGTCCGAGCCGCCGTTGTAGCCGGGGTACTCGATGGAATGTCGCTCGCTGCTCGGCGGCGTGTAGAACCCTTCGTAGTACGCCTTGCGGAACTGGATGCGGCAGACCAGCTGGTCAATCGGGGTGATGCCCCACATGTCACGCTCGGTCAGGTCATGTTCGCGGCGCAGCGTGTGGTACAGCGAAAACAGCTGGGTGGGAGAACGCTGCTCGGGTTCGACGCCGCCGACCGGCACCTTGCGCTCTTCGGCGGCAGTCAGGAGCTGGCCGTTGCGGCGATCGAGGATGTACATGTCACCCTGCTTGGTCGGCAGCAGGATCGCCGGCACCTTGCCCGCCGCCGTCGGGTAGTCGATCAGTCTGGCCTGCGAACCCAGGTCGTAGTCCCACACATCCTTGCGCACCGCCTGGAAATGCCAGGCCGGCTTGCCGGTGGCCACGTCGATCGCCACCAGCGAGGTGGAATAGCGGTTCTGGTTTTCCGTGCGCGAGCCGCTCCAGTAGTCGCCCGCGGCATTGCCCAGCGGCAGGTAGACCAGGCCCAGCGCTTCATCACCGGTGGCGGTGGTCCACATGTTGGGGGTGCCGCGCGTGTAGGTCTGCTCGCGCGGCGGCAGGCCGCTGCGCTCGGGCTGGTCCATGTCCCACGCCCAGCGCAGCTTGCCGGTGATGGCGTCGTACGCCTGGATCACGCCCGACGGCGCATCGCGGCGCTGCCCGTCCAGCACCTGATGACCGGTCACGATCACGCCGCGCACGATGGCCGGCGGCGAGTTGATCGACACGTAACCCGGTGGCACCTCGCCCATGCCCAGGGTGATGTCGACCTGGCCGTTGTTGCCGAAGTTGGCGCAGGGGCGGCCGCTGTCCGCGTCCACCGCGATGATGCGACCGTCCAGCGTGCCTTCAATGATACGCGCCCAGCACGCCGGTCGACTGCCCGGTGCAGCACTGCGGGTGACACTGGGCGGCGGCTCCGGCAGGGCCAGATCGGCAGCGACATCGGCCAATGCCACGTCGGCAAGGGTCGGCGTGCTGGGCTGCTCGTAATAGCTCACACCACGACAGGCAGCGGTATAGGGAATCGAGGCATCCTTCACCTTTGGATCGAACCGCCACAGTTCCTTGCCGCTGGCAGCATCAAGCGCGATCAGGCGGTTGCGTGCGGTGCACAGGTACAGGCGGTCGCCGATCTTCAGCGGCGTGGTTTCGGCACCCCAGCGCTTCTTCGGCATATCCCCGGTACGGAACTGCCAGGCCGGTTGCAACGTGGCCACATTGGCCGGGGTGATCTGCTGCAGCGGCGAATAGCGGGTGCCCGCATTGCTGCGGCCCCACGCCGGCCAGTCGCCCTCGGCGGGCTGGTCACCCGGCTGCAGGCCCGTGGTATCGCGCGTAGGTTCCAGTCCGGCGCTGACCGCGCCTTCCGGGAACGGCTGATGCCCATCCACTTCACCATGCGGCGCGAAAGCTAGGCCGAAGGCGGCCACGAACACCAGCATCAGCACGCCCGCCACGCTGCGCGACAGGCGTTTTGAAACCGGCTCGCGCAGTGTCGGCGCCAGCAGCGCCAGCACGATGCCGAGCGCAGTCACCAGCCCGAGCCGCGGTACCCAGCGCCAGTAGTCGCTGCCCGATTCCCACCAGGTCCACAGCAGCGTGCCGACGAACACCAGCGCATACAGCAGCGCGCCGCTGCGGTGGTTGCCGAACAGCAGGATTCCGCTGGCCAGCAGGCCGAGTCCGGCGATGGCGTAGTACGCCGAGCCGCCAAGGCTGAGCAGCCACGCGCCGAGCCCGCCGATGACCAGGCCGAGCACGACCAGCAGCAGCGACAGCACGGTGACGAGGGGATGCCGGGAGGCGCGGACAGGAGCAGGAGCGGACTGCGGCGTGGCGGACATCGTCGATCTCCGGGGGCAGCATGCGCCGTTATCCCACCGCCTGCGTGAAGCGCGCGCGTATGCGTGGCACCCGGATACGACGACGCCGGCACAGGGCCGGCGTCGTCGGTACCTCAGGCTCGCGGCAGGATCACTCCTGCGCGGCGTCCTCGCTGCTGGCAGCAGCCGGTGCGCCGTCGGTCGTGGCCGGGGCGGCGGCAACCACCTCGTCCTCGTCCTCGTCGATCGAGGCATCCATGCGCTCCACCGCCTGCAGCTTCTCGTCCTTGGAGAGGCGGATCAGGGTCACGCCCTGGGTGTTGCGGCCGACGCGGCTGATTTCCGAGCCACGCGTACGCACCAAGGTGCCACCATCGGAGATCAGCAGGACTTCGTCGCTGGAGCCCATCAGCACCGCGGCGACCAGCTTGCCATTGCGCTCGGTGGTCTGGATGCCGATCACGCCTTGGGTGCCACGGCCCTTGCGCGGATAGTCCGGCAGCGGGGTGCGCTTGCCATAGCCGTTCTCGGTCGCGGTCAGGATGTACTGAACGCTGGCGTCGTCGGCGCCTTCGATCACCGCATCGCCATTGGCGGCGGCTTCCTCGACACCGCTGTCGTCCTCGTTCTCGTCCTCGATGCCACCGGCACTTTCGGCCACGATCAGGCTGACCACCTCCTCGCCGGCCGGCATCTTGATGCCCCGCACGCCGGTGGCGGTACGGCCCATTGAGCGGACCTTGTCCTCGCCGAAGCGCACGGTCTTGCCGTTGGAGGCGAACAGCAGGATGTCGCGCTGGCCGTCGGTCAGGCCGACGCCGACCAGCGCGTCGCCCTCATCGAGGTTGATCGCGATCTTGCCGCGCGCCAGACGGAAGGCGAACTCACCCAGCGGGGTCTTCTTGACCGTACCGTTCTTGGTGGCGAAGAACACGAACTGGCCATCGGCGTAATCGCGCACCGGCAGTACGGCCTGCACGCGTTCACCCGGTTCCAGCGGGATCCAGTTGATGATCGGACGGCCGCGGGCGTTGGAGCCCGCTTCCGGCAGCTGGTAGACCGGCAGCCAGAACACCTTGCCCGAACTGGTGAAGGTCAGCAGCGTGTCATGCGTGTTGACCAGCCACAGCTGTTCGATGAAATCCTCTTCCTTGGTCGCGGCCGCACTACGGCCACGACCACCACGGCGCTGCGCGCGGTACACGCTCACCGGCTGGCGCTTCACGTAACCGGCATGCGACACGGTGACCACCACGTCTTCCGGCGCGATCAGGTCGAGGATGTCCAGGTCTTCTTCGCTGTGGCGGATCTCGGTACGACGCTCGTCGCCGAATTCGGCCTTCACACTGACCAGCTCTTCGCGGATCACCTGCAGCAGGCGGTCGGGATCTTCCAGGATGTGGATCAGCCCGGCGATCACTTCCAGCAGCTGCTTGTACTCATCGGTCAGGCGGTCCTGCTCCAGCCCGGTCAGGCGGTGCAGGCGCATTTCCAGGATCTGGGTGGCCTGGATCTCGGTCAGCTGGTAGCCGCCCTCGATCAGGCCCACGCCCTTGGGCAGGTCTTCCGGGCGCGAGGCTTCGGCGCCGGCGGCACCCAGCATCGCACCGACCAGGCCCGGCTCCCACACGCGGGCCAGCATGCGTTCGCGTGCTTCGTTCGGGTTCGGCGAGGTCTTGATCAGTTCGATCATCTCGTCGATGTTGGCCAGCGCGACGGTCAGGCCTTCCAGCACGTGGGCACGGGCGCGCGCCTTGCGCAGCTCGAACACGGTACGGCGGGTGACCACTTCGCGACGGTGGCGGACGAACGCCTCCAGCATCTGCTTGAGGTTCATCAACTGCGGGCGGCCATCGACCAGCGCCACCATGTTGATGCCGAACACCGATTCCATCTGCGTCTGCTGGTACAGGTTGTTCAGCACAACCTCGGCAGATTCACCGCGCTTGATCTCGATGTAGATGCGCATGCCGTCCTTGTCGGACTCATCGCGCAGCTCGCTGATGCCTTCGATCTTCTTTTCCTTGACCAGCTCGGCGATCTTCTCGATCAGACGCGCCTTGTTCACCTGGTAAGGAATTTCAGTGACGATGATCGATTCGCGGCCGTTGTCGGCCACTTCGATATCGGCCTTGGCACGGATGCGCACGCGGCCACGGCCGGTGCGGTAGCCGGCGACGATGCCGGCGGTGCCGTTGATGATGCCGGCGGTCGGGAAATCCGGGCCCGGGATGTACTCCATCAGGCCGTCGACGTCGATTTCCGGGTTGTCGATCAGCGCGATGCAGGCGTTGATCGATTCGCTCAGGTTGTGCGGCGGGATGTTGGTCGCCATGCCCACCGCGATACCGGCCGAACCGTTGACCAGCAGGTTCGGGAACCGGGTCGGCATGACCGTCGGCTCCAGTTCCTTTTCGTCGTAGTTGGGCTGGAAATCGACGGTTTCCTTGTCGATGTCCGCCATCAGCTCATGCGCCAGGCGCGACATGCGCGCTTCGGTGTATCGCATTGCCGCGGCGGAGTCGCCATCGATGGAGCCGAAGTTACCCTGGCCATCGACCAGCATGTAACGCAGCGAGAACGGCTGTGCCAGGCGCACCAGCGTGTCGTATACCGACTGATCGCCATGCGGGTGGTACTTACCGATGACGTCACCGACGATACGCGCCGACTTGAAGTAGGGCTTGTTGCTGTGCGCGTTGAGTTCATTCATCGCGAACAGCACGCGGCGATGCACCGGCTTGAGGCCGTCGCGCGCATCCGGGAGCGCGCGGCCCACGATCACGCTCATGGCGTAATCGAGGTAGCTCTTGCGCATCTCGTCTTCCAGGTTGACCTGGATGATTTCCTTGGCGGTTTCTGCCATTCGGGTTCCGTTGTCTGGTAGCGGTCCAGTCCGGCGCAGCCCCCTGCGGGAGGGGGTCGTGCCGGAACCTCGATTCAACCTGCGGATATTACCACAACAGGCCGTTTTCCGCCTCCCTTTACGGGTATTTTACCTGCACAAATCAGGAACTTAGGGGGTTGCCGGCCCGCGGCCGGCACCACCGGGGGCGGAGGTCACGCGGCCCCTCCCCCCGCGCGTCAGCCGCCGAAGGCGGCGCGCATGTTCTCCGGGGTCGGGTTCAGGATCACGCCGCGCTCGGTCACGATGGCGTCGATCAGCTCACCCGGGGTGACGTCGAACACCGGGTTCCAGGCAGCGATGCCCTCTGCCACCGTGCGGGTGCCGCCCACGCCGTACAGCTCGCCCGGATCGCGCTGCTCGATCTCGATCTGGCTGCCGTCCACGGTCTCCATGTCCACCGTCGAGGACGGCGCCACGACCATGAACTTCACGCCGTGATGGCGGGCGGCGATGGCCAGCTGGTAGGTCCCGATCTTGTTGGCGGTATCGCCGTTGGCGCAGATGCGGTCGGCACCGACGATCACCCACTGCACAGCGCCGGTCTTCATCAGGTGCGAGGCGGCTGAATCGGCGATCAGCGTGGCGTCAATGCCATCCTGCTGCAGCTCCCACACGGTCAGGCGCGCGCCCTGCAGCCACGGACGGGTCTCGCCAGCGAACACGCGGGCAATGCGGTGCTGGGCCATGCCGGCGCGGATCACGCCCAGCGCGGTGCCGAAGCCGGCGGTGGCCAGCGAGCCGGTGTTGCAGTGGGTCAGCACGCCGCTGCCGGCTTCGATCAGGCCTGCGCCCAGCGCGCCCATGTGGCGATTGGCGGCCAGGTCTTCCTCGGCGATGGCCTGCGCTTCGGCCTCCAGCTTCGCCTTCCAGTCAGCACCGGCGGCATTCAGGCAACGGCGCATGCGCGCCAGCGCCCAGGCCAGATTGACGGCGGTCGGACGCGAAGCGTTCAGACGCTGCAGCGCCGGTTCCAGCTGCTGCAGCGCGTGCGCACCGTCTGCGGCCTGCACGTCACGTGCGGCCAGCACCACGCCCCAGGCGGCGGCGATGCCGATGGCCGGCGCACCGCGCACGGTCAACGCGTGGATGGCCGCAGCCACTTCGTCACTGTCATGGCAGACCACATGCTCGACCACGAACGGCAGCTTGCGCTGGTCCAGCAGTTGCAGGGCATCGCCGGTCCACAGGATCGGGCGGATATGGTCGTAACGGGCGTAGTCGATGTCGGAGGCAGTGTTCATGGGCCCATTGTAGGGCCACGCCCCCCGGGGTTGGAGCCCGCCCGGGCTCAATTCACCGAGAACTCGGCGCGGCAGCCACCGTCCACCCAGATGCCGTTGCGGTTCCAGCCCCAGGTGTTGCCTTCCTCGCACGGGGTGCTGGACAGCTGCTCGGAGACGGCGGCACCGACCGAGATGCTGGCGCCGCAGAAGCGGCGCTTCTTCGACTTCGATTCACAGGTCAGCCGGCGTGGTACGTCAACGAATCGGCCGTCCTCGTCAGCCACTTCGAAATCCCCCTGGCAACCGCGGCTGGTCCAGACTTCATTGCGCTTGTAGCCCCAGCCCTGCCCTTCGCGGCATGGCAGCGCCGACAGCTGGCGCAGCAGGCGTACTGGCGCGCCATCCAGGCGCACCGGGCAGCTCTGCGGGCGACCATTGGATTCACAACGCACCACGCGACGGACCAGGCGCTTGCCCTCGCTTGCTACCGGCGCAGCACCCGCAGCGCGGCGTGCGCGGAACTCGGCGCGGCAGCCCAGCGTGACCCACACGCCACTGCGGTCGGTGCCCCATTCGCTGCCACGGATACAGCTGCTGTTGGAAAGCTGGCGCACCAGGTCGACGCCGTTGCTGACATCGATATCGCAATGCACCCAGCCCATGTCGCGTGATTCGCAGGTCACCACTTCACCGTCGTAGCCGGCCTGCTGGGCAGATGCCGATGACGGCAACCAGGCACCCCAGAGCGCGATGGAGTAAACCGGTGCAGCGACAACCGCAAACCACTTGACCAAAGCCTTCCCCAGCAGGAATGGATGAACTGCGTGCCAGTGTCCGGCATCTGCCGTGATAAGAGCATCATCCTGCTTACCGAAGCAAGCGCGGAATCGCGGAATTCCGTTCAGTCTTTGACGTTCAGGAACGCAGGTCGCTCATGCGTGGGCAAAGTCGTAGGCCAGCACGTCGGCGATGCGCGGCGTGCGGTTCATCGCCATCAGGAGGCGATCGACCCCCACCGCCACGCCCGCGCACGCCGGCATCGATGGCAGCGCGGCCAGCAGCGCCTCGTCCAGCGCCGGCTGCACCTGGCCACGTTCATGGCGTCGCTGCAGGTCACGCTGGAAGCGCGCGCGCTGCTCGTGGGCGTCGTTCAGTTCGTGATAGCCGTTGGCCAGCTCCACCGCGCCCAGGTACAACTCGAAACGCTCGGCCAGGGGTGGTGTACCGGCACGGATGCGCGCAAGCGCCGCCTGGCTGGCCGGCCAGTCATGGACCACGGTCATCACTGTGTCATCAAACTGCGGCTGGATGCGATGGGTCATCAACAGGTCCAGCCAGTCGTCGCGGGTCAAACCGACCGGATCGATGTGCACATCATCCATCGCGGCCCGCAATGCAGCCTCATCGGCCTTGAACGGGTCAACGCCCACATGCTGCTGGAACAGCTCGCGGTAGCTCAGCACGCGCAGGGTCGCACTGCGCCCGACCAGCGCCAGCGCCTGGCCGACCAGCTCGGCGGTCTCCTGCACCAGGCGATGATGATCCCAGCCAACCCGGTACCACTCCAGCATGGTGAATTCCGGGTTGTGGCGGCCGCCCGCCTCGCCATTGCGGAACACCCGGCCCAGTTCGTAACAGTCACCCACGCCCGCCGCCAACAGGCGCTTGAGCGGATACTCCGGCGAGGTGCGCAGCCAGCGGCGGCGTCCGCCGGCATCGACATGGCCGGTGAAATCGGTATGGAAGCTGTCGATGTTCGGCTCGGTGTTGCCGGCCACCGACAGGATCGGCGTTTCCACTTCCAGCACATCGCGTTCGGCGAAGAAGCGGCGGACCAGCGCATTGAGCGCGGCGCGCTGCTGCAGCGCGCGCAGCAGGGCCTCGCTCACAGGATGCCCTCCGGGCGCGGGTGGTCCAGCGGCAGGGTCAGCAGATCGCGGGTGTCATCGATGTAACCGCTCGCCAGATAGAGGCGACGGGCCAGCTCGTTGTGATGGTTCACTTCCAGGCGTAGGCGGCTTACGCCGCGGCCCCGTGCCCGCTGTTCGCAGATGGCCAGCGCCTGCTTGCCGCGGCCGCGACCACGCGCACGATGGCTCAGGTACAGCTCGTCCAGCAGCATGAAGTGGCCGCCCTGCTCCAGGCTGAAGCCCATCGCGATCACCGCGTAGCCGACCACCTCGGCCGCCTCGTCCAGCCACAGCAGCACTTCGCCGTTGCGTGGGTCGGCCAGCAGCGCATCCACGCCGCGACGCACGCGCGCGTCGTCGAAGTCGATCCTGTCTTCGGCATAGAACTCGCGCATCAACGCGATCAACAGTTCTTCGTCGGCACGGGTGGCCAGGCGGAAATCCAGTGGGGCAGTCTGCATCGGTGTTCCTTTGTGCTTCATGCCGGGTGCCGGGCACCCGGCGGCGTCATCATTCGTGTTCGGCAAGATAGGCCAGCAGGCGGTCCTCATCCCACACCGGCACGCCCAGCGACTGTGCCTTGTCCAGCTTGGAGCCGGCCTCGGTACCGGCCACCACGAAGCTGGTCTTCTTCGACACACTGCCGGAGACCTTGGCACCCAGCGCTTCCAGGCGTTCCTTGGCGGCATCGCGGGTGAGCTGGGCCAGGGTGCCGGTCAGCACCACGGTCTGCCCATCCAGCGGACCCGCCACGATCTCGGCCAGCGCCGGCGCCTTGGCCAGGATCTCCCGCATCGCGTTCTCGGCGGCCAACAGCATCGCACCGTGGCCATCAGCGTCCAGCCATTCGGCCAGACCGCGCGCGGTGTCATCGGGCAGGCCGGCGTTGACGAACTGGCCATGCTCGGCATCGAGCACCGCCTGTGCGCCGGGAAGCGCAGCCACCAGCTTTTCGGCGCGCAGACGGGTGATGCCGGGGATCTCCGACTCGACCAGCAACTGCGCCAGATCCAGCCCGTCGCGCAGCTTGGCACTGGGCGCATGCACGTCGCTGATGCGCACCTGGCCGACCTGCAGCAGGTCATCGATGGCCTGCTGGTTGCCCTGCTGCTCGAAGAAGTGGCCAAGCGAACGCGCCACTTCGCCACCGATGTCCGGCACACGCTTGAACAGCGGCCACGGCAGGTGGCGGATCAGCTCCAGGTCACCGAACCACTGCGCCAGCGCCTTGGCCGTGCTCTCGCCCACGTGCTCGATGCCAAGCGCGAACAGCACGCGCTCCAGCGTGGCCGCACGGCTGGCGTCGATCGCTGCGATCAGGTTGTCGGCCCACTTGGTGGCGATCTTCTTCGTGTTCCATTCGAAGCTGGCCGGCTGCGCCAGCGCCTGCGCGCGCCAGCCCGGATCGTTGCCGTCCAGCTTGAGCACCGCATTGAGCACCGCACCACTGCCCTCGGCGGGAAGGTGCAGCTTCAGCGCCGCTGCCAGCGCCGACGGCTCCTCGGCGTCCAGCACCAGCTTCAGGTGCAGCAGCGTATCGCGGCTGAGCCGGTACAGGTCGGCCACGCTCTTGACGATGCCCGCGTCGACCAGGGTTTCGATGTACTTGTCGCCGAGACCGTCGATGTCCATGGCACGGCGCGAGGCGAAATGGGCAATGGCTTCCTTGCGCTGCGCCGGGCAGGACAGTTCGCCCGAACAACGCCACGCCGCCGCCCCCTCCTCACGCACGATCTCCGAGCCGCACACCGGGCAGCGCGTCGGCATCTGCCACGGCGTGGTGCCCTGCGGGCGGCGGTCGAGAATGACGCTGACCACCTCGGGAATCACGTCGCCAGCGCGGCGCACGATCACGCTGTCGCCAACGCGCACATCGAGACGCGCGATCTGGTCGGCGTTGTGCAGGGTGGCGTTGGACACGATCACGCCAGCCACAGCCACCGGCGCCAGTCGCGCGACCGGCGTGGCAGCACCGGTGCGGCCGATCTGGATCTCGATCGCCTCCACCGTGGTGCTCTGTTCCTGCGCAGGGAACTTGTGCGCGATGGCCCAGCGCGGCGCACGGGAGACGAAGCCCATCGCCTGCTGACCCGCACGGTCATCCAGCTTGTAGACCACGCCATCGATATCAAACGGCAGGCCGTCACGGCGTTCACCGATAGTGCGGTAGTAACCGAGCAGGCCGTCGGTGCCCTCCACCACTTTGCACAGCTCACTGACCGGGAAGCCCCAGGCGCCGAGCTGGGCGAGGGTGCCCGAATGGGTGTCCGGCAGCTCGCCGCCCTGCACTTCGCCGGTGCCGTAGGCGAAGAAACTCAGCCTGCGCTGCGCACTGATCTTCGGGTCGAGCTGGCGCAGCGAACCGGCCGCCGCGTTGCGCGGATTGGCCAGCACCTTGCCGCCCTGCAGGCGCGCACGTTCGTTGTAGGCCTCGAAGTCGGCGCGGGCCATGTAGACCTCGCCGCGCACCTCCAGCACATCCGGCCAGTCCTTGCCGTGCAGGCGCTTGGGAATGTCACCGATTTCGCGCAGGTTGGCGGTCACGTCCTCGCCGGTACTGCCATCGCCACGGGTCGCGCCGAGCACGAAATGACCGTCCTCGTAGCGCAGGCTGATCGCCAGGCCGTCCATCTTCGGCTCGGCCGAGAACCGCAGGCTGCGACGCCCCAGGCGCTCATCGATGCGGCGCACGAAATCGGCCACTTCCTCGTCGCTGAAGGCATTGGACAGCGACAACATCGGTACCGCATGGCGCACTTCCGGGAAGCGGCCAGAGGGGCGCGCACCGACCTGCTGGGTCGGGCTGTCGGCACGGGCCAGTTCCGGGTGCTCGCGCTCCAGCGCTTCCAGCTCGCGCACCATCCGGTCGTAGTCGACGTCGGGAATCTCCGGCGCGTCCAGCTCGTGATAGGCGCGGTTGGCCTGGGCGATCTGCCGGCGAAGGTCTTCGGCGCGTTCGGCGGGGCTGGGGCTCATCGGGATCCGGTGGTTCTGGGATGGCCGGGGATTCTACCGCGCCCAGCCGTCAGGCCCTGTAACGCCTCCGCCTTTGCAGCGTCGAGCGTGCTCGACGGGCACTCTCCGCTCCGGCAGGTGCCAACCTTCTCCCTCGTTCCGGTAGGTGCCAACCTTGGTTGGCACATCTGCATGGCGCGACGCCCCAAAAAGCAGCTTGCCGCCCACCCTCGCCGGCGCTAGCGTGCGACGGTCTGCCCTTCGGAATCCTGCCCGTGACCCTGCCCGCTTCCCGTCGACGCTTCCTGCAACTGGCCGGAGCCGGCCTCGCCGTCGCCGGCAGCGGGCTGCCGCGGCCCGGCCATGCCCAACCCGCGACAGCCGTCGCCCCGGGCCCCGCCGAAGGTGCGGTGCTGCTGAATTTCAACGAATGCCCCTACGGCCCCTCGCCCGCAGCCCAGCAGGCGGCACGCGACAGCATCGCCGGTTGCGGCCGCTACCGTTTCGCACTGGCCGGTCAGGTGCGCGACGCCTTCATCGAACAGGCGCGCATTCCGGCCGATCACGTGCGGCTCTATCCGGGTTCCAGCGAACCGCTGAACCGGGCCGCCGTGCTGTGGACAAGCCCGCAGGCGGGACTGGTGGTGGCCGACCCGACGTTCGAGACGCTGGGCGAGGTCGCCGCCGCACACGGTGCATACGTGCAGAAGGTGCCGCTGCGCAACGATGGCGCACATGACCTGCGCGCGATGGTTGCCGCCGCACACGCGCGCCCGACCGGGCTGCTGTATGTGTGCAACCCGAACAACCCGACCGGCTCGATCAGCCCGCCGGATGAGCTCGCCTGGCTGCTGGCCCACAAGCCTGCGTCCACCCGCGTACTGGTCGACGAGGCCTACCTGCAGTACAGCGAGCAGCCGAGTCTGATCGCGCAGGTGGCGCAGCGCGATGACCTGATCGTGTTGCGCACGTTCTCCAAGCTTTATGGCATGGCCGGCCTGCGCCTGGGCGTGGCGGCCGCGCATCCCGACCGCCTGCGCGAACTGGCCAGCCTGGGCGACAACCCGCTACCCGTGCCAGCACTGGCCGCGGCACTGGCCAGCCTGCAGGATCCTCAGTTGATCGCGCAGCGGCGCCTGCAAAATGCCAAGGTGCGGCAGGCCACCATCGGGTGGCTGGGCAAGCGTGGTTTCAGCTGCGTGCCGTCGGAAGCGAACTGCTTCGTGGTGGATGTGCAGCGCGACGGTGCCGCCTTTGCCAAGGCGATGGCAGACAACGGCGTGATCATTGGCCGCAGCTGGCCGATCTGGCCGCAGCGCGTGCGCGTGACCGTCGGCACCGAAGATGAAATGGCCGCGTTCCGCAGGGCATTTGCCAAGGTCGCCGGCGTACCGGCCTAACCCTGTTGGTGGGGGCGAACCTTGGTTCGCCCCATCCACGCATGGCGTGGATCTACTGTTGTGGGTGCCGACCGCTGGTCGGGGTGGGTGCCGACCGCTGGTCGGGGTGGGTGCCGACCGCTGGTCGGGGTGGGTGCCGACCGTTGGTCGGCACACCATGGCGCTCACCAGCGCGGGGTCTTGGTCAGCGGCGGCGCCTGGTGCTGGCGATCATAGGCACGCAGTTCGTCACGGATGTGCGCGATGCGCTGCCGGCCGAGAGCGTTGCGGCTGTCGTCCAGCACCACGCCGTCGAGCAGCTCGGCCATGCGCTGCACGGTGGGCAGCATCTTCTCCCAGGCATCCAGCGCGGTCAGCGGCGCCGGCAGGGTCAGGAAGAAGGCGATGGCCGGGGTCTCCATGGCGCGGATGTTGGCCATGTCGAAGCTGCCCGGCTTCATGATGCTGGCCATCGAGAAGATCGGGCCGCGCTCGGGGTGGCCTTCCACCAGGCGGTGGAACACGTTCATGTGGCCGAACACCAGGCCGGTCTTCTCCGCCGCCACCACGATGTCTTCACCACGCAGCTGTTCGCCGGCGCGAGCGGCCACGAACAGCGACACGATCTTGTCGAAGTCCTGGGTGGCGCGCTTGCCAAGGTCGCTGGCCGCGCCGGCGTCGGTGTCGGCCAGGCCAAGCTCGGCCTGCTCGCCTTCCGAGCCCATGCCCGGCTCTACGCGGCCATCGGCCACAGTGACGCCATCATCGCCCAGCACCGGCTCGCGACGCTCGCCGCCGGTCGGTTCCGCGCTTTCCACGCGACGCCCCTGGGGCTTCTTCTTCGGACGGCCAAACAGGAAGATCGCAGCGATCAACAGCAGGCCGGCGGCCAGGATGCCGATGCGCAACAGTGCCGTGTCGGACATTCGATAGGTTCTCCGGCTAGTTCATTCAGGTAATTAGGATGGCACGTCAGGCCGCGCCCGCCAATCGTGCGGCTTCTTCCAGGTCCACGCTGACCAGGCGGCTGACGCCCGGTTCGCGCATGGTCACGCCCGACAGCTGGTGCGCAGCTTCCATCGTCGCCTTGTTGTGGCTGACGAACAGGAACTGCACCTTCTCGCTCATTTCCTTGACCATGTTGGCCAGGCGACCGACGTTGGCTTCATCCAGCGGTGCGTCCACCTCGTCCAGCAGGCAGAACGGTGCCGGATTCAACTGGAAGATGGCGAACACCAGCGCAACTGCGGTCATCGCCTTTTCGCCGCCGGACAGCAGCGAGATGCTGGACACGCGCTTGCCCGGTGGGCGCGCCATGATGGTCACGCCGGTGTCCAGCAGGTCTTCACCGGTCAATTCCAGGTAGGCGTGGCCGCCACCGAACAGGCGCGGGTAGAGCGCCTGCACGCCGGCATTGACACGGTCGAAAGTGTCCTTGAAGCGGCCGCGGGTCTCGCGGTCGATCTTGCGGATGGCATCTTCCAGGGTTTCCAGCGCTGTGGTGAGGTCGGCGTGCTGCGAATCCAGGTAGTCCGAGCGCTGCGAGGCCTCGCCATACTCGTGGATCGCGGCCAGGTTGACCGGCTCCAGCCGGCGCATGCGGCCATCGATCTGGTGCACGGCCTGCTCCCAGTCGCCCAGGCGGGCGTCCTCGGGCAGTGCATTGAGCACGTCCTGCAGCACGAAACCGGCCTTTTCCACCGCCGCCTGCAGGGTATCCGCGCTGAGCACCAGCGCCTGCTGGTCAAGCTTGCGCTGCGAAATGCGCTCACGCTGGGCCAATGCCTGTTCGTCGCGCTGGTGGCGGGTCTGTTCGTAGTTGCGCAGCTCGGCGTCGATGCCGTCCAGCAGCGTGCGCGCCTCGGTCAGCACGCGATCGGCCCGAACGCGCTCTTCCAGCGCATTCTGGTGCTCGGCCTGCAGCGCTTCGACCGGCGAATCACCTTCGTCCAGCTGCGAATGCAGCTCGCCCAGGCGCGAATCCAGCTGCCCGCGCTGGGTGCCCATGCGCTCCAGCGCCTGGCTCAACGAGGCCAGCTGCGCACGCTGCGATTCCAGGGTCAGGGCCAGCGAGTGCGCGCGCTCGCGTACCGCGCGGGCGGCGTCGCGAGCCAGGTCGCGCGCCTCGGTCAACTGGCGGCGCTCGCCCTCCAGCCGCTGCCGGGTCGATTCCAGGTCGCCCATGCTGCTGACCGCGTTCTCCAACCGCGAGCGCGCTTCACGCGCTTGTTCGTTGTTGGCTTCAATGGTTTCCTGCAGCTGCTTCAGCTCGCCTTCGATGCGATCGATGCGCGTGCGCGCTGCCTCCACCTTGCCCTGCTGGCCCTGCAGCTGGCCGGCCAGTTCGGACACCGCACGATGGGCCTGGTACAGCGCACGCTGCGCGTCTTCGCGCTGCTGTTCGGCAGCCTGCAGCTGCTCTCGGAAGCCGGCCAGCTGTTCTTCCAGTTCGGCCTCGCGGTCCTGCAGCTGCTCGATCTGCTCACGCAGCTCCTGGATCTCACGTTCGCGCAGCAGCGCGCCCTGCGCGGCGGCACCGGAGCGCGATACGCGCAGCCAGCCCTGGCCCAGGCGCTCGCCACTCTGGGTGATGATCGAATCGCCTTCCGGAAGGCTGGCCTGCAGCGCCTTGGCCTCGGACAGATCCCTGGCACCGTGCAGGTGCGCCAGCAGGCGCCGGATCGCTGCCGGGCCACGCACGCGTGCAGCCAGCGAGGTCGGCGCGACCTTCAGGTCCGCGCCATCGTTGGCGACCAGCGCAATGTGGCCCTCGCCCAGTTCGCCCAGCGCGTCGACCAGGCTGGCCGGGTCATCGACCAGCACGCCTTCGATCAACTGGCCGAGCGCGCTTTCCACCGCGTTTTCCCAACCGGCATCGACATCCAGGCGTTCGCCGACACGCGCCGCCGAATCCAGCCCACGCGCCTTCAGCCAGGCCACGGCGGCGCCCTGCTCCTGGCCCAGCGCAGCCTGCTGCAGGGTTTCCAGCGAAGCCAGGCGACCGCGCAGGCCATTGGCCTGCTTGCGCAGTTCGGCCAGTTCGTTCTGGCCATTGCGCTGCTGTTCCTGCACCGCCGCCACGCCCTGCTTGCGCAGCTCAACGTCTTCGCTCAGTTCATCCAGCGCGGTCTTCTGCGTGTCGTGCTGCAGGTGCAGCTGCTCGAAGGCTTCTTCCAGCGCGTCCACGTCCAGCCCGGCGCGCTCGGCGGCCAGGGCTTCACGACGCCGGTCGGCATCGAGGATCTGTTTGTCCAGGTAGTCCACGCGCGTGCGCTCGACGTCGCCGGCGCGCGAGGCTTCCGAACTCTGCGAGGTGTGCTGTTCCCAACGCTGCTGCCAGCTGGCCAGCCGGTCTTCAGCCTCGCGCAGGCTTTCCTGCTTTATCTCGTTTTCTTCCTGCAGTTCTTCCAGCTGCGGGGTCGCGGCCTCTACCGCCTCCCGCAGCACCCTCAGCTTGGCCTCGTCGCCACTGATGTGCTGCCCCAGTTCGGCCAGGGCCTGCTGGGTTTCGTCGCGCGCCTTGTGCAGGCGCTGCGACAGCTCGCGCTGGTGCTGGATCTGCTGCTCCAGGCGGGCCAGGGTGCTGCCGACCTGATAGACCGCCGCCTGCGCGGTGTTGAGCGCATCGGCGGCCTCTTCGCGACGCACTCGCGAGGTTTCGATGCGGGCCTCTGCGTCGCGCTGATCGGCGATCAGCTGCTGCAGCTTGGTCTCTTCCTGCGACAGGCCTTCGCGCAGCTTCGACAGGCGCCCATCGAGGCCACGGAATTCCAGCGCCTTCCACTCGGCATCCTTGATCCGGCGCTCTTCCTGCAGGGCCTGGTACTGCTCGGCCTGCCTGGCCTGGCGCTTGAGGTGTTCGAGCTGCTTGCTGATCTCGTCGCGCAGGTCACCCAGCCGGTCCAGGTTCTCACGGGTGTGGCGGATGCGGGTCTCGGTCTCCTTGCGGCGCTCCTTGTACTTGGAGATGCCGGCTGCCTCTTCCAGATACACGCGCAGGTCTTCCGGGCGCGCCTCGATGATCTGGCTGATCATGCCCTGCTCGATGATCGAGTAGCTGCGCGGGCCCAGGCCGGTGCCGAGGAACAGGTCGGTGATGTCGCGGCGACGGCACTTGGTGCCGTTGAGGTAATAGTTGCTGGTGCCGTCGCGGCTGACCGTGCGCTTGACCGAGATCTCGTTGAACGAGGCGTACTCGCCGGAAATCGTGTGGTCGGAGTTGTCGAAGATCAGCTCGACCGTGGCCTGCGACACCGGCTTGCGGGCATTGGACCCGGAGAAGATCACGTCGGTCAGCGAGTCGCCACGCAGGCGGCTGGCCGAACTCTCGCCCATGACCCAGCGCACGGCGTCGATGATGTTCGACTTGCCGCAGCCATTGGGCCCCACCACGCCGGTCATGTTGGTCGGCAGGTGCAGGGTGGTCGGATCGACGAACGACTTGAAGCCGGACAGCTTGATCGTGGAAAGACGCATAGGGGTTCCGGACTGGGGCCGGCAAGCGGCCTGCGTTTACCCTCCAAGCCATTGATCCTGTTGGGATCGATGCTCGTGGAACGGGTGTGACGCCCTGAGTATACCGATGTGGACGTGTTCTACGAATGGGCGTGGAACATTGCCCACCCCCACCCCGTCGGACGGACCTGGCCCGACACCGCGGAACGGCGCCAAAAACAAAACGGGCACCCTTGCGGGCGCCCGTTCTGCGGTGATGCCAGGCCTTGCGGCGTGGGATCAGGCTTCGGCGACGACGACGACCTTGACGGTGGTCTCGACGTCGGCGTGCAGGTGGACCAGCACGTCGTATTCGCCGATGTTGCGGAAGGCGCCTTCGCCCAGGATGACTTCGCTCTTTTCCAGCGGCAGGCCGGCGGCGGTGAAGGCCTCGGCGATGTCGCGCGGGCCAACCGAGCCGTACAGCTTGCCTTCGGTCGAAGCGTTGGCGGCGATGGTCACGCTCGCGCCTTCCAGCTTGGCCTTGCGGCCTTCGGCGTCAGCGTGGATGGCCTGGGCCTTGGCTTCGTATTCGGCGCGCTTGGCTTCGAACTCGGCCTTGTTGCTCTCGGTGGCCGGCACGGCCTTGCCCTGCGGCACGAGGAAGTTACGGCCGTAGCCCGGCTTCACGTCGACCAGGTCGCCCAGGTTGCCGAGGTTGGTGACTTTCTGCAGGAGGATCAGCTGCATGGTATTGCTCCAGATAAGTTATTCGTTAGCGAGGCGATGCCCCGCAACAAAGGCTGTCCGAATAGCTGGCACAGCGGGGGCGGCGCCGGGCCGCCCCGCTGGCATCAGACGTCGTGGTTGTCGGTGTACGGGATCAGGGCCAGGAAGCGAGCGCGCTTGACGGCGGTCGCCAGCTGGCGCTGGTACTTCGACTTGGTACCGGTGACGCGGCTCGGCACGATCTTGCCGTTCTCGGTCAGGTACTGGCGCAGGGTGTTGAGATCCTTGTAGTCGATCTCCTTCACACCTTCAGCAGTGAACTTGCAGAACTTGCGGCGACGGAAGAACTTGGACATGGGAAGGCTCCTTAGGCGGCGGAAGCGGCGTCGTCGCCGGCTTCGTTGTCAGCGGTGTTGTTGGACTCGCCTTCTTCGTCGTCACGACGACGGCGCTCACCGCGCTCCGGCTTGTCACCCTTCTCGTCCTTGCTCTTCATGATCAGCGACTGCTCGGTGTCAGCCTCGTCACGCTTGATGACCAGGTTGCGCAGCACGGCGTCGTTGAAGCGGAAGCTCTCGGTCAGTTCGTTCAGAACGGCCTGGTCGGCTTCGATGTTCATCAGCACGTAGTGGGCCTTCACCAGGTTCTGGATCGGGTACGCCAGCTGGCGGCGGCCCCAGTCTTCCAGACGGTGGATGGTGCCGTTGCCGTTCTCGACCAGCGACTTGTAGCGCTCGATCATGGCCGGGACCTGCTCGCTCTGGTCCGGGTGGACCATGAACACGATTTCGTAATGACGACTCATGTTTTTTTCTACCTTTCGGATGTGGCCTTGCGGCCGGACAGCCCCCCGCCGTTGAGACCGCGGTGGGGCAAGGATTCCCGCCGGGAGGCAGGAAGCCGCGCATTATGGCGCAGATGGGGGTGCCGGGCAACCGGCGGGTCACAGGGCAACCTGAACCGGGGGCGCAGCCCCCATGCCGACCCAGGCTGGCCGCTACCGGAGCCCCGCACAGCCCAAGAATCCGCCTGGATTCACCCCAGGTCGACGTGAAGGCGATGCTGGCCGCATTCCAGGCACTGGAACAGGCAGCCGACCATCATCCCGTCCCGGCTCAGGTGCGCCAGCACCCAGTCGGCGTCGCGCGGATTGACCTCCGCCACATCGGGCCGGACCTGGTCGAGGATGGGCAGCAGATCGTCGCTGCCGGCGAAACCGAGGAAGGCGCAGGGCCGTTCACAATGGCTCAGCCAGACCGATTGCTGCCAGGACGGGTAGCCCGGGGTGCGCTCGCAGATCTCCAGCAGCAGCTCACGGGCGATGCTCGGTGGCGGGTCGGCCGGGTCTGGCGAGCCCCCTTCGATATCACTCCAGCCGGTGAATTCACCCTCGTAGCTGGCCGCCGCCCTGCCGTCGGCGATACACCAGGGGCAAAGGTAATCCGGACGCAGACGGGTGTAGAACGGCCCGCGGTAGCGCAGTGTGCGCGGCTGGCCGCAGCAGTCACAGATTCCGTCGACCTCTTCGAAGGAGAGGGCGTAGGCGTTGGGGTGATAGGTAAAAGCCGGTCGTTCCATCCGTGGGGTCCCTGCCGAGCCCCGCGTGCCGACCAAGGTCGGCAGCTACCGGGACGCGCCGGGCCGTCAGGCCTTGTCGGCGTCGGTGGTGAAGCTCTCGCCGCAGCCACACTCGGCGGTGGCATTGGGGTTGCTGAACGTGAAGGTCTCGCTCAGGCCGTGCTTGCCGAAGTCGATCACGGTGCCGTCCACCAGCGCCAGGCTCTTGGCGTCGACATAGATCTTCACGCCGTCCTGCTCGAACACGGTATCGCCCTCGCGCTCGTCGCGTGCCAGGTCGGTGATGTGGCCCCAGCCGGAGCAACCGGTCTTGGTCACGCCGAAACGCAGGCCCAGCGCACCGGGGGTCTGGGCGACAAAGCGCTGCACGCGCTCGAAGGCAATGGGGGTCAGGCTGACGGCCATGGGGCTACTCCAGAGGTACGGGGACATTATAAGGAGCCGTTGCCGCGAAAAATGCCTCGCAAGCAGAACGCTGCAACCGGTAAACTCCCGTGTTCACAGATCGAGTCGATCAGCAGAGGATTCAAGTCATGACGGTGGTCAGCGTTGAACATGCGCTTGCCGGGAAGATCCCGGAAGGCGGCGAAGTCACGGTACGCGGATGGGTGCGCACGGTGCGCGGTTCAGCGAATCTGGCCTTCGTGAATGTGAGCGACGGCTCCTGCTTCGCCCCGATCCAGGTCGTGGCCGGCGACAGCCTGGCCAACTTCGACGAGATCAAGCGCCTGACCAGCGGCTGCTCGGTCATCGCCACCGGCACCCTGGTGAAGTCGCAGGGCAAGGGCCAGTCGTTCGAGATCCAGGCCAGTGCAGTGGAAGTGGTCGGCTGGGTCGAAGACCCGCTCACCTACCCGATCCAGCCCAAGCCGATGTCGCCGGAGTTCCTGCGCGAAGTGGCGCACCTGCGCCCGCGCACCAACCTGTTCGGCGCGGTCACCCGCATCCGCAACTGCCTGGCCCAGGCCGTGCACCGTTTCTTCCACGAGAACGGCTTCAACTGGATCAGCACCCCGATCATCACCACCTCCGACGCCGAAGGCGCCGGCCAGATGTTCCGCGTGTCCACCCTGGACATGGTGAACCTGCCGCGCGATGAGAAGGGCGCGATCGATTTCAGCCGCGACTTCTTCGGCAAGGAAACCTTCCTGACCGTGTCCGGCCAGCTGAACGTCGAGGCCTACTGCCTGGCGCTGAGCAAGGTCTACACCTTCGGCCCGACCTTCCGCGCCGAGAACAGCCACACCACCCGCCACCTGGCGGAGTTCTGGATGATCGAGCCGGAAATCGCCTTCGCCGACCTGGCCGAAGACGCACGCCTGGCCGAAGAGTTCCTGAAGTACCTGTTCCGTGCGGTGCTGAACGAGCGCAGCGACGACCTGGCCTTCATCGCCGAGCGCGTGGACAAGAACGCGATCACCAAGCTGGAAGACTTCATCAACGCACCGTTCGAGCGCATCGACTACACCGACGCGGTCAGCCTGCTGCAGAAGTCCGGCAGGAAGTTCGACTTCCCGGTCGAATGGGGCCTGGACCTGCAGACCGAGCACGAGCGCTGGCTGACCGAGGAACACGTCGGCCGCCCGGTGGTGGTGACCAACTATCCGGAGCACATCAAGGCCTTCTACATGCGCCTGAACGACGACGGCAAGACCGTTGCCGCGATGGACGTGCTGGCCCCTGGCATCGGCGAGATCATCGGCGGCAGCCAGCGCGAAGAGCGCCTGGACGTGCTGGACGCGCGCATGGCCCAGTTCGGCCTGGATCGCGAGCACTACAGCTGGTACCGCGATTTCCGCCGCTATGGCTCGGTGCCGCACGCCGGCTTCGGCCTGGGCTTCGAGCGCCTGGTGGTGTACGTCTGCGGGCTGTCCAACATCCGCGATGCGATCCCCTACCCGCGCGCCCCGGGCAGCGCGGACTTCTAAGCCCCATACGACCACGGAGGTACTGCCCCCATGACCCTGTTCTTCGCCCTCTGTTTCGTCGGCGTTGCAGTGGCCGGGTTCAGTGCCTTCGTGATCTTCTGGCCGCTGACCCTGGTGCACGTGCGCGACCGCCATCCGGCGCTCGCCGCGCGCTTCGGCAGCGGCGCCTTCCTCAAGCCCGATGCCCTGGCCTGGCTGCTGCGCCGCGACTATCGGCAGCAACCGGACCGCTCGCTGTCCGGGCTGGCGACACCGGCCTGGGTATCGCTGCTGACCCTGCTGGCCGGACTGGGCATGGCCGCCCTGCTCTGGCTGGCCTCGCTCTGGTAATACGCTCATGAACGACATCACCGCCTCGCGCGACAGCTGGTGGCTGGCCAGCCTCGGCAACACCCTGATCTGGGCGCGCCTGCGCGTTCGCCCGGCCGGCACCGCCGAAGTGCTCGACAGCGATGGCAACACGCTGAGCTACGACAGCGAAGACACCGCCCGTTCGCAGTTGTTCGACGCCGAGTTCGTCGAGTACGACGGCCTGGACGAGGAGGACGCACTGGTGCGCGGCTTCAGCCTGCACGAAGTGCAGCCGCCGCAGGCCGACAGCGACGAGGGTCTGCGTGGCCGCATGGTCCAGTCGCTGGGCGGGCGCGCCTGACCCCTGCATGTTCACCCCGCGCGCCTTCGCCGAGACCGACCTGCTCTGGCTGGACCGCCTGCTGGCACGCGACCCGTTCGTCACCGTGCTCACCCCCGGCAGCGATGGCCTGCCGGAGCTGACCCGGATGCCGGTGCTGTACCGGCGTGACGGCGACCAGATCGAACTGCGCGGCCACTGGGCCCGCGCCAACCCGCAGTCGCGCCACAGCGGCGCGGCCAAGGTACTGGTCGATGGCCCACACGGCTACGTCTCGGCCAGCTGGTATCCGGACAAGGAGCCCGCCGCGCGGGTACCCACCTGGAACTACGCCGCTGCCGAGCTGCGTGGCCAGCTGCAGACCTTCGACGACGCTGATGCGCTGGCCGAACTGGTCGGCGCGATCAGCGACCGCTTCGAAGCCAGCGTCGGCCAGGCCTGGCGGTTCGATGCCGCGCGCGCCGAACACGGCCCGGAGCTGCGCGCCATCGTCGGCTTCCGCTTCCAGGTGGAACACGTGCAGCTGAAGCTGAAACTCAGCCAGAACCATCCCGACGCCAACCAGCAGGCCGTGATCGCCGCACTGGAAGCGCTCGCCTCCCCGTCCTCCCATGAGCTGGCGCAGTGGATGCGCTGGCACCGTGAACAGTCCGCCTCCAGCGGCTGATCACCCCAGCTTCCCGCGACGGCGCGACCAGAACGGCCGCGCCTTGCCCCCACCCGACGCCAGGGATACCGCACATGAAAGACATCCACCGCCTGCTGCAGAACAACCGCGACTGGGCCGACCGCATCGCCAAGGAAGACCCTGAGTTCTTCCAGCAGCTGTCCAAGCAGCAGCATCCGGAATACCTGTGGATCGGCTGCTCCGACTCGCGGGTGCCGGCCAACCAGATCATCGGCATGGCCCCGGGTGAAGTGTTCGTGCACCGCAACGTCGCCAACGTGGTCGCGCACACCGACCTGAACTGCCTGAGCGTGGTGCAGTACGCGGTGGACCAGTTGAAGGTGAAGCACATCCTGATCGTCGGCCACTACGGCTGCGGCGGCGTGCACGCCTGCCTGCACAATACCCGCGTCGGCCTGGCCGACAACTGGCTGCGCCATGTCGGCGACGTGGTGCAGAAGCACCAGAGCATCCTCGATGCGATCGAGGATGACGAGCTGAAGCATGCCCGCCTGTGCGAACTGAACGTGATCGAGCAGGTCGCCAACCTGTGCCGTTCGACCATCGTCGAGGACGCCTGGGCGCGCGGGCAGAAGCTGATGGTGCACGGCTGGGTCTACAGCCTGAAGAACGGCCGGGTCAGCGAAATGGGCATCGATGTCGGTGGACCGGAAGAGCTGAAGCCAGCCTATGAAAAGGCACTGTCCTACGTGCCCCGCCAGGGCCGGCGCGACTGACCTCACTACGGACCACGACCATGCTCGCCTCGCCGATCAACCTGCACGCCTGGATCGAAGAAAACCGCCACCTGCTGAAGCCGCCGGTGGGCAACAAGATGATCGACAACGGCGACTTCATCGTGATGGTCGTGGGCGGGCCGAATTCGCGCACCGACTATCACTACGACGAAGGCCCGGAGTGGTTCTACCAGCTCGAGGGCGAGATGGTGCTGAAGGTGCAGGAGGACGGCGCGGTGCGCGACATTCCGATCCGCGCCGGCGAGATCTTCCTGTTGCCGGCCAGGGTGCCGCACTCGCCGCGGCGCCCGCCCGGCGGCATCGGCCTGGTGGTCGAGCGCAAGCGCCTGCCGCACGAGAAGGACGGCGTGATCTGGCATTGCGAACGCTGCAACCACAAGCTGCACGAAGAGTTCTTCCCGCTGCAGAACATCGAGACCGACCTGCCCAAGGTGTTCGCGCGCTATCACGCCAGCCTGGAGCTGCGCACCTGCAGCCAGTGCGGGCACGTGGATCCGCTGCCGGTGCCGGCGGCGGGCTGACGCCCACACCGGTAGGCGCCCACTTTGGTGGGCGCATGGATCCACGCGCGCCAACCAAGGTGGGCCACTACCAGAAAACGCGGCGCTCGAAGCGTGGCCGCGTCTACCGGGCCATGCCCCAGGCGCTACACTGGCGGTCCCGTTGCAGCCTGTTGCCCGACCATGTCCGACCTGCTCAGCCGCACCCACGCCATTGCCCTGGACGCCGCCGATCCGCTGCGCCCGCTGCGTAACGAATTCCTGATTCCGCGCCATGGCGGTGGCGAGCAGACCTACTTCGTCGGCAACTCGCTGGGCCTGCAGCCGCGTGGCGCCCAGGCCGCGGTGCAGGAAGTGATGAAGCAATGGGGCGAGCTGGCGGTGGAAGGCCACTTCACCGGCCCGACGCAGTGGCTGTCCTACCACCGTCTGGTGAGCGCGCAGCTGGCCCGCGTGGTCGGTGCACTGCCCAGCGAAGTGGTGGCGATGAACACGCTGAGCGTGAACCTGCACCTGATGATGGTCAGCTTCTACCGACCGACCGCGCAGCGCCCGGTGATCCTGATGGAAGCCGGTGCGTTCCCGACCGACCGACACGCGGTCGAAGCGCAGATCCGTTTCCACGGGTTCGACCCGGCCGAGTGCCTGGTGGAAGTGCAACCGGACGAAGCCAACGGAACGATCACGCTCACCGCGATCGAGCGCGCCATCGCCGAACACGGTCCGCGCCTTGCACTGGTGCTGTGGCCCGGCGTGCAGTACCGCACCGGCCAGGCCTTCGACCTCGATGCAATCACCCGTGCTGCCCGCCTGCAGGGCGCGCGCATCGGCTTCGACCTGGCGCACTCGGTCGGCAACCTGCCGCTGCGCCTGCATGACGTCGCACCCGATTTCGCCGTGTGGTGCCACTACAAATACCTCAACAGCGGCCCGGGTGCGGTGGCCGGCGCGTTCGTGCACGAGCGCCATCACCGCGACACCACGCTGCCGCGCTTTGCCGGCTGGTGGGGCCATGAGGAAGCCACCCGCTTCCAGATGGCACCGCAGTTCACCCCCGCCATCGGTGCCGAAGGCTGGCAGCTCAGCAATCCGCCGATCCTCGGCCTGGCGCCGCTGCGCGCGTCGCTGGACCTGTTCGAGCGCGCCGGCATGGAGGCACTGCGCAGCAAGTCGCTGGCGTTGACCGGCATGCTCGAAGCGCTTGTACGTGCACGCCTGTCCGGCGTGCTCGACATCATCACCCCGGCCGAGCCGCAGCGCCGCGGCTGCCAGCTGTCATTGCGCGTGATCGGTGGCCGCGAGCGCGGTCGTGCGCTGTTCGAGCACCTGCGCGGCATCGGCGTGCTCGGCGACTGGCGCGAGCCGGACGTGATCCGCATCTCGCCCACCCCGCTCTACAACCGCTACCTGGACGTGCACCACTTCGTCGAGGAAGTGGAAGCCTGGGCCGGCCTCTGAGCCGGTCCCTCCCCTACTGCTGGACAGTTCGTTGATCGCACATGCTTCCCGCTCGTTGAGCATTATCGGTGCCGGCCTCGCCGGGTCGCTGCTGGCCATCCTGCTGTCACGCCAGGGCTGGCGCATCACCCTGTACGAACGCCGTGGCGATCCACGCGTGGCCGACTACGAGAGCGGCCGCTCGATCAACCTGGCGCTGGCCGAGCGTGGGCGCAATGCGCTGCGCCAGGCCGGTGTGGAAGACGAGGTCATGGCGCGCGCGGTGATGATGCGCGGACGCATGGTGCATCCGCGCGAAGGCGAAGCGCAGCTGCAGCGCTATGGCCGCGACGACAGCGAAGTGATCTGGTCGATCCATCGCAGCGACCTCAACACCACGCTGCTGGAACTGGCCGAACAGGCTGGCGCGACCGTACACTTCCACCGCCGCCTGCACACTGTCGATTTCGACGCCGGCTACGCACGCTTCATCGACGACCGCGACGACAGCCCGCATGACATCCGCTTCGACACCCTGATCGGTGCCGATGGTGCAGGCTCGGCCCTGCGCGCGGCGATGAACCGGCGGGCGCCGCTGGGCGAGGACATCGCGTTCCTCGATCACTCCTACAAGGAGCTGGAAATTCCGCCGGCCGACGATGGCAGCTTCCGCATCGAGCGCAACGCGCTGCATATCTGGCCGCGCGGCCATTACATGTGCATCGCCCTGCCCAATCACGAAGGCACCTTCACCGTCACTTTGTTCCTGCCCAACCAGGGCGATCCCAGCTTCGCCACGATCAATACCGGCGCGCAGGCCGAGGCGCTGTTCGCGCGCGAGTTCGCCGACACCCTGCCACTGATCCCGAACCTGCGCGCAGACTGGGAACAGCACCCGCCGGGCCTGCTTGGCACGCTGACGCTCGATCGCTGGCACCAGCAGGGCCGTGCCGTGCTGATCGGCGACGCCGCGCATGCGATGGTGCCGTTCCACGGCCAGGGCATGAACTGCGCGTTCGAGGACTGCGTTGCACTGGCCCGCCACCTGATGGAGGCCGATGATCTGGAAGGTGCGTTCGCCGCGTTCGAAGCCGAGCGCAAGCCGAATGCACGTGCCATCCAGCAGATGGCGCTGGAGAACTACCTGGAAATGCGCGACCGCGTCGCCGACCCTGCATTCCTGCTGCAGCGCGAACTGGAACAGGAACTGCAGCGGCGCTGGCCGACCCGCTTCGTGCCGCACTACACGATGGTCACCTTCCTGCACACGCCGTACGCCGAGGCGCTGCGCCGCACCGAACTGCAACGCGACATGCTGGTGGCCGCCACCGCCGGCCATGATTCACTGGACAACATCGACTGGGCCGCGCTGGAAGCGCAGATCCACGCGCAGCTGCCGGTCCTGGAGGGCGCGCACTGATGGCTGACAGCTTCCTGTTCTACGATCTGGAAACCTTCGGCCAGGACCCGCGGCGCACGCGCATCTCGCAGTTCGCCGCCATCCGAACCGACGCCGATCTCAACGAAATCGACACCCCGGTCAGCTTCTTCGTGCGCCCGGCCGATGATCTGCTGCCCTCGCCGATGGCCACCCTGGTTACCGGCATCACCCCGCAGCAGGCACTGGCCGAGGGCATCAGCGAGGCCGAGGCCTTCGACCGCATCAACGAGCAGCTGTCGCGCCCCGGCACCTGCGCGCTGGGCTACAACACGCTGCGCTTCGACGATGAGTTCGTCCGCTACGGGCTGTTCCGCAACTTCCACGACCCGTACGAACGCGAGTGGCGCAACGGTAATTCGCGCTGGGACCTGCTGGACATGCTGCGGCTGATGCGCGCGATGCGCCCGGACGGCATCCAGTGGCCGCTGCGCGAGGATGGCGCCACCTCGTTCAAGCTCGAACATCTGGCCGAAGCCAACCACGTGCGCGAAGGCGATGCACACGAAGCACTGTCCGACGTGCGCGCCACCATCGGCATGGCGCGGCTGTTCAAGCAGTCGCAACCACGCCTGTGGGACTACGCCCTGAAGCTGCGCGACAAGCGTTTCGTCGGCGGCCTGCTGGACGTGGCCGCGATGAAGCCGGTGCTGCACATTTCCATGCGCTACCCGGCCAGCCGCCTGTGCGCGGCACCGGTGCTGCCGTTGGCCGTGCACCCGACCATCAACAACCGGGTGATCGTGTTCGACCTGGAAGGCGAGATCGACGATCTGCTGGAGCTGCCGGCGGAGGTGATCGCACAGCGCCTGTACATGCGTGCCAGCGAGCTGCCCGAAGGCGTGGCACGGGTACCTCTGAAGGAAGTGCATCTGAACAAGGTGCCGGCGCTGATCGCCTGGAACCACCTGCGCGCCGATGACCACGCGCGCCTCGGCCTGGATGTGGCTGCGATCGAAGCCAAGGTGGAACGCCTGCGCGCGTTCGCCCCGCAGCTGGCCGAGAAGGCCCGGCAGGTCTACAACCAGCCCCGCGCCGCCACCGTGGCCGACGTCGATGCCTCGCTGTACGACGGCTTCCTCGGCAACGGTGACAAGCCGCTGCTTGCGCTTGCACGCACCACTGCGCCCGAGCAGCTGGCCGCGCTGGAAGGTCGCTTCCGCGACCCGCGCCTGCCGGAGCTGCTGTTCCGCTACCGCGCGCGCAATCATCCCGACAGCCTCGCGCCGCCTGAACGCCAGCGCTGGCAGGATTACCGCCGCCAGCGCCTGCTCGGAGACGGCGGCCTGGGCGAACTCAACCTGCCCCAGTACCAGCAGCAGCTGGATGCACTGGCCGCCGAAGCGCCCGATGACACCCGGCGCCAGGCCCTGCTGCAATCGCTGCGCGACTGGGGCCAGCACCTGCAGGAGACGCTGTGAGCACTTATTTCTCGGACGCCAGCTTCAAGTTCCTGCGCAGCCTTGCGCGGCACAACGACAAGGCCTGGTTCAACGATCACCGCCAGCAGTACGAAGACCACGTGCGGCAGCCGTTCCTGCGCCTGCTGGGCGACCTGCAGCCGGCGCTGGCCGAGGTCAGCGAGCACTTCCGCGCCGATACCCGTGGCGTCGGTGGTTCGCTGTTCCGCATCCATCGTGACGCGCGTTTTTCCAACGACAAGTCGCCGTACAAGACCTGGCAGGGTGCACGCCTGTTCCATGAGCGCCGCCGCGAAGTGGCCGCGCCCTCGTTCTACGTGCACCTGCAGCCGGGCGAGAGTTTCGTCGGCGCTGGCCTGTGGCATCCGGAACCGGAAACCCAGCGCCGCGTACGCCACTTCATCCTCGACAATCCGGGCAGCTGGAAGGCCGCCGCGCATGCACCGGCCCTGCGCAAACGCTTCGATTTCGAGGAGAGCGAAAAGCTGGTGCGGCCCCCGCGTGGCTTCCCGGCCGACTTCGAGTTCATCGACGACCTCAAGCACCGCAACTGGGTGATGTGGCGCTCGCTGGACGATGCCACCATGACCGGCCCGCGCCTGCTGTCCACGCTGGGCAAGGACCTGGCTGGGCTCGGCCCGTTCGTTGACTACCTGTGCGCGGCGCTGGACCTGGAGTTCTGAGCCGCATCACCTGCCGTTCACCACTGGCTGCCTCACTTGCGGCAGTCTGGACAGCATGAAGAAGCTCACTGCACTGGCCGTGCTGCTGGTCCTGGCCTTGGCTGCGTGGTGGTTCGGCGGCCCGTACATGGCCGTGCATGGCCTGTCCAAGGCCATCGAAGAACGCGACACGGCGCGACTGGAACGCTATGTCGATTTCCCTCGCGTGCGCAGCAGCCTGCGCGCCCAGCTCAACGATTATCTGGTACGCCAGGCCGGCCCGGATGTAGCGGCCAGCCCGTTCGGCGCCCTGCTCTACGGCCTCGGCGACCAGCTCGGCGGTGCAGCGGTGGAAACCATGGTGACCCCGACCGGGATCGGCGCAATGCTGCAGGGCCACCTGCTGTGGAAGCGCGGCCGCAATGAACTGCAGGGCGGTGATGCCTTCGGCGCGACCGAGCCGGCACGGCCATTGAAGAACGCCGAGCATCACTTCGAAGCGCTGGACCGCTTCGTGATCGACGTCGATCGCGGCCCCGACCAGCCGCCGATGAAAGTGGTGCTGGAACCGCAGGGCCTGCGCTGGAAGGTGGTGGATCTGCAGTTGGGGATGTCCGGCAGCCCGTGACGGGTCATGCCCTTCGACGGCGCTGCTTTCGGTAGGTGCCCACCTTGGTGGGCGCCGATGCATGGCAGTGCCAACCAACGGTTGGCACCCACCCGGCATGGTCTCACCCCTCGTTGGCGACACCGTGCGGTACGTGGCCGGCGGCCACGTGTTCGCGCGCACTGTCGATGTTGTGCTGCGAATCATCGAAGAAGATGTCGGCACCGAACGCCTGCAGGAACGGCCCCTTGTGGCGGCCGCCGAGGAACAGCGCTTCGTCGAGGCGCACTCCCCACTCGCGCAGGGTGCGGATTACGCGCTCATGCGCCGGTGCCGAGCGTGCGGTCACCAGCGCAGTGCGGATCGGCGCGCTCTCGCCGGCCGGGAACACTTCCTGCAGCGTATGCAGGGCCGACAGGAAACCGCGGAATGGGCCGCCGCTGAGGGGTTCGCGGGCCCGTTCACGCTCGTGCCGGCCAAACGCCTCCACGCCCTGCTCGCGGGAGATGCGCTCGCTCTCGTCACCGAAGATCACTGCGTCACCGTCGAAGGCGATGCGCAACTGGCCGGCCGGGCGACCGGTATCGATCTGGTCGGCCGCCGCGGCGGCGGTCTCGCCGGGCGGCTTGGGCAGGATGGTTGCCGCGGCGATGCCATGGCGCAGCGCGCTGCGCACCGATTCCGGGTTGGCCGACAGGAACAGGTCGGTGCCGAACGGCTTCACGTACGGCCAGGTCGGCTCGCCGGCGGTGAACGTCGCGCGGATGATGCCCAGGCCGTAGTGCTGGATCGAATTGAAGATGCGCAGGCCGGTATCGGCCGAGTTGCGCGACAGCAGGATCACCTCGACGCGAGGATTCTCCGGGCTGGCCCCCTGGTTCAAAGCCAGCAGCTTGCGCACCACCGGGAAGGCCACGCCGGGGCCGAGGATATCGTCCTCGTGCTGGCGCTGGAATTCGGCATAGGCCGCCACGCCGTCGCTCTCGAACAGCGCGTGGCTTTCCTCGAGGTCGAACAGCGCGCGCGAGGTCACCGCGACGGTCAGCAAACGGGGGGAGTTGTCGCCCATCGGTGGGGGTCCTTCAAGCGGTCGGCACGGCCGGCTGCCCATTGTCCTCAAAAAACGAACTGTTCGCTCAGGATCCGGTCTTCCAGGTTGTGCTCCGGGTCGAACAGCAGGGTCACGCGGCGGTCCTTCGACTCACGGATGGTCACCTCGACCACGTCGCGGGTCTCGTGCGAATCGGCAGTCACGCTGACCGGGCGCTTGTACGGATCGAGCACGCGGAAGCGCACTTCGGTATCGGCCTTCAGGATCGCGCCGCGCCAGCGCCGCGGCCGGTACGGGGCCAACGGCGTCAGCGCGATGGTGTGCGAGCCCAGCGGCAGCACCGGACCATGCGCGGAATAGTTGTAGGCGGTGCTGCCGGCCGGGGTGGCCACCAGCACGCCGTCGCCGATCAGTTCGGCCACGCGCTCCTGGCCGTTCAGATCGATACCGATATGCGCGGCCTGCCGGGTCTGGCGCAGCAGCGAAACATCGTTGTAGGCCAGCGAACCGGTACTGGTGCCGGACTCGGTCAGCGCCACCATTTCCAGCGGGCGCAGGTTGGCCGGTTCTGCGCGTGCGATGCGGGCCTGCACATCGTCGTCTCCACGGTACTGGTTCATCAGGAAGCCGACCGTGCCCAGCTTCATGCCGAACACCGGCTTGCCCAGGTGCCCATGCCGATGCAGGGTCTGCAGCATGAAGCCGTCGCCCCCCAGCGGGCACAGCACGTCGGCCTGCTCCGGCGCGTGATCGCCATAACGCGAGATCATCGCCGCGCGGGCCATCTGCGCGGGCTCGGCGGTGCTGGCCAGGAAAGCGATGCGGGGGGTGTCGCTCATCGGTGGATCCGGGTGGGTGTGCCTGCAAGAGCATACCCGGTAGTGCCGGCCGCTGGCCGGCAGCTGCACCCGGTTGCGGTTCATGCGGCTGCCGGCCAGCGGCCGGCACTACCGTGCAATGCAGAACGGCCCCGCTTTCGCGGGGCCGTTCCGGTTCACGCATGCCAGGCATGGCCTGGCACTACTTCACTTACGCGCCGTGTGCCGCCAGCTGGCCCAGGCGCTGCACCGCGACCGAAACGGTCGGGTAGTCCAGGGTCTTCTGCTCGGCCAGTTCGGCCAGCATCGCCAGGGTGAAGCGCAGGCTGTTGTCGTCGCGGCCCATCCAGGCTGCGACCTTGGCCTCCGCGCTGCTGCCCTTGGTGCCCAGCACCTGGCCGGCCAGGCTGCGGTGGTTGGCGGCCAGCTCGTCACGCAGCACGCCACGTGCCACGGCGTGCCAACGACCGTTGACCTCCAGCGCATCGACCTGCTCGAACAGCCACGGCAGCTGCAGGGCATCGCCCAGGCGGAAGTGGACCTTGGACACGTCCACCGGCTTCAGCTTGCGGGTGCGGGCCAGTTCGATGATGTCGAACGCCGGCTCCAGGAAGTGCAGTTCGGCCAGCTGCTGCGCCAGCGCGGACGGCAGGCCCTTTTCCTTCCACTCGGCCACCAGGGCTTCGTAGGTCGGACGCTGCGAATCCGGCAGCACACCCGAGGCAACGCGGATGTCGTTGAACGGACCCTGGTAGCGGTTGACCGCTTCAGTGATGCCCGGCATCGCGCCCGGGCGCGACAGCAGCCAACGCACGAACGAACGCTGCAGCTTCCAGATCACTTCCAGTGCGTCGATCTGCACCGACTCCGGCACCTTGCCGTCGAGTGCATCGATCTGCGCCCACAGCGCGCGCGCATCCAGCGTTTCGCGGCTGATGGTGTAGGCCTTGGCGACCTCGGCGATGGAACGGCCGGTGTCTTCCTGCATGCGCATCAGGAAGGTGGCGCCCATGCGGTTGATGGTCTGGTTGGTCACGGCCGTGGCGATGATTTCGCGCTTCAGGCGGTGACGCTCCATCGCGTCGGCGTACTTCTTCTGCAGCGGGGTCGGGAAGTAACGCTGCAGTTCCTTGGACAGGTACGGATCTTCCGGGATGTCCGATTCCAGCAGCTGGGCGAACGCCACCAGCTTCGAGTAGGACAGCAGCACCGACAGTTCCGGGCGGGTCAGGCCCTGGCCGCGTGCCTTGCGCTGGGACAGCTCGGCGTCGGACGGCAGGAACTCGATCTGGCGATCCAGCAGGCCCTGCTGTTCCAGGGTACGGATGAAGTGCTGCTTGGAACCCAGGCGCTTGACCGCCATCCGCTCCATCAGGCTCAGCGCCTGGTTCTGGCGGTAGTTGTCGTTGAGCACCAGCTCGGCGACTTCATCGGTCATCGAGGCCAGCAGCTTGTTGCGCTGCTCGACGGTCAGCTTCTTGGCCCGCACTACATCGTTGAGCAGGATCTTGATGTTGACTTCGTGGTCGGAGGTGTCCACACCGGCCGAGTTGTCGATGAAGTCGGTGTTGAGCAGCACGCCGGCCTGGGCGGCTTCGATGCGGCCCAGCTGGGTCATGCCCAGGTTGCCGCCCTCGCCCACCACCTTGCAGCGCAGCTCGCCACCGTTCACGCGCAGGGCGTTGTTGGCGCGGTCGCCGACATCGCTGTGCTGCTCGCTGGCAGCCTTCACGTAGGTACCGATGCCGCCGTTCCACAGCAGGTCGACCGGTGCCTTCAGGATCGCGCTCATCAGATCGTTCGGCGACAGCGCCTTGACGTTGTCATCCAGGCCCAGCGCTTCACGCACCTGCGGGGTGATCTCGATCGACTTCAGGCTGCGCGGGTACACGCCGCCGCCCTTGCTGATCAGCTTGGCGTCGTAGTCCGCCCAGCTCGAACGTGGCACGGTGAACAGGCGCTCACGTTCGACGAACGTGGTGGCCGCATCCGGGTTCGGGTCCAGGAAGATGTGGCGGTGGTCGAAGGCAGCGACCAGGCGGATGTGGCGCGACAGCAGCATGCCGTTGCCGAACACGTCGCCGGACATGTCGCCGACGCCGACCGCAGTGAAGTCCTGGGTCTGGCTGTCACGGCCCAGCGCGCGGAAGTGGCGCTTGACCGATTCCCACGCACCGCGTGCGGTGATGCCCATGCCCTTGTGGTCATAGCCAACCGAACCACCGGAGGCGAACGCATCGCCCATCCAGAAGCCGTGCGCGATGGCCAGGCCGTTGGCGATGTCGGAGAAGGTCGCGGTGCCCTTGTCGGCGGCCACCACCAGGTACGGATCGTCCATGTCGTGGCGCACGACATCCACCGGCGGCACGATCTTGTTGTTGACGATGTTGTCGGTGATGTCCAGCAGGCCCTGGATGAACAGCTTGTAGCAGGCCACGCCGTTGGCGAAGATCGCGTCGCGGTCGCCGTTCACCGGCGGGGTCTTGGCGAAGAAGCCGCCCTTCGCGCCGACCGGCACGATCACGGTGTTCTTGACCATCTGTGCCTTGACCAGGCCCAGCACTTCGGTACGGAAGTCTTCGCGACGGTCCGACCAGCGCAGGCCACCACGGGCGACCGCGCCGAAGCGCAGGTGGGTACCTTCCACGCGCGGGCCGTAGACGAAGATCTCGCGGTACGGGCGCGGCTTCGGCAGGTCCGGCACCAGCGCCGAATCAAACTTGAAGCTGATGACATGGCCGTGCTGGCCGTTGGCATCGGTCTGGTAGTAGCTGGTGCGCAGGGTCGCGTCGATCACGCCCATGAACGAGCGCAGGATGCGGTCCTCGTCCAGGCTGGACACACGGTCCATCAGCTTCAGCAGCGCATCGCGCGCGGCCTGCATCTGCGCGTCGCGGTCACCCTTGCGGGCGTCGACCACGGTCTTGAGCACCTTCAGGGTGGCGTCGTCGCCAGCAGCCAGCACATCGAAGTGGGCCTTCAGCTGGGCCTGGCCGGCGGCGATGTCGTCCTTGCTCTCGTGGCCGGTAGCCGGATCGAAGCGCGCTTCGAACAGCTCGACCAGCAGTCGGGCCAGCAGCGGGTAGCGCGCGAAGGTGCCTTCCACGTAGGCCTGCGAGAACGGCACGCCGGTCTGCAGCAGGTACTTGCAGTAGCCACGCAGCATGGCGACCTGGCGCCAGTGCAGGCCGGCAGCCAGCACCAGGCGGTTGAAGCCGTCGTTCTCGGCATCGCCGTGCCAGACGCGGGCAAAGGTCTCGCCGAAGGCTTCATCGACGCTGGCGGCATCGATCGCGCCGGCGGTCGATTCGACCTCGAAGTCCTGCACGTACACCGGGGCGTTGTCGACCGACAGGCGGTACGGACGCTCGGCGATCACGCGCAGGCCCATGTTTTCCATCATCGGCAGCGCGTCCGACAGCGGGATGTCGTCCAGCTGGCGATACAGCTTCAGGCGCAGGCCATCACCGCTTTCGCGCGGCACGGTCTGCAGGCTCAGGCGCAGGTCGTCCGGGCCGGTCAGGGCATCAAGCTGGCTGACATCGTTGGCTGCAACCGCGGTGCTGTTGTCTTCGATGTAGCCGGCCGGCAGCGCCTTGCCGATACGCGCGGCGATGCGCAGGCCTTCGGTCTCGCCGTGGCGGGCCACCAGCGCTTCGCGCAGGTCGTCCTGCCAGTTGCGCAGCACCTGGGCCAGCTTCTGCTCCAGTTCGGCGGTATCAACGTCGAGCATTTCACCCGGCTTCGGGCGCACGATCAGGTGAACCTGGGCCAGCGGCGATTCGCCCAGCACCACCGAGCTGTCCACGTACTCACCGTGCAGCGCGTCCTTCAGCATCGCCTCGATGCGCAGGCGCACGTCGGTGTTGAAGCGCTCGCGCGGCAGGTAGACCAGCGCGGAGATGAAACGGCTGTACTTGTCGCGGCGCAGGAACAGGCGGCTGCGCACGCGTTCCTGCAGGCCCAGCACGCCCATCGCGGTGCGGAACAGTTCGTCCTCGCTGGACTGGAACAGTTCTTCGCGCGGCAGGGTTTCCAGGATGTGGCGCAGGGCCTTGCCACTGTGGCTGGCCGGGGCCAGGCCGGACTGCTTCATCACGTGCTCGTGGCGCTGGCGCACCAGCGGGATCTCCCACGGGCGGCGGTTGTAGGCGCTGGAGGTGAACAGGCCGAGGAAGCGCTGCTCGCCGATGATCTTGCCCTTGGCGTCGAATTCCAGCACGCCGATGTAGTCCATGTAGCCGGCGCGGTGCACGCGCGAACGGGCATTGGTCTTGGTCAGGATCAGCGCGTCCTTCAGGCCGGACGTGGCGTTCAGGCCCTGCGCGGCCAGGGTCTTGACCGGGCGGGCCGCGGACTTGTCCTTGCCGCGCATCAGGCCCAGGCCGGTGTCGTTCAGCGGCGCAAGTACGTCTTCCTTGCCCTGCTTCTCGACGCGGTACTCGCGGTAGCCGAAGAAGGTGAAGTGGTTGTCGGCGGCCCAGCGCAGGAACTCCTGTGCTTCCTTGCGCGATGCATCGTCGACCGGCAGCTGGCGCTTGCCCAGGTCGTCGGCCAGCGCCAGTGCCTTGTCCTTCATCGGCTGCCAGTCGCGCACGATCGCGCGCACTTCGTCCAGCGCCTTGTTGATGGCCTGTTCGATGGCGGCCATGGCTTCGGCCGGCTGGCGGTCGATCTCCAGCAGCATCACCGACTCGGCATCACCCTCGCCGACCTTGACCAGCTTGCCGGCCTTGTCGCGGGTGAAGCGCAGCACCGGGTGGCCCAGCACGTGGACGCCCACGCCCTGCTCGGCCAGCGACATGGTGACCGTATCGACGAGGAACGGCATGTCATCGTTGACGATCTGCAGCACGGTGTGCGGCGATTCCCAACCGTTGGCCTTCGCGGTCGGATTGAACACGCGGACGTTGGCCTTGCCGGCCTTGCGGGCACGCGCGAATTCCAGCGTCTCAGCCGCGAGAGCGGCCCACTCTTCAGCGCTGTGGTGCGGGAACTCGTCCGACTCCATGCGCTTGTAGAAGTCAGTGGCAAAGGCCACTGCTTCGGCCTGTGCGGCCGCGGGGTAGCGCTTGCGCAAGGCCGTGTACACCGGCTCCAGGGAGAAACCAGCGGTCACTGCGACCTCCGACTCTGCTGGTTTCGTCTTGTTCTTCACGGTCTTGGCTGCGGTTTTTTGCGGTTTCATGGCAGAGCGATGCGCTTGCTCAGTTGGGAAAATGAAATTGTAGCCCTACCGCGCGAAAAGGCCTTGCTGCAGGACGGAATAAGCAGATTCGGGTTTGCTGCGGTTCAAACGCCTATTCAGTTCGCACCGGTATGGTGCTGGCGCCTGTTTCAGCACTGCCGGCAGGATCGGCAAAACGTGTTACCGGAAGACACACGCGGCGACGCCGACGCGATTCCACAATCCTGAACTGGACGGTATAGTCCACCGCGTGAACCCGGCCTACCTACCCGTTGCCCTCGATGCACGCGATGAGCGTGTGTTCGACGCCGTACGCGAACTGCTGGCCCAGCAGGGCATGCAGATGAGCATGGAGGCGGTGGCCCAGCACGCTGGCTGCTCCAAGCAGACCCTGTACTCGCGCTACGGCAGCAAGCAGGAACTGCTGCGCCGGGTGATGCAGCGCCACGTCGGCCACGCTACCGGCGCCATGGTTCGTGCACTCCGCACTGACGACCTGCGTGCCAGCCTGCTCCAGTTCGCCACCGACTTCCTGGAGCACTTCAACCAACCGCACGTGGGCCAGGCTTGCCGGCTGATCGCCGCCGACGCGGCCCAGTTTCCCGAAGAGGCGCGTACGCTGTACCGGCACGGAGCCGGCGCACTGACGCTTCATCTTGCTGAATGGATTGAAACCGTTTGCATGCGTGGCCAGCTCCGGCATGACGACCCGCACTTCATGGCCGAACTGCTGCTGAGCATGATTGCCGGTCAGGATTTCGACAAACAGCGTTTCCATACCCCCCATCGTGATGACGCGCGGCTGCGTCGGCGCTGGGCAGAGTTCTCCGTCGACAGCTTCCTGCGCGCCTTCGCGCCTCAGCCGTCGCCGGCCCCGTCTTCAAACCAACCCCGGAGTTCCTCCTGATGACCGCCCCACTCCGCACCCTTGCCTTGACGTGCGCCGTTGCTGTCGCGCTGGCTGCCTGCAAGAAGCCGGAACAGCAGACGCCCCCGCCGCCGGAGGTGGGCGTGATCGACGCCAAGCCGCAGACCCTGCCGCTGCAGCGCGAGCTGGTCGGTCGCCTGTCGCCGTTCCGCAGCGCCGACGTGCGCGCGCGCGTGCCGGGCGTGCTGCTCAAGCGCGTCTACCAGGAAGGCTCGCAGGTCAAGCAGGGCCAGACCCTGTTCCTGATCGACCCGGCGCCGCTGCGTGCCTCGCTCAACGCCTCCGAAGCACAGCTGGCCTCGGCCCGCGCGACCTACGCCAACGCCAAGGTGGCCGCCGACCGTGCACGTTCGCTGGCGCCGCAGCAGTTCGTCTCCAAGTCCGACCTGGACAACGCTGAATCGGCCGAGCGTACCGCGCTGGCGGCGGTCAAGCAGGCCGAAGCAGCGGTGACTTCCTCGCGCATCAGCCTGGGCTACACCGAAGTAACCGCACCGATCAGCGGCGTGGCCAACAAGCAGCAGGTCACCGAAGGCGCGCTGGTCGGCCAGGGCGATGTGACCCTGCTGACCACCGTCGACCAGCTCGACCCGCTGTACGTGAACTTCTCGCTGAGCGTGGACGAGCTGACCCAGCTGCGCGCGCAACAGGCCAAGGGCGCGCTGGCGCTGTCGGGCGACGGCAAGGCCACGGTGAACGTCAAGCTGGCCGATGGCAGCACCTACAGCGAGCCGGGCACCCTGGACTTCTCCTCGACCACGGTCGACCCGGCCACCGGTGCGGTGTCGTTGCGTGCGTTGCTGCCGAACCCGCAGCAGATCCTGCTGCCGGGCGCCTTCGTCAGCTTCCAGGCCAACCTGGGCGAACGCAACAATGCCTTCCTGGTACCGCAGCAGGCCCTGCTGCGCGACACCACCGGCGGCTACGTGATGGTGGTCGGCGCCGACGGCAAGGTCGTGCGCAAGAACGTGAAGACCGATGGCGCGCAGAACGGCAACTGGCTGGTCAGCGACGGCCTGGCCGCCGGCGACAAGGTGATCGTGGCCGGCGTGCAGAAGGTCAAGGAAGGTGCACCGGCGGTGGCCAAGCCGTGGACCCCGGGGCAGGACGCCAACGGCAAGCCGGCCGCAGGCGGCGCCGCTCCGGCGGGCACCGCACCGGCTGCTGGCAAGGCACCGGCCGACGCGGCCAAGCCCGAGCAGGCCGATGCGGCCAAGCCGGCCGCCACCGATTCGAACAAGCAGTAACGGGAACCTTCCGTCATGCCTAAATTTTTCATCGAACATCCAGTCTTCGCCTGGGTGGTGGCGATCCTGATCTCGCTCAGCGGCGTGATCGCGATCCTCAACCTGGGCGTGGAGTCCTATCCCAACATCGCCCCACCGCAGGTCACCGTCTCGGCCACCTACCCGGGCGCCAGTGCCGACACCACGGAAAAATCGGTCACCCAGGTGATCGAGCAGCAGCTGACCGGTATCGATCACCTGCTGTACTTCAGCTCTTCCTCGTCGTCCAACGGCCGTGCGCAGATCACCCTGACCTTCGAGACGGGTACCGATCCGGATATCGCCCAGGTGCAGGTGCAGAACAAGGTCTCGCTGGCCACGCCACGACTGCCTTCGGAAGTGACCCAGCAGGGCGTGGTGGTGGCCAAGGCCAACGCCGGCTTCCTGATGGTGGTGGCGCTGCAGTCCGATACCCCGACCATCAACCGTGATGCGCTGAACGACATCGTTGGTTCGCGCGTGCTCGACCAGGTCTCGCGTATCCCCGGCGTCGGCAGCACCCAGCAGTTCGGTTCCGAGTACGCCATGAACATCTGGCTGAACCCGGAAAAGATGCAGGGTTATGGCCTGTCGGCCAGCCAGGTGCTGGCTGCGGTGCGCGCGCAGAACGTGCAGTTCGCCGCCGGTGCGCTTGGCTCGGATCCGTCGCCGGAAGGCCAGCACTTCACCGCCACGGTCTCGGCCGAAGGCCGCTTCAGTTCGCCGCAGGAGTTCGAGAACATCATCCTGCGCGCCAACGCTGACGGCTCGCGGGTGCTGTTGAAGGACATCGCCCGCGTTGCCTTCGGTGCCAACAACTACGGTTTCGACACCCAGTACAACGGCAAGCCGACCGGTGCCTTCGCCATCCAGCTGCTGCCGGGCGCCAACGCCCTGAACGTGGCCGAGGCGGTGCGCGCCAAGATGGACGAGCTGCAGCCCAGCTTCCCGGCCGGCGTGACCTGGTTCTCGCCGTACGACAGCACCACCTTCGTCAAGATCTCGATCCAGGAAGTGGTCAAGACGCTGTTTGAAGCAGTGTTCCTGGTGTTCCTGGTGATGCTGATCTTCCTGCAGAACTTCCGCGCCACGCTGATCCCGACCCTGGTCATCCCGGTGGCGCTGCTCGGTACCTTCCTGGGCATGTGGATGATCGGCTTCACGATCAACCAGCTGACCCTGTTCGCGATGGTGCTGGCGATCGGCATCGTGGTCGATGACGCGATCGTGGTGATCGAGAACGTCGAACGCATCATGACCGAGGAAGGCCTGGCGCCGAAGCCGGCCACGCAGAAGGCGATGACCCAGATCACCGGCGCGGTGGTGGCGATCACCGTCGTGCTGGCTGCGGTGTTCATCCCGTCCGCCCTGCAGGGCGGCGCCGCCGGTGAGATCTACAAGCAGTTCGCCCTGACCATCGCCATTTCGATGGCGTTCTCGGCGTTCCTGGCGCTGGGCTTCACCCCAGCGCTGTGCGCGACCTTCCTGAAGCCGACGCACAACGACAACCCGAACATCGTCTACCGCACCTTCAACAAGTACTACGACAAGATCAGCCACACCTATGTCGGCCACATCACCTCGGCGGTGCGCCATGCGCCGCGCTGGATGATCCTGTTCGTGGTGCTCACCGCACTGTGCGGCTTCCTGTTCACCCGCATGCCGGGCAGCTTCCTGCCGGAAGAAGACCAGGGCTATGCGCTGGCGATCGTGCAGCTGCCGCCGGGCTCGACCAAGGGCCAGACCAACGAAGTGTTCGCGCAGATGCGTGGCATCCTGGAAAAGCAGGATGGCTATGAAGGCATGCTGCAGGTGGCCGGCTTCAGCTTCGTCGGTTCCGGCGAGAACGTCGGCATGGGCTTCATCCGCCTGAAGCCGTGGGAGGAACGCAAGTTCACCGCGCCCGAGTTCATCCAGAACATGAACGGCGCGTTCTACGGCATCAAGGAAGCGCAGATCTTCGTGGTCAACCTGCCCACCGTGCAGGGCCTTGGCCAGTTCGGCGGCTTCGACATGTGGCTGCAGGACCGCAGCGGTGCCGGTTACGAGCAGCTGACGCAGGCCCGCAACATCCTGCTCGGCCAGGCCGCGCAGAAGCCGGACCACCTGGTCGGCGTGCGCCCGAACGGCCTGGAAAACGCGCCGCAGCTGCAGCTGCATGTAGACCGCGTGCAGGCGCAGTCGATGGGCATGTCGGTGTCGGACGTGTACAGCACCATCCAGCTGATGCTGGCCCCCGTGTACGTCAACGACTTCTTCTACGAAGGCCGCATCAAGCGCGTGACCATGCAGGCCGATGGTCCGTACCGCACCGGCCAGGAATCGCTGAAGAGCTTCTACAGCCCCTCCAGCCTGACCAAGAACGCCGATGGCACCAATTCGATGATCCCGCTGAACACGGTGGTCAAGTCCGAATGGGTGTCGGCACCGCCGTCGCTGAGCCGCTACAACGGCTACTCGGCGATCAACATCGTCGGCTCGCAGGCCCCGGGTACCAGCTCGGGCGAGGCGATGCAGACCATGGAGAGCATCGTCAACGACGACCTGCCGGCCGGCTTCGGCTACGACTGGTCGGGCATGTCCTACCAGGAAATCCTGGCTGGCAACGCGGCGACGCTGCTGCTGGTGCTGTCGATCGTAGTGGTGTTCCTGTGCCTGGCCGCGCTGTATGAGAGCTGGTCGATCCCGGTGGCAGTGCTGCTGGTGGTGCCGCTGGGCGTGCTCGGTGCCCTCGGCCTGTCGATGCTGCGCGGCCTGCCAAACGATCTGTTCTTCAAGATCGGCCTGATCACCGTGATCGGCCTTGCGGCGAAGAACGCGATCCTGATCGTGGAGTTCGCGGTGGAGCAGCGCGCCGCCGGCAAGAACCTGCGCGATGCCACCATCGAAGCGGCCCGCCTGCGTTTCCGCCCGATCCTGATGACCTCGTTCGCGTTCATCATGGGCGTGATCCCGATGGCGATCTCCACCGGCGCGGGCGCCAACTCCCGCCACGCCATCGGTACCGGCGTGATCGGCGGCATGCTGTTCGCCACCCTGCTCGGTCTGTTGATGATCCCGGTGTTCTTCGTGGTCGTGCGCCGCATGCTGGGCGACAAGCTGGATGAACCGTCCAAGGAGTTCATGGAACGCCAGCGCGACGCGGATGCAGCACACCGTCCGGATCGTTGATCCAGCGGTGAACTGAAACGAGAAAGGCCCCGGAGCGATCCGGGGCCTTTGTTGTTGCCGCTTCTGGATCCATGCCGCCCCAGGTTGGCATCTACCGGGGCAACGGCATACCCGGTAGTCGCCAACCTTGGTGGGCGCTGTCCGGGCAGCGTCTCAGCGCAACACTGCGATCACCACGCATGCCGCCACAATCGCCAGTGCAGGCCATTGCATCGGCAGGAAGAAGAAGTGATGCGGAGCATGCTGCCCAGGTGCACGCGGCTTTCGATTGAGCACGAAACCCAGCACCGTGTTGATTGCCGAGCCAAGGCCGAACGCCAGCAGGACCTGACTGAGTGAAGTATTGCCGCGACCTACCGCTGGATCCGGGAACAGGATGAGGATGAGCAGCACGGCAGCGATCGGTGTGAGCAGGGTCAGCAGCCCTGCGCCTCGATAGATGAGCATGTGGTGGCGTCCATGAACGGTGGAGCATTCTGCGACCAAGGAGCGGGAATGCCAATGGACCGTTGGCATGTCGACTGCCCGGAGACCGGTCGCATACGGCCTGTACTGAAAAGTCCCTTCCACTGCTGCGCCGACAACGAGGCGCTCAAGGCGTCTACCGGTTTCGCATAAGGCTCCCGCTTTGGATTCCTGGGCGCGCAGTAGTGCGGCACGCCCGGATCGTTGCTATCCAGATACCTCCACGGCAATCGATCCGATGCCGCCCAGGAGACAGTTCATGGAAAGAGCACCACTACGACGCTTCAGCCGCCCCGCCCTTCTGCTTGGTGCGCTCTTCGCGGCCAGCAGCGTCCAGGACGCACATGCGGCAGGCGTTCTCGTCTGCGACAACTGTCGCGATCCACGCGCGCTGGCGCTGTCCTCGGGCACGGGGCCCACCATCGTCGCCGACTTCCAGCAGCGCCGGCTCCATGGTTTCGATGTGGAATACGATCGCGAGCTGCGTCGCTATCGCGCCACCAGGGCGCAGATTCCCGGGCCAATCAACGCATCCTTCAATCGGATCATGGGGATGCTCGACAACAACGTGCCAACCGTACAGTTCGCGCCGCGGCAGTGGGCCGGAAGAGGAGTCCAGTACGAGGTTCATCCTGATGACCCGCAATACGCCAACGGCATAGGCTTCCCGGAAGAGCACAAGAACCTCAACGCCTACGATGTCGTGCAGATGGCAACCGAGCGATTCAGGCTGGAGAGCGCCATGGGCAAGGCATTCACTGGCGCCACGACATCGTCGAGGGCCTGGAACAGCATGGCGATATTCCTGTCCTCGATCGGCCTGAGCTTCGTCAGCAAGGCCCTCGGAATCGACGGTGCAATCTACAGGATCACCTGGCGCGATGGCTCGAAGACTACGCTGGTCATCGTCTCTTCGTCAGTGGACACCGCCAGATACGTGCAAGGCCAGAGCAAGGACGCCAATGGCAACATGATTCCCGACGGCGCGGCAACCAGCCCCGGCCTGGCCCAACACTTCGCCGGCACCTACAACTTCAACAGCCGGGACGATCTGGATCGATGGATCGACTCCGGTCGCCTCTATGGGATGAACATGTTCCCCGGCGCTCCACCTGAGTCGCTGCAGATCGTCTGTGAATGGAACGGAACGGATATCGTTTGCCGATTGCCACGTTGATCGCACAAGGGAAACGGGGCGGCAATCGCCGCCCCGTCGCGTCCATCAGCGCAACCCGGTCTCGTTGCGCGCGATCACCAGGCGCTGGATCTCCGAGGTGCCCTCGTAGATCTCGGTGATCTTGGCATCACGGAAGTAACGCTCCAGCGGCATCTCCTTCGAGTACCCCATGCCGCCGTGGATCTGCACCGCCTGGTGCGTGATCCACATCGCTGCTTCCGAAGCGGTCAGTTTGGCCACCGCTGCTTCGGTGCTGAAACGCTTGCCCTGGCCCTTCACCCACGCGGCACGCAGGGTCAGCAGCAGCGCTGCGTCCAGCTTGCACTTCATGTCGGCGATCTTGGCCTGGGTCATCTGGAAGGTGCCGATGGCCGCGCCGAAGGCCTTGCGCTCCTTCACGTATTCCAGGGTCGCCTCATAGGCGGCTCGGGCGATGCCGATGGCCTGCGAGGCGATGCCGATGCGGCCAGCATCGAGCACGCTCATGGCGATCTTGAAGCCCTCGCCTTCCTGGCCCAGCACGTCTTCGGCCTTCGCCACGTAATCGTTGAACTCGATCTCGCAGGTGGCCGAAGCGCGGATGCCCAGCTTCGGCTCGGTCTTGCCGCGACCGAAGCCCGCCTTGTCGGTATCGATGAGGAAGGCGGTGATGCCGCGCGCGCCCTTGTCCGGCTCGCTCATCGCGAACAGCACGATGTACCTGGCCACCGGGCCGGAGGTGATCCAGCTCTTCTTGCCGTTGATGACGAAGGTGCCGTCGGCCTGCTTCACCGCGCGGCAGCGCATGGCGGTGGCATCGGAGCCGGACTGCGGCTCGGTCAGCGCGAACGCGCCGATGGCCTCGCCCTCGGCGATGGCACGCACGTAGGTCTGCTTCTGCTGCTCGGTACCGTGGGTGAGGATGCCGTTGCAGAACAGCGAGTTGTTGACCGACATGATGGTCGAATGGGCTGCGTCGGCGGCGGCGACCTCCACCATCGCCAGCACGTACGCAACCGGGTCCATGCCCGCGCCACCGTATTCGGTCGGCACTTCGATGCCCATCAGGCCGTTCTCGCCCAGCAGGCGGATGTTGTCGAGCGGGAACTCGCCGGTACGGTCATGGTGCTCCGCGCTCGGGGCGATCTTCTCCTGCGCGATGCGCCGCGCAACGTCCTGCAGCATCAACTGCTCTTCGGTAAAGCTGAAATCCACAACACCCTCCCGGGTACATGAAGTTATGGGCTACATACGGCGCGCCCAGGTGTCCCGATTGTACCGGGGCCCGGCTGTTTCCGTACGCTGGCGACTTGACCGCGACGAGCCCTTTCAGCGAATATATCTCTATATCGCGATAGGTAGATATTTATGGATCTTGAAGACTGGTCGACCCGCCTGAAGGTGTTCGCCGATGCGACCCGCGTGCGCCTGCTGGCGCTGCTGGAGCAGGAGGAACTGACCGTGGCCGAACTGTCGGCGATCACCCGGCTGGCACAGCCACGCGTGTCCACCCACCTGGCGCGCCTGAAGGAAGCCGGCCTGGTCCGCGACCGCCGTGCCGGCGTATCGGCCTATTACCGCTTCGACGAGGCCCAGCTGGACCCGGCGCAGCGTGCATTGTGGCATGCCTTGAGCAACGGAAGCGATGACCCGCTGCTGCGCCAGGACGCTGAACGCGTCGCTGCCGTGCTGGCCCACCGCGCCTCCGACCAGAACTGGGCCGACAGCGTGGCCGGCGACATGGAACGCCACTACTCCCCGGGGCGCACCTGGGAAGCCCTCGCCCGCACCGCGCTGCCGCTGCTGGAGACCGGCGACGTGCTGGACATCGCCTCTGGTGACGGCGTGCTGGCCGAACTGGTGGCCCCGCATGCCAAGCGCTACATCTGCATCGACACCAGCGCGCGCGTGGTCGCCGCCGCCAGCGAGCGCCTGCGCCGTCTGCCCAACGTGGAAGTGCGCGAGGGCGACATGCATGCGCTGCCCTTCAAGGACAACAGTTTCGATCTGGTAGTGCTGATGCACGCGCTGACCTACGCCAGCAAGCCGGCGCAGGCGGTGACCGAAGGCGCGCGCGTGCTGCGCCCGGGCGGGCGCCTGCTGCTGTGCAGCCTGGCCCGCCACGAACACAAGGCCGCGGTGGAAGCCTACGGCCACGTCAACCTCGGCTTCAGCGACAAGGAGCTGCGCAGGTTCGTCGACAAGGCCGGCCTGCAGGTATCCAGCCTGGAGACGGTCACCCGCGAGAAGCGTCCGCCGCACTTCGAAGTGATTTCGCTGATCGCCCACAAACCCTGAGCCCGAGAACGCCATGCCTGCCCTGCCCTGGTTGCATCCTGAGCGTGCCAACGCCCTGCTCGACGCCCTGCGCGAGCGGATCCTGATCATCGACGGTGCGATGGGCACGATGATCCAGCGCCACGGCCTGCAGGAAGACGATTACCGTGGCGAACGCTTCGCCGGCGGTTACGATCACAGCCATGGCCCCGGCTGCGACCACGGCACGCCGGAGGGCCATGACCTGAAGGGCAACAACGATCTGCTGCTGCTGACCCGGCCGCAGATCGTCGCAGACATCCACACCGCCTACCTGGAAGCCGGCGCGGACCTGGTCGAAACCAACACCTTCAATGCAACCTCGGTCAGCCAGGCCGACTACCACCTCGAACACCTGGTGTACGAGTTGAACAAGGCCGGCGCTGCGGTCGCGCGCACCTGTTGTGACGCCGTGGCCGCAACCACCCCGGGGAAGCCGCGCTTCGTGATCGGGGTGGTCGGCCCGACCAGCCGCACCGCCTCGATCAGCCCGGACGTAAACGATCCGGGCTTCCGCAACACCAGCTTCGACGAACTGCGCGACACCTACCGCGAAGCCATCGAGGGCCTGATCGACGGCGGCGCCGACACCATCATGGTCGAGACCATCTTCGACACGCTCAACGCCAAGGCCGCGCTGTATGCGCTGGAGGAAGCGTTCGATGCGCGCGGCGCGCGGTTGCCGGTGATGATCTCCGGCACCATCACCGACGCTTCCGGTCGCACCCTGTCCGGGCAGACTGCGGAAGCCTTCCATGCCTCGCTGGCGCATGCTCGGCCGCTGTCGATCGGGCTGAACTGCGCGCTGGGCGCCGATGCGATGCGACCGCACGTGGAAACCCTTGCGCAGGTCGCCGACTGCTACGTCAGCGCACACCCCAATGCCGGTCTGCCCAATGCCTTCGGCGAGTATGACGAGACGCCGGAGGACATGGCCAGCACCCTGCGAGGCTTCGCCGAAGATGGCCTGCTGAACCTGGTCGGCGGCTGCTGCGGCTCCACGCCCGACCATATCCGCGCCATTGCCGCGGCTGTGACCGGGCTGCCGCCGCGCGCACTGCCCGGCACCCGGGAGCAGGCCGCATGAATGTCGCCGCCACCGTTCCGCACTTCCCGCCCTATTGCTGCTGAGCCGACGCCTGCCATGACGCCTGTCCGCCCTACCCGCCTGTCCGGCCTGGAACCCCTGGTCATCACCCCGGACCTGCTGTTCATCAACGTCGGCGAACGCACCAACGTGACCGGCAGCGCGCAGTTCCGCAAGCTGATCAAGGAAGGCCGCTACGAAGAAGCGGTGGACGTGGCCCGCCAGCAGGTGGCAAGCGGCGCGCAGATCCTCGACGTCAACATGGACGAGGGCCTGATCGATTCGGAAGCGGCGATGACCCGCTACCTCAACCTGATCATGTCCGAGCCGGACATCGCCCGCATCCCGGTGATGGTCGACTCCTCCAAGTGGAGCGTGATCGAGGCCGGCCTGAAGTGCCTGCAGGGCAAGAGCGTGGTCAACTCGATCTCGCTGAAGGAAGGCGAGGCACTGTTCCGCGAGCACGCGCGCAAGGTCCTGCGCTACGGTGCTGCCGCGGTGGTGATGGCCTTCGATGAAAGCGGGCAGGCCGATACCTGCGCGCGCAAGGTCGAGATCTGCACCCGCGCCTACCGCATCCTGGTCGACGAGATCGGCTTCCCGCCGCAGGACATCATCTTCGATCCGAACATCTTCGCCGTCGCCACCGGCATCGAAGAACATGACAACTATGCGGTGGACTTCATCGAAGCCACCCGCATCATCAAGCAGACGCTGCCGCACTGCCACGTCTCCGGTGGTGTCTCCAACGTCTCGTTCTCGTTCCGCGGCAACGAAACGGTGCGCCAGGCCATCCATTCGGTGTTCCTGTACCACGCCATCGCCGCCGGCATGGACATGGGCATCGTCAATGCCGGTGCCATGCCGATCTACGATGAGCTGGAGCCGGAGCTGCGTGAGCGCGTGGAGGATGTGATCCTCAACCGCCGCAGCGATGCCACCGAACGCCTGCTGGAGATCGCCGAGCGCTACAAGGGCAGGAAGGGTGCGGCGAAGACCGAAGACCTGGCCTGGCGCGACAAGCCGGTGGCGCAGCGCCTGGCGCATGCACTGGTGCACGGCCTGGATGCCTTTGTCGAGGAAGACACCGAGCTGGCCCGGCAGGCCTCCAGCCGCCCGCTGGACGTGATCGAAGGCCCGCTGATGGACGGCATGAACATCGTCGGTGACCTGTTCGGCGCCGGCAAGATGTTCCTGCCGCAGGTGGTGAAATCCGCGCGTGTGATGAAGAAGGCCGTGGCCTACCTGCTGCCGTACATCGAGGCGGAGAAGGCGCGCAGCGGCGACACTGCCAAGAGCAACGGCAAGATCATCATGGCCACGGTGAAGGGCGATGTGCATGACATCGGCAAGAACATCGTCGGCGTGGTCCTGGCCTGCAACAACTTCGAGGTGGTCGACCTTGGCGTGATGGTGCCGGCGCAGAAGATCCTCGATGCCGCGCGCGAGCACAACGCCGACCTGATCGGCCTGTCCGGTCTGATCACTCCCTCGCTGGAGGAGATGAGCCACGTCGCCCGCGAGATGGAGCGCCAGGGTTTCAATCTGCCGCTGCTGATCGGCGGCGCCACCACCTCGCGCGCGCACACCGCGTTGAAGATCGACCCGCACTACAAAGCGCCTACGGTGTGGGTGAAGGACGCCTCGCGCGCGGTCGGCGTGGCCCAGTCGCTGATCTCGCGCGACCTGCGCGAAGCCTTCGTTGCCGCCAACGAGGCCGACTATGCCGAGATCCGGGCACGGCACCGCAATCGTGGCGATGCCAAGCGCCTGGTGTCGCTGGAACATGCACGCGGGCAGAAGTTCCAGGGCGACTGGGGGAACTACACGCCGCCCGCACCGAAGCAGCCGGGCCTGCACGTCTTCGATGACTATCCGCTGGCCGAGCTGGTCGAGTACATCGACTGGACGCCGTTCTTCCAGGCCTGGGAGCTTGCCGGCAAGTTCCCGGCGATCCTCACCGACGAGATCGTCGGCAGCCAGGCCAGCGAGCTTTACCGCGATGCCCGCGCGATGCTCGACCGCATCGTCGGCGAGAAGTGGCTGACCGCCAAGGCCGTGTTCGGCCTGTGGCCGGCCAACAGCGTCGGCGACGACGTGCGCGTGCAGCACCCACAGGGCGAGACCACCCTGCACTTCCTGCGCCAGCAGGTGGACAAGCCGGCCGAGCGCCCGGATTTCTGCCTGGCCGATTTCATCGCCCCGACCGACAGCGGCAGGCAGGACTGGATCGGCGCGTTCGCGGTCACCGCCGGCATCGGCATCGATGCCCACGTGGCGCGCTTCGAAGCCGAGCATGACGACTACAACGCGATCCTGCTGAAGGCGCTGGCCGACCGCTTCGCCGAAGCCCTGGCCGAGCGCCTGCATCAGCGCGTACGCACGGAATTCTGGGGTTATGACCAGGCCGAGACGCTGGACAACGACGCCCTGATCGATGAGCAGTACCGTGGCATCCGCCCCGCCCCCGGCTATCCGGCGTGCCCCGAGCACAGCGAGAAGCGGCGCCTGTTCGATCTGCTGCGGGCCGAGGCCAACGCCGGCATGGAACTGACCGAGAGCTTTGCGATGCTTCCGACCGCCGCAGTGTCGGGCTACTACTTCAGTCATCCGCAAAGCCAGTACTTCGTGGTCGGGCGCCTCAGCCGCGAGCAGGTCACCGACTACGCCCGGCGCAAGGGCGTGGAGCGCGCCCAGGCCGAGCGCTGGCTGGCCTCCAACCTCGACTACGATCCCGAATGACCCGAAAAGGGGACGGAGGGGATTAAGTCGTTTGTGCCTCAAACGACTTGATCCCCTCCGTCCCCTTTTTGCTTCATCATTCCGCGATGACCGTTCCCGTTGCCCGTCTTTCCAGCTTCTACCTGTTCTATTACGCGGCGCTGGGCGCGTTCACTCCGTACTGGAGCCTGTTCCTCACTGCACGCGGGATGAGCGTGACCGCCATCAGCGTGATGATGGGGCTGTGGTATGCCACACGCGTGGTTGCACCCAGTGCCTGGACCTCGCTGGCAGCCACCTCACCGCGGCCGATCCGACTGTTGCGCATCGGCTGCGTGCTGACCCTGATCAGCTTCGCCGCATTCCTGCTGCCTCTGCCGCAGCCATGGATGTATCCGGCGATGATCGTGTTCTGCTTCTTCTACAACGCGGTGATGCCGCAGTTCGAGTCGATCACCCTCACCCATCTCGGCAGCGACAGCCATCGCTACGGCCTGATCCGGGTCTGGGGTTCGCTTGGGTTCATCGCCATCGTCACCCTGTTCGGCTGGCTGATCGAAGGTGACGGCACCGCCGGCCGCGCCGGGCTGCTGCCCTGGATGATGCTGCCGCTGTTCGTCCTGCTGGTCGCCTCGGCCTTCAGCAACCACTACGCACGCGACATCGGCAGGACCGGCGGCGATGCCAGCGGCTTCTGGCAGATCGTGCGCCGCCCGCCGGTGCTGGCGTTCTTCCTGGCCGCTTTCATGGAGCAGCTCTCGTTCGGCCCGTACTACACCTTCTTCTCGGTCTACATGGACCACCACGGCTATCGCACATCCACGCTCGGCCTGCTCTGGACCATCGGCGTGGTGTTCGAAGTGGGCGTGTTCTTCACCATCGGCCGCTTCTTCCGCCGCTATGACGCCAGCTGGATGCTGCTGATCGCGCTGGTCAGTTCCTGCCTGCGCTGGGCCGTGACCGCACTGTTCCCGGAAAACCTGCCGGTGATGCTGCTGGCGCAGACCGCGCACGCGCTGGGCTTTGCCGCGTTCTTCGCCGCGGCGATGCAGATGCTGGCGATCTACTTCCCCGGACGCCTCAATGGCCATGGCCAGGGCCTGCTGTACGGTTTCTCGTCCGGTGTCGGCGGCGTGCTGGGCGCGCTCATCGCCGGCCAACTGTGGAAGATCGACGAGGGACGCACGGCCTTCCTCGCAGGTAGCGGATTCGCTCTGGTCGGCGCACTGCTGTGCTTCTTCGCGCTGAGCCTGCCGTTGATCCGTGCACGCCACAGCACTGCGCGCGTCCGGTAACGAAAACGCCGGGCAATGCCCGGCGTTTTCATCGTGCAGCAGGTGCAGTTACCAGACCAGGTCGTCCGGTACCTGGTACTGCGGGTCCGCGTAGGGATCTTCCTCGGCAGGCGCGTTCGGATCGACCTTCAGTGCCACCGATGCGGCAAACACCGCTTCGGACTGTGCCAGCACTTCGGCGGTCACCAGCAGGTAACGGCCATTGAGCTGGACCACGCCCAGCTCACCGGCATTGAGCGCGGTCAGCTGTTCGGCGGTCACGTAGATGCGCTTGATCTTGCCGCCATACGGGAAGTGGCGAGCGATATCAGCCGCCTCGGAGTTCAGGCCCTTGTCCTTCAGCAGTTCTTCCAGCTTGGCCTTCGCCTCGCGGCGCACGCGTGCTTCTTCCTGCTTCAGGCGCTCGGTCTCGATGCGCTCCTCCTTCTCACGCTGCGCACGGATGGCATAGGCCTTGGCCAGATCCATCTCTTCGGCGCTGCGCGGCTTGCGCGGGCCCTGCTGGCCCGGGCCACGCGACTGGCCGGGCCTGCCCGGGCCACCGTGGCCATGCCCGCGACGCTCACCGGGCTTGTGCTCGCCCTTGCCAGCGCCCTGCGGCTTTCCATTGCCGTTGCCACCCTTGCCCTGCGGGCGGCCATCACGGCGGGGGCCATCATTCTTGCGCTCGGGCTTGGGCGCGGGCTTGAAGCCCAGGCCCATCAGCTGGTCGCGGAGGGTATCGCTCATAGGATTCGGATCAGTAGTGCGGCGGCGGTGGTTCGCTCGCCGGATCGGAAGAATTCAGTGCGTTGCGGACCTTGCCCAGGTCCTCCAGCAGCACACGCAGCACGTCGGCGTTGCGCATACCCTGCATGCGGGCATCGGCCAGCGCATCGCTCAATTCGGCAAGCGCCTGTTCCTGGAAGGACACGCGCATTTCCAGTTCGACCAGGCGCGCTTCCAGCGCCTGCTCGCGTTCGGTCGGCAGCAGGTCAGACATGCAACGAACGCCCCCGGCCAATGCCGTAGTACGCCAAGCCGGCAGCTTCCACTTCGGCAGGATCGTACAGATTGCGCCCATCGAACACCGCCGCGTCCTTCAGCTGCTCGCGCAGCTTCTGGAAGTCGGGGCTGCGGAACTGCTTCCACTCGGTGACCACCACCAGCGCGTCGGCCCCTTCGAGGGCCTCATCAGCACTGCTGCAGAACACCAGGTCATCGCGCTCGCCGAAGATGCGCTGCGATTCATGCATCGCTTCCGGGTCGTAGGCACGCACCGTGGCACCGCCCTCCCACAGCTGCGCCAGCAGGCGACGGCTGGAGGCTTCACGCATGTCGTCGGTGTTCGGCTTGAAGGCCAGGCCCCACACGGCAAAGGTCCTGCCGCGCACGCCTTCGTCCTCGCCCTTGTCGTAATGACGCTGGATGAGGGCGAACAGGTGGCCCTTCTGCGCATCGTTGACCGCTTCCACCGCGTTCAGCAGCTTCGGCTCAAGACCATGCTGCTGGGCGGTGCGGGCCAGCGCCTGCACGTCCTTGGGGAAGCAGGAGCCACCGTAGCCGGCGCCCGGGTAGATGAAGTGCCAGCCGATGCGCGGGTCCGAGCCGATACCCTGGCGGACCTGCTCGACGTCGGCACCGACGCGCTCGGCGATGTTTGCGATTTCGTTCATGAACGAAATCTTGGTCGCCAGCATCGCGTTCGCCGCGTACTTGGTCAGCTCGGCCGAGCGCACGTCCATCTCCACCACGCGGTCGTGGTTGCGGTTGAACGGCGCATACAGACGACGCATCACCGCGACCGACTCCTCGCTGGTCGCACCAATGATGATGCGGTCCGGGCGCATGCAGTCGGCGACCGCGTCGCCTTCCTTCAGGAATTCCGGGTTGGACACCACGTCAAAGGTAATGTCCGCGCCACGCGCGGCAAGCTCTTCAGCAATGGCCGCACGCACCTTGTCGGCGGTGCCCACCGGCACCGTCGACTTGTTGACCACCACGGTCGGCACGCTCATGTGCCGGCCAATGGTACGGGCCACGGCCAGTACGTACTGCAGGTCAGCGCTGCCGTCCTCGTCCGGCGGGGTACCGACGGCGATGAACACCACCTGGCCATGCGCGATCGCGGACGCGGCATCGGTGGTGAATGCCAGCCGCGACGCGGCGTGGTTGGCCTTCACCATCGGCTCCAGGCCGGGTTCATAGATCGGGATGATGCCCTGGTTGAGGCCATCCACCTTGGCCTGGTCGATATCGACGCAGACCACCTGATGACCGACATCGGCCAGGCAGGTACCGGTCACCAGACCCACATAACCGGTACCGAAAATCGCAACGCGCATGTCCGTGCAGGCTCCGTGGTGGCTTACGGCAGGACGCCCAGCAGCTCGACGTCGAACGTCAGAGTCGCGTTCGGGCCGATCGGGCCACCCGGCGTGCCGTTCTCGCCATAAGCCAGATTGCCCGGGATCCAGAAGCGGTACTTCGAACCGACCGGCATCAGCGCAACGCCCTCGGTCCAGCCCTTGATCACCTGGTCCAGGCCGAACTCGGCCGGCTGACGACCATAGGAGCTGTCGAACACGGTGCCGTTGAGCAGCTTGCCTTCATAGTTCACGCGCACCTTGCTGCTCGGCAGCGGGCGCTCGCCGCTACCCGGGCGGATGACCTGGTACTGCAGGCCCGAGGCCGTCGTCACGACGCCCGGCTGGGTCTTGTTCTTGGCCAGGAAGGCATTGCCTTCTTCGCGGTTGGTCTGCGCAGCAGCGGCAGCCTTGGCCTGCATTTCAGCCTGCTTGCTGCCCATGAAGGCCTGGATGGTGGCGGTCGCGTCAGCTTCCGTCATCTTCGGCTGGCCCTTGGTCAGGCCGGTGCTGATCGCGTCAAACAGCGAGGCAACATCGATGTCGTCCTTCAGCTGCGCCAGCGACGGGCCCACAGAGTAGGAACCGATCATCTGCGACACCTTGACGCGGTCGACCTTCGGCGGCTGCGAACCCGGCGCCATGCCCGGCACCTGCTGGCCGCTGCGGGCCATCACGACCTGGCGCAGGGCCGCGTCGGTGGCCTTGGCCTGTTCCTGGGTGATCTGCGGCTGCAGGCCTTCGAACGAACGCTCCACGGCGGTGCGCAGCGCGGCCACGTCGATCTCATCGGCGATCGGGGTGAACGACTTGGCCACGTCCAGGCCGATGGCGTAGCCGAGCTTCTGCTTGGGGGAATTCAAGGTTGCGGTCTCCTTGGCGGCTGCGGGGGCAGCCGATTGTTGCGACAGAGCGACACCTGAAGTGCCCATCGCCAGAATCAGAACCGACGCCGCGGCGCCGCGCATTCCCATCTTCATTCGCTGCATTCCTGGAAGTGTCTGGGCGCCGACGTCGGCGCGAAAAGAAGCATTGTCGCACGCATGCCGTCGATGTCGAGGCATCCGTGCCGGATATCAATGTGCGGCCGCTGTGGCCAGCGCCTTGTCGATGGCCGCAGTCAGCTGCGGATCATCCGGCGTCACCTTGCTGGCGAACTGGGCGATGACCTTGCCATCGCGGCCGACCAGGTACTTGTGGAAATTCCAGCCCGGGGCCACGCCGGTGGCCGCGGTCAACCGTTGATAGAGCGGCGTCGCCTCCGCACCGACCACGTGCACCTTCTCGAACATCGGGAACTTGACCCCGTAGGTGAGCGTGCAGAAATCCTGGATCTGCTTCTCGTCACCGGGCTCCTGGCCCTTGAAATCGTTGGACGGGAAGCCGAGCACGGCAAAACCTCGGCCGGCATAGCGCTTCTGCAGCGCCTCCAAGCCTTCGTACTGAGGGGTATAGCCGCACTTGCTTGCGGTATTGACCACCAGCAGCACCTGTCCGTGGTAGCGCTGCTGCAGGTTGACCTGCTGCTTGCTGGCCAGCGGGCGGTAGTCGAGGTCGAGAAGATCGGCCGCCAGCACGTGGGTGGAACCGGCCAGGCCGGCTACCAGCAGGGTCAGCAGGGACAGGCCGCGCAGGCGGCGCGGCATAACGGTCGGCAAAGGCATCGAGAGCAGTCCGCGGTGGCCATTCACAGGGCCGGCCGGTAGCGGCCGGAGTCGGCCGAACTATAGCACCGGGCCCCCTTCCCCCTTGCTGCAAGGGGCGCCTGTGGCTTTGCGCGGCGTGGCGCTTTCCTGCACGACCCGCCAGCAACGGCGCAGTAATGACATAGCATGGACAACGCTGAATGGAAGGCGGGCCTGGGTCGGCCCGCGCCAGAACCGGATTTCCCTTCCGAATCAATCGGATAAACGGATATTTCAGCGATTTGACCACCCCTGCCATCAGTTGGGGACGGCAAGGGGTTGCACGTAGGCGTGCCGGTGTTATAGTTGCATACAACACCAGTCACCTGAGACAGGGGGAAGCCATGAACGCCCGGATCCGTCGCAACCTCACCGCACCCGCGGCCGCTGCTGTTTCGACCCTGATCGTGCTGGCCTGGCTGGCCACGCCCACCGCCCCCGCCTCGTCCGACAGTGCGCAGGATGCAATCGCTACACCGGCCGGGAACGCCGATTCCTCCCCCCCTCCCCCGCGTCGGCTGCACAGCTCCCTGTCCATGCCGTATTTCTCGTTCGCCCAGCCGCTGACCCCACGGAGCTGAATATGAGCGACATCCAGTGGAGCGACGGCGCTCCCATCTACCGTCAGTTGAAGGAGCGCGTGATCGCCATGATGCTCGACGGAATCCTCAAGCCGGGCGATGCCCTGCCTTCGGTGCGCCAGGTGGCCGCCGATTACCAACTGAACCCCATCACCGTTTCGCGCGCTTACCAGGAACTGGCCGACGAAGGTCTGGTCGAAAAGCGCCGCGGGCTGGGCATGTTCATGACCGAGCAGGCCGCCACGCAGCTGCGCAGCAGCGAGCGCGAGCGCTTCCTCAATGAAGAATGGCCGGCCGTGCTGGAGCGCATCCAGCGCCTGGGCCTGAGCCCCGACGAATTGCTGCCCCAGGGGAAAGTCTGATGAATAGCACCGCAAGCGAACCGGTCATCACCGCCCGCGGCCTGCGCAAGGCCTACAAGTCCACCGTTGCCCTCGACAGTGCCAGCTTCAGCATTCCGGGCGGGCGCATCGTCGGCCTGATCGGTCCCAATGGCGCCGGCAAGACCACCGCGCTGAAGGCCATTCTTGGCCTCACCTCGGTGGAAGGTGAGTTGAGTGTGCTCGGGCGCGACCCGCGGCTGCACCGCGACGAACTGATGAACGACATCTGCTTCATCGCCGACGTCGCCGTGCTGCCGCGCTGGCTGAAGGTGCGCGAAGCCATCGATTTCGTCGCCGGCGTGCATCCGCGCTTCGACCGCGCCCGCTGCGAGCGCTTCCTGGCCAACACCAAGCTGCAGCCGAAGCAGCGCGTGCGCGAGCTGTCCAAGGGCATGATCGTGCAGCTGCACCTGGCACTGGTGATGGCCATCGATGCCCGCATCCTGGTACTGGACGAGCCCACCCTGGGCCTGGACATCCTGTACCGCAAGGAGTTCTACCAGCGCCTGCTGGAAGACTACTTCGACGAGCAGAAGACCATCATCGTCACCACCCACCAGGTGGAAGAGATCGAGCACATCCTCAGCGACGTCATGTTCATCCGTGATGGCCGCATCGTGCTCGATGCGGAAATGGACGAGGTCGGCCAGCGTTACACCGAACTGCTGGTCAACGCCGACCAGCTGGAGACCGCACGCGCCCTGAAGCCGATCGACGAACGCAGCCTGGCGTTCGGCAAGACCGTGATGCTGTTCGACGGCGTACCGCGCGCCCAGCTTTCCACCCTTGGCGAGACCCGCAGCCCGGGCCTGGCCGACCTGTTCGTCGCCGTCATGAAGGGGACCTACGCATGAATGCCGTCAACCATCCCGTCAGCCCCCTCGGCACGCTGCGCTGGCTGCTCAAGCGCGAGTACTGGGAAAACCGCGGCGGTTTCCTGTATGCCCCGCTGATCGCCGGCCTGATCTCGCTGGTGATGAGCACCGTCGGCATCGCCTTCGGCCTGTTCGCGCTGAACCGCGCGGCGCGCAACGGTGCGCTGCATGTCGATGGCGAGAGCGTGAACGTCAATGGCCTGGACCTGGCGCTGCTCACCCGCAACATCGACGGCAAGGACCTTGCCGACCTCGGTAACGGCCTTGACCTGACCCTGGTGCTCAGCTCGGCATGGCCGTTCCTGGTGCTGGCCTTCGTGGTGTTCTTCTATTGCCTCGGCGCCCTGTACGACGACCGCCGCGACCGCAGCATCCTGTTCTGGAAGTCGTTGCCGCTGTCCGATACCCAGACCGTGCTGTCCAAGGTCATCAGCGCACTGGTCGTGGCACCGCTGATCGCGGTGATTGCCGGCATCATCACCATGTTCGGCTTCATGCTGATCATCAGCATCGTCGCGCTGATGCACGGTGGCAGCCCGATGGCGCTGATCTGGGGGCCCGCCAGCCCGTTGACCCTGGCCGCTGGCCACCTGAGCTGGATTCCGGTCTACGCGCTTTGGGCCCTGCCCACTGCAGGGTGGCTGCTGCTGTGCTCGGCCTGGGCCAAGAGCAAGCCGTTCCTGTGGGCGGTGATGCTGCCACTGTTTGCCGGCGTCATCGTCAGCACCACCAAGATCATGCCGCTGTTCGGCCTGACCACCGGCTGGTTCTGGCAGAACATCGTCGGCCGCCTGCTGCTGGGCGGCGTGCCCGGCATGGACCTGCTGTACCGCCTCGGCGCAGGTGAAGGTTCGCGCCGCGACCTGGATTCGGTGGTCAGCCTGATGTCCCCCGCCTCTCAGCTGAAGTCGCTGGCGATGCCGGAGCTGTGGATCGGTGCGGCCGTCGGGGCACTGTTCATCTTCCTCGCCATCCGCCTGCGCAAGCGCGCCGGCGAGATCTGATTCCATCCACCCGGAGGCACCACCCATGCGTTCTTTGCTCGCCTGTTCTGCGTTGTTGCTGTTGCCGTTGTCGGCGCTGGCCGCCGATGCTCCGAACTGCAAGTTCACTGCCGCCCGCGCGCTGAAGCTGGACGTGGCCGGTGCCAAGACGGTGGTGTTCGAGGTCAACCAGCATGACCTGAAGGTGGTCGCCAGCGCTGGCGGCGGCCAGCTGGACGGCCGCGCCTGCGCGTCCAGCCAGGAATGGCTGGACCAACTGGTACTGGACCAGCGCAAGGTGGGCGACAAGCTGGTGGTGAGCCTGCGCCGCGAAGGCCGCCAAAGCGGCATCAGCCTGGGCAACAGCTACGCCTGGCTGGATATCCGTGGCAGCGTGCCGGACAACCTGCCGCTGCAGTTCAAGGTCGGCTCGGGTGACGCCAGCGTGGAAAACGCACAGTCGCTCAGCGTGGACGTCGGCTCCGGTGACGCGGTGGCCCGCGGTACCCGTGGCAGCATCCACGCTGCAGTGGGTTCCGGCGACCTCAACATCGATGGCGGCAGTTCGCTGAATCTGCTGTCGCTGGGTTCGGGCGACGTCAATGCCCGCAACATCGGCGGCGATGCCATCACCGGCACTGTCGGTTCGGGTGACCTGAAGATCACCGATGTGCGTGGCAACACACGCCTGGATACGGTCGGCTCCGGCGACATCGAGTTCAAGCGCGTGCAGGGCAGCGTCGAAGTCGGCGTGATCGGCTCCGGTGGCATCGATCTGGCCGATATCGGCGGCAACGTGCATGTGCGCAGCCACGGCTCGGGCGACATCCAGGTGGACGGCGTACGCGGCAGCCTGACCATCGATCACAGCGGCAGCGGCGATATCGAACACCGCAACGTCAGCGGCCGGGTCACCCTGCCGCGCAGCAAGTAATCCTCTTCCACACACGTCCAGGGGAACATCATGAACCTGTTGCGCCTGCTGCCCGCCACCCTGCTGTGCCTGCCGCTGATCGCCTGTGGTGGCACGTCCTCCGCCCCCGACAAGAGCGTCGGCAAGAGCGTCGCCGAAGCCACCAGCGGCGTCGGCCAGACCGTCAAGGAAGCCATGGACGATGCCCGCAAGGACATCGCCCAGGGCAACATCAAGATCTCGGCCGACAAGCAGCCGCGTGCGGAGATCACGCCGGATGGCCGCCTGCTGATCGCCGGCAAGGAGGTCGCCGCCAACGACGTCCAGCGCCGCCACCTGCAGGAGTACCGCGGTCACGTGGTCGCCGTTGCGATGGCGGGCATGGATGTCGGGCTGGCCGGCGCCAAGCTCGGCGCCAACGCCGCCGGTGAAGCGCTGAAGGGCATCTTCAGCGGCGACAGCGAAGGGGTGGAGAAGCGCATCAACGCCGAAGCCGCCAAGATCGAGGCCCAGGCCAAGCGCATCTGCGATCGCCTGCCGGCGATGCTGGCCAGCCAGCAGGCACTGGCGCGCGAGCTGCCGGCGTTCAAGCCCTACGCGACGATGGACCAGAGCGACGTGGACGACTGCGGCAAGGACAACTCGGTCACGTTCTCCAACTGAGACAAATCGACGCACCCGACCGGCTGCGGCCTTCCGTTGCCGGTCGGGCACTGTCGGCGGGCTTACAATGGGGGCCCCGGATGCCCCCGAACCGAACGCCATGAAGAAGTTGTTCCTGCTGCTGGCCACCCTGCTCTGCCTGGGTCTGGTCGGCTGCGACAAGGATTACCGCAATCACCGCGCCGAGCGCGGCAAGCCCAAGATTTCCGTCAGCGAAGGCATGGTGACCGTGCGCCGCCCGCCGGCACCGAACATCATCATCCTCGGCGACGGCACGATGAAGGTGGACGAGATCCAGATTCCGCTGGACGACGGGCAGAAGCAGATGCTGCAGACGATGTTCGGCAAGCTGCAGGTGCTGCGCCAGAACACGCTGGTGGCCGCACCGGCCGATCCGAACATGCAGCCGGTGAAGATCCAGCCGCCGGAGGGCATGGAGGTGATCCCGGCCGACCTGATCCAGCGCATCCCCGAGTTCAAGGATTACACCGACACCTTCGGCAACATCGTCGCCGACCGTCGCTGAAGAAAAACGCCGCCCGAGGGCGGCGTTCTTCGTTTCCGTAGAGTCGAGCCATGCCCGACTCCGGAACAACCGTCGAGCGTGGCTCGACTCTGCAACCGGCAGATCACCCCCCGGCGCCACCACCGCCAGCCTGGATGCCACCAGCAGTCAGCGCAGTCGGGTCCAGCAGGCGACGCAGCTCGGCCTCGTCAAGCCCGCTGTCTTCCAGCGCCACGTCCAGCACCGGGCGCTGTTCCTTGTAGGCACGCTTGGCAATCGCCGCTGCCTTCTCGTAGCCGATGATCGGGTTCAGCGCGGTGACCAGGATCGGGTTGCGCGCCAGCGCCTCGGCCACGCGGTCCTCGCGCACCTTCAGCCCTGCGATCGCGCTGTCGGCCAGCAGCCTGGACACATTGGCCAGCAGGCCGATGCCATCGAGCAGGTTCACCGCGATCAACGGCAGGGTGACGTTGAGCTGGAAGTTGCCGGTCTGCCCGGCCACGGTGATCGCGGTGTGGTGGCCGATCACCTGCGCGCAGGCCATCACCGTGGCTTCCGGAATGACCGGGTTGACCTTGCCCGGCATGATCGAGCTGCCCGGCTGCAGTGCCGGCAGTTCGATCTCGCCCAGCCCGGCCAGCGGACCGGCGTTCATCCAGCGCAGGTCATTGGCGATCTTGATCAGTGCCACGGCCAGCGCATTGAGCTGGCCCGACAGTTCCACCGCATCGTCCTGCGCGGCCAGGCCTTCGAACTTGTTCTCGGCGCTGTCGAACTTGAAGCCGGTCTGCTGCTTCAGCGCCTTGGCCACCTGCGCGCCGAAGCGCGGGTCGGCGTTGATGCCGGTACCGATGGCGGTGCCGCCCAGCGGCAACCGGCGCACGCGCTTGAGGCTGTCTTCGATGCGCTCCTGCGCCGAGGCCAGCTGCGCCGACCACGCACCGAATTCCTGCTCGAAGGTGAGCGGCATCGCGTCCATCAGGTGGGTACGGCCGGTCTTGACCACCTTGCGCAGGCTGCGGCCCTTCTTGTCCAGGGTCTTGCGCAGGTGCACCAGCGCCGGCAGCAGCTGCTCGTGCGTCGCCAGCACCGCCGACACCCGCAGCGCAGTCGGAATCACGTCATTGGAGCTCTGCCCCTGGTTGACGTGGTCATTGGGATGCACGGTGGTCTTGCCCGCCTTGCCGGCACGGTTGGCCAGGGTGGCGATGACCTCATTGGCATTCATGTTCGACGACGTGCCCGAACCCGTCTGGTAGACGTCGATCGGGAACTGCGCGTCCCAGTTGCCGGCGGCCACTTCGGCAGCAGCGGTCTGGATGGCCTTGGCCACATTCTTCGGCAGGTGGCCCAGCTCGGCGTTGACGCCGGCGGCTGCGCCCTTGACCAGGCCCAGGGCGCGGATGAAACCGCGCGGCATGCGCTGGCCCGACACCGGGAAATTCTGCACGGCGCGCTGGGTCTGGGCGCCCCACAGGGCATCCGCAGGCACCTGCAGCTCGCCCATGCTGTCGTGTTCGATTCTGAAACCCTTGCTTGCAGCTTTGCTCATTGCATCAACTCCGCACTACTTCAGTTGGGGAAAGGGAAGCGGCGGCTGGCAGGGTGTCGCTTCCCGGGCTGGCGGCTGCGGCCACAATACTCCCTTGCCCGCAGCATGGGATGACGAGGGCGGGCCAGATCGTTCCACCTGCACGGCCGTTCTGCGCGCGCAAGGGTAGTGCCGGCCGCTGGCCGGCAACCACGCCCGGCCTACGCCGCCATGGCTTGCCGGCCAGCGGCCGGCACTAGCTGACCGGCACGTCGTAGAATATGGCCCCCGCCGCTCGTCCCAGCCCTGCCGACATGTCCGATTCCGCCCTGCTCGCCCTGTCCCCGCTCGATGGCCGCTACGCCGGCAAGGTCGACGCCCTGCGCCCGATCTTCTCCGAATACGGCCTGATCAAGGCCCGCATCGTGGTCGAGGTGGAATGGCTGCTGGCGCTGGCCGCCGAACCGGGCATCGTCGAACTGGCGCCGTTCTCCGACGCCGCCGTCGCCCGCCTGCGCGAGCTGGCGGCCCGCTTCAGCCCGGCCCAGGCCGCGCGCGTGAAGGAGATCGAGCGCACCACCAACCATGACGTCAAGGCGGTGGAGTACTTCATCAAGGAACAGCTGAAGGACGACGCCGAGCTGGCTCCGGCGCTGGAATTCGTGCATTTCGCCTGCACCAGCGAAGACATCAACAACCTCAGCTACGGCCTGATGCTGGAACAGGCCCGCCGCGAGGTGCTGCTGCCGACCCTGGACGGCATCGCCACCACGCTGCGCAACCTCGCCCACGCCCAAGCCGGCCAGCCGATGCTGTCGCGCACCCATGGCCAGACTGCCTCGCCGACCACGCTGGGCAAGGAGCTGGCCAACGTGGTCGCGCGCCTGGAGCGCCAGCGCAGGCAGATCGCCGCGGTCGAGCTGACCGGCAAGATCAACGGCGCGGTCGGCAACTACAACGCCCACGTGGCCAGCTACCCGGACGTGGACTGGCCGGCCTTCGCCGAGCGCTTCGTGACCGGCCTGGGCCTGGTGTTCAACCCGTACACCACGCAGATCGAGCCGCACGACAATGTTGCCGAGATCGGCGATGCCGCGCGCCGCGCCAACATCATCCTGATCGACCTGGCCCGCGACATCTGGGGCTACATCTCGCTGGGCTACTTCAAGCAGCGGCTGAAGGAAGGCGAAGTCGGCTCGTCGACGATGCCGCACAAGGTCAATCCGATCGATTTCGAGAATGCGGAAGGCAACTTCGGTATCGCCAACGCGCTGTTCGAGCACTTCAGCGCGAAGCTGCCGATCAGCCGCTGGCAGCGTGACCTGACCGATTCCACCGTGCTGCGCGCACTGGGCACCGCGTTCGGCCACAGCCAGGTGGCGCTGGATTCGCTGGCCAAGGGCCTGGGCAAGCTGGAAGTGAACCCGCAGCGCCTGGATGCCGACCTGGACGCGGCCTGGGAAGTGCTGGCCGAGGCCGTGCAGACGGTGATGCGCCGCCACGGCCTGCCGAACCCGTATGAGCAGCTGAAGGCGCTGACCCGCGGCCAGGGCATCACGGCCGAGTCGATGCGTGCGTTCGTGCAGGGGCTGGAGCTGCCGGCGGATGCGAAGCAGCGCCTGCTGGAGATGACCCCGGGCAGCTACACGGGTCTGGCCGAGGCCCTGGCGAAGAAGATCTAAGGGGTTTCCTTTGCGGCGGCGGCCGCGGGCGCTGCCTGCGGCAGGCAACGGCAACGGCAACGGCGACAGCAACATCAACGTCCAGAGCGGCTCTGGATTGCTGCTAGCTGGGCGGGGCGGGAGGGGCCAGCGGGACACGCCGTGAACCCATCCATGGGGGCTCGATGGCGCCATCCATGGCGCCAACGGTCCCGCTGGCCCCTCCCGCCCCACCTCTGACAGATTTCCGGTGACGGATCGAAGAGCGTGGAGGTTGTCGAAACGGAATTTGAAAGAGGGACGCGGCTTCGCCGCGTCCCTCTTTTGTTTTGGGATGAGCAAGCGCAGCGCGCGACCCGCTGTTGCCTTTGATCTTCTTCTTTCCATTCCGTGGCGGGCCGCGCAGGAAACTGTCAGGGGCCGGGCGGGGTGGGTTCGCGGGACCGTTGGCGCCATGGATGGCGCCATCGAGCCCCCAGGGACGGGTTCACGGCGTGTCCCGCGAACCCACCCCGCCCGGCCCAGCCCATGAAGCCAGCGCTTTGCGCGACCAACCACCCCGCCACGAGGGGCTCCGCCGTTGGCCGGACACCCCGCGACAAACCCGCGCACGTGCGCAATCCCGGCGAACGGCGGACAATGGAGATCTCAGGCGGCCCGCTGCGCCGCCCCTCCCGCTTTCCGCTGCAAGGATTCCCCCATGGCCGCCCGCAAGTCCTCCGCCCCCCTCATCGAAGTCACCGCCCGCCCCGGCCAACCGCTGGGCATGGCGCCGGCCACCTTCCTGCGCGACTTCTGGCAGAAGCGCCCGCTGCTGATCCGCAACGCCTTCCCCGACTTCCAGACCCCGCTGCAGCCGGAAGACCTGGCCGGGCTGGCCTGCGAAGAAGGCGTGCTGGCGCGCCTGATCGAGCACGACAAGACCCAGGACGGCTGGCGCGTGCGTACCGGCCCGTTCCAGGAAGACGTGTTCCCCGCCCTGCCCGACCATGACTGGACCCTGCTGGTACAGGACGTGGACAAGTGGGACCCGGACGTGCGCGCCCTGATCGAGCACTTCAGCTTCCTGCCGCGCTGGCGCATGGATGACGTGATGATCAGCTTCGCCGCCACCGGCGGCTCGGTCGGCGCCCACGTCGACCAGTACGACGTATTCCTGCTGCAGGCCCACGGCCACCGCCGCTGGCAGATCGATGCCAGCGAATCGATCAAGGGCAGGCAGCCGCCGCTGGGCTTCCGCCCCGACGTGGAGCTGAAGCTGCTGAAGGTGTTCAAGCCCACCCACGACTGGGTGCTGGCGCCGGGCGACATGCTCTACCTGCCGCCGAACGTGCCGCACCACGGCGTCGCCGAAGACCCCTGCCTGACCTTCTCCTTCGGCATGCGTGCGCCGTCCTCGGCCGAGCTGATCAGCGACTACCTGGACACCCTGATCGCCGATGCCGACGAGAACATCCGCTACCAGGATGCCGACCTGAAGGTGCCGGCCGACCCGAACGAGATCGACACGGTGGCGATGGCGCGGGTGATCACCGCGCTCAACGCCATCCGCATGAACGATCCGGACAAGCTGGGTGACTGGTTCGGCCGTTTCATCACCACCTACCGTGCGGCCGGCGAAGTGATGGCTCACCAGGCCGCACCGGCACTGGAGGAAGTGGTCCAGGCCCTGGCCTCGGGCCTGCTGCTGCAGCGTCATCCGTGGGCACGCCTGGCCTGGCGCCGGGCCAAGCGCGGCGCCAGCCTGTACGTCAGTGGCCAGGACTTCGCGCTGCCGGTGAAGGACGCGCAGCGCCTGGCCGGCGCCGAGCAGCTCGATGCCGCCGCCTATCGCGGCCTGTCCGACAAGGGCCGCGCGGTGGTCCAGCAGCTGTTGGTCGGTGGCGTGTTCCAGCTGATCGATCCGAACGAGGTGTATGACGCTGAAGATGAGGATGACGGCGAAGACGCCGTGGTGCTCGGCGAAGTGGTCGAAGGCCGTGACCGTGTCGACGCGATCGACGCCGACGCGGTGTCCGACGATGTCCACACCGTGACCGTGCACGACGACGGCATCGAGGTCATCGTCAACTTCGAGGATCACGACGAAGACGACAGCGACGACGGTCGCGCCTGAGCCCTGCCATGGTCCGGGTCCAGCAGGTCAGCCACGCCGACGCCCACGTTGCCATCCACGACGTGCGCCAACGCGTGTTCGTGCAGGAACAGGGCATCGCCGCCGAACTGGAACGCGATGCGCTGGACCCGCTCAGCGCCCATGTGCTGGCGCTGGACAGTGACAACCAGCCGGTCGGCACCGGTCGGCTGGCCCCGGACGGCCGCATCGGCCGCATGGCGGTGTTGGCCAGCCATCGCAGCCACGGGGTCGGTGAGGCCCTGCTGGAGGCACTGGTCGATGCCGGGCGCAGGCTCGGCCTGGCCGAGCTGCACCTGCACGCCCAGCTGCCCGCCCGCGATTTCTATGCCCGCCAGGGCTTCCTGCCGGAAGGCGAGGTATTCGAGGAGGCCGGCATCGGCCACCAGCAGATGCGCCGCCGGTTGGGCGCGGCCAGTGCCATCGACAGCCGCGAGCAGGCGGTGGCCATCACCACGGCCATCGTCCACCGCGCCCGCCGCCAAGTGTGGCTGCACAGCCGTCAGCTGGACCCGGGACTGCTCGACGCGCCGCCGGTACAGGCCGCCCTGCGCCGCTTCGTCACCGCCCGCCACGACAAGCAGCTGCGGGTGATCGTGCACGACGCCGCCGCCATCGCGTCTGCCGGGGCGCCGCTGCTGGCCTTGGCTCAACGCCTGCCCAGTGTGATCCAGTTCCGCGAGGCCACCGATCCGGTCGACCGTGCGCTGGCCTCGGCCTGCCTGCTCAACGACGCCGGCGACTTCTACTTTCGTCTGATCGGTCATCGCCTCGACGGCGAGGCAGGCGTCGCACTGCCTGCACGTTCGCAGCCGTTCGAGCAGCAATTGCAGCGGGTCTGGGACCGTTCGCGCGATTGCAGCGAACTGCGTGCGCTCGGCATCTGAGCGGGTACCGCCCACTCAACCTGTCTGGAAGCGGCACCGGGGGACCCGGGATGCCCGTTTTGGTGCCCCTTCCTGTCCGGATGGGGGTACAATTTGGCTGTTTGAACGCGCCCGCGCAGGGCTATTCATCTTCCTGCCGGGTCCTTCTGAAGCCATACCCCACAAAGCGAATCAACACCCTCCATCGTGGACAATCAACTGAAGCAGTTTGCGCAATCTTCGCAGCTCGCCGGCGGCAACGCCTCCTATGTCGAGGACCTGTACGAGCAGTACCTGGTCTCCCCGGACAGTGTCGATCCCAAATGGAAGACCTACTTCGACGGCTTCAAGGGCCGCGAAGCAGGCGACATTCCGCACTCGGCCGTCATCTCCCACATTGCGGACGCGGCCAAGGAAGCGCTGAAGGCCGGCACCGGCAACGGTGCGGGCGACGAGCGTGAACGCAATGTCGGTCGTCTGATCACCGCCTACCGCTCGCGCGGCCACCTGGACGCCCGCCTCGATCCGCTGGGCCTGGCCGCGCCGGTCAACACCCCGGACTTGGGCCTGCCGTTCCACAGCCTGTCCGATGCCGACCTCAACAGCGAGTTCAGCACCGGCGGCGTCGGTGGCCAGCCGCGCATGAAGCTGCGCGACCTGCTGGCACGCCTGAAGGCGACCTACACCGGCTCGATCGGTGCGGAGTTCATGCACATCTCCGAGGTCGAGCAGCGCCAGTGGATCTACAAGAAGCTGGAAGCAGCCGGCGGCAACTACCAGCTGGACGCTGACACCCAGCGCCGCACCCTGGAGCGCCTGACCGCGGCCGAAGGCCTGGAGCGCTACCTGCACACCAAGTACGTCGGCCAGAAGCGCTTCTCGCTGGAAGGCGGCGACTCGCTGATCCCGATGATGGACACCATCATCCGCAACGCCGGCAAGGATGGCGTCAAGGACGTGGTGATCGGCATGGCCCACCGCGGCCGCCTGAACGTGCTGGTCAACACCCTCGGCAAGAACCCGCGCAAGCTGTTCGACGAGTTCGAAGGCAAGTTCGAGCACGACGAGCACGCTTCTGCCGGCGACGTGAAGTACCACATGGGCTTCTCGGCCGACGTGGCTACCGACGGCGGCCCGGTGCACCTGGCGCTGGCGTTCAACCCGTCGCACCTGGAAATCGCCGACCCGGTCGTGGCCGGTTCCGTGCGTTCGCGCCAGGAGCGCCGCAAGGACACCGCACGCAAGCAGGTCATGCCGATCCTGATCCACGGCGATGCGGCCTTCTCGGGCCAGGGCGTGGTCATGGAGCTGTTCCAGATGTCGCAGGCCCGCGGCTTCGCCGTCGGCGGCACCGTGCACATCGTGGTCAACAACCAGGTCGGCTTCACCACCTCCAACCCGCTGGACACGCGCTCCACGCGCTACGCCACCGACGTGGCGAAGATGATCGCCGCCCCGGTGCTGCACGTGAACGGCGATGATCCGGAAGCGGTGGTGTTCGCCGCGCAGCTGGCCTTCGAGTTCCGCCAGAAGTTCGCCAAGGACGTGGTCATCGACCTGATGTGCTACCGCCGTTGGGGCCACAACGAGGCCGACGAGCCGGCGATCACCCAGCCGCTGATGTACCAGGTGATCCGCAAGCACCCGACCACCCGCGAGATGTACGCCGAGCAGCTGGAAAAGTCAGGCGTGATCGCTGCCGGTGCCGGCAAGGCGATGGTCGATGCCTACCGCGAGAAGCTCGATGCCGGTGAAGTGACCACCGAGCTGGCCAAGGTCGAGAAGACCCCGCCGACCAGCCCGCTGTTCGTCGATTGGCCGAAGCTGCTGGAAGGCAAGCTGTCCGACCCGGTCTGGACCAAGGTCGAGAAGAACAAGCTGGTCGAACTGGCCAAGCTGATCAACACCATTCCCGAAGACGTGCAGCTGCACTCGCGCGTGGCCAAGGTCTATGACGACCGCCGCAAGATGGCCGCCGGCGAGATCCCGGGCGACTGGGGCTTTGCCGAGAACCTGGCCTACGCCACCCTGCTCGACGAAGGCCACGCACTGCGCCTGGTCGGCCAGGACGTCGGTCGCGGTACGTTCACCCACCGCCACGCGATCCTGCACGACCAGAAGACCGACAACTACTACATGCCGCTGCGGCAGCTGGTGGATTCGCCGGAGAAGGCCACCGTCATCGATTCGCTGCTGAGCGAAGAAGCGGTGATGGCCTACGAGTACGGCTTCTCCACCACCGATCCGAACACGCTGTGCATCTGGGAGGGCCAGTTCGGCGACTTCGCCAACGGCGCCCAGGTGGTGATCGACCAGTTCATCGCCGCCGGTGAAGCCAAGTGGGGCCGCATTTCCGGCCTGACCCTGCTGCTGCCGCATGGCTATGAAGGGCAAGGCCCGGAGCACAGCTCGGCGCGCCTGGAGCGCTTCCTGCAGCTGTGTGCACTGGAGAACATGCTGGTGGTGGTTCCGTCCACCCCGGCACAGGCCTTCCACATGCTGCGCCGCCAGCTGCACCTGACCACCCGCAAGCCGCTGGTGGTGATGTCGCCGAAGTCGCTGCTGCGCCACAAGCTGGCCGTGTCGACCCTGGACGAACTGGCCAACGGCGAGTTCCAGCACCTGATCGGCGACGCCAGTGCGGACGCCAAGAAGGTCAAGCGCGTGGTGCTGTGCTCGGGCAAGGTCTACTACGACCTGCTGGAAGACCAGACCAAGCGTGGCCAGGACGACGTGGCGATCATCCGCGTGGAGCAGCTGTATCCGTTCCCGCGTGCGCTGCTGGCTGCCGAGCTGAAGAAGTACGGCAAGGCCACCGACGTGGTGTGGACGCAGGAAGAACCGCAGAACCAGGGTGCGTGGTACCAGATCCGCCACCACCTGCAGTTCTGCCTGGCCGACGGCCAGAACCTGCACTACGCCGGTCGCGCACGTTCGGCGTCGCCGGCTGCCGGTCACATGGCTGACCACGTCCGCGAACAGCAGCAGCTGATCGCCGACGCGCTGGTCAACCCGTTCAACGACACGTTCGCTGAATAATCCTCCCCCTATTTAGAAGACAAACCAGGAAGCTCCCGCAATGGCCACCGAAGTCAAAGCCCCGGTACTGCCCGAATCCGTCGCCGACGGCACCATCGCCACCTGGCACAAGAAGGTGGGCGACGCCGTCAAGCGCGACGAAAACCTGCTTGACCTGGAAACCGACAAGGTCGTCCTGGAAGTGCCGTCGCCGGTCGACGGCGTGCTGAAGGAAATCAAGTTCGCCGAAGGCTCGACCGTGACCTCCAGCCAGGTCGTGGCGATCATCGAAGAAGGCGCCGTGGCTGCTGCCCCGGCTCCGGCTGCCGAAGCCGCTCCGGCTGCAGCCGCTGCCCCGGCCGCTGCTGCTCCGGCCGCTGCCGCCGCTCCGGCCCCGGCCGCCAAGTCGGCCGCCGATGCGCTGCCGCCGGGCGCCCGCTTCACCGCCATCACCGAAGGCGTGAACCCGGCCGACGTCGACGGCACCGGCCGTCGCGGCGCGGTGACCAAGGAAGACATCGTCAACTTCGCCCGCAACGGCGGCGCCGGCAAGGCCGGTGGCGCACGTCCGGAAGAACGCGTGCCGATGACCCGCATCCGCAAGCGCATCGCCGAGCGCCTGATGGAGTCGAAGAACTCCACCGCGATGCTGACCACCTTCAACGAAGTCGACCTGTCCAAGGTCTCGGCGGCGCGCAAGGAACTGCAGGACGAGTTCGTTAAGGCACACGGCATCAAGCTGGGCTTCATGAGCTTCTTCGTGAAGGCCGCCGCCAACGCGCTGCAGCGCTTCCCGCTGGTCAACGCCTCGATCGACGGCGACGACATCATCTACCACGGCTACTCGGACATCTCGATCGCCGTCTCGACCGAAAAGGGCCTGGTCACCCCGGTCCTGCGCAATGTCGAGCGCATGTCGTTCGCCGACATCGAGAAGACCATCGCCGACTACGCCAAGAAGGCGCGTGACGGCAAGCTGGGCCTGGATGAACTGCAGGGCGGTACCTTCACCGTGACCAACGGCGGCACCTTCGGTTCGCTGCTGTCGACCCCGATCATCAACCCGCCGCAGAGCGCCATCCTGGGCATGCATGCCATCAAGGAGCGTCCGATCGCCCAGAACGGCCAGGTCGTGATCGCGCCGATGATGTACCTGGCGCTGTCGTACGACCACCGCATCATCGACGGCAAGGACTCGGTGCAGTTCCTGGTGGACATCAAGAACCAGCTGGAAAACCCGGGCCGCATGCTGTTCGGCCTGTAAGACACCTCCCGCCCCTCCGCGCCTGCGCGGAGGGGTTCTGGTAATGCATCAAGGAATAATTCAATGGCTGAACAATTCGACGTCGTCGTCATCGGTGCCGGCCCGGCCGGTTACCACGCTGCCATCCGCGCGGCCCAGCTGGGCCTGAAGACCGCCTGCATCGACGCAGCGCTGGGCAAGGACGGCAAGCCGGCCCTCGGCGGCACCTGCCTGCGCGTGGGCTGCATCCCGTCCAAGGCGCTGCTGGATTCCTCGCGCCAGTTCTGGAACATGGGCCACATCTTTGGCGACCACGGCATCAGCTTCAAGGATGCCAAGATCGACGTCGAGGCGATGGTTGGCCGCAAGGACAAGATCGTCAAGCAGTTCACCGGCGGCATCGGCATGCTGTTCAAGGCCAACAAGGTCGCTGCCTATTATGGTTTTGGCGAACTGCAGCCGGGCAACGTGGTCAAGGTCACCCAGCATGACGGTTCCATCGTCGAGCTGAAGGGCACCAACGTCATCATCGCGGCCGGTTCGGATTCGATCGAACTGCCGTTCGCCAAGTTCGACGGCGAGACCATCGTCGACAACGTCGGCGGCCTGGACTTCACCGAAGTGCCGAACCGCCTGGCGGTGATCGGCGCCGGCGTCATCGGCCTGGAACTGGGCAGCGTGTGGAAGCGCCTGGGCGCGGAAGTCACCATCCTCGAAGCCATGCCGGAGTTCCTGGCGGCTGCCGACGCCGAAGTGGCCAAGACCGCTGCCAAGGAATTCAAGAAGCAGGGCCTGGACATCAAGCTCAATGCCAAGGTTTCCAAGACCGAGATCACCGGCAAGGGCAAGAAGAAGGAAGTCATCGTCACCTACACCGACGCTGAAGGCGAAAAGACCCTGACCGTGGACAAGCTGCTGGTGGCCGTTGGCCGTCGCGCCGCCACCAAGGGCCTGCTGGCCGAAGGCACCGGCGTCAAGATCAACGAGCGCGGCCAGATCGAAGTCGACGCGCACTGCCACACCGGCGTCAACGGCGTGTGGGCGGTCGGCGACTGCGTGCGCGGCCCGATGCTGGCGCACAAGGGCTTCGAGGAAGGCATCGCGGTGGCTGAGCTGATCGCCGGCCTGCCGGGCCACGTCAACTTCGACACCATCCCGTGGGTCATCTACACCGAGCCGGAACTGGCGTGGGTCGGCAAGACCGAAGCCCAGCTGAAGGCCGAAGGCATCCCTTACAAGGCCGGCAGCTTCCCGTTCGCCGCCAACGGCCGTGCCGTGGCGATGATCGAGCCGGCGGGCTTCGTGAAGATCCTGGCCCATGCCGAAACCGATCGCATCCTCGGCATGCACCTGGTCGGCGCCAACGTCTCCGAGCTGGTGCACGAAGGCGTGCTGACCATGGAGTTCAGTGGCTCGGCCGATGACCTGGCCCGCATCTGCCACGCCCACCCGTCGCTGTCGGAAGTGATCCACGACGCGGCGATGGCGGTCAGCAAGCGCGCCATCCACAAGGCGAACTGATCGGGATCATGGTCGGTGCCGACCGTTGGTCGGCACTCACCTGCAGACGAAAAACCCCGCCTTGGCGGGGTTTTTTGTTGCCCGTTTTCCTGCAGAGCCAAGCCCATGCTCGGCTCTCCGGTCGGCAGCCGCGGAGGGTGAAGCCGAGCGTGGGCTCGGTTCTACACCTTTCCAGCCGGCTTCTTCGGCGGATCGTCACAGATGCGGTGCTGGGCCACGGTTTCACCGGCCTTCCACTCCTTCACCACCCGGCAGCGCTCCTTGGGTTTGACCGCCTTGGCCGCTGCCGCATCCGCCTCATCGGCAGCGGCGGCCTGCTGGCGTTCCAGCCATGCGGACGGCGGGACCGGTGTGGCCAGTGCCGGCCCCGCGAGCAATGCCAGCGCGACCAGCAACACAGCCCTCATGCCGCCACCGGGCCGCCGCCGAGCAGGCGCGCGGGCAGCATGAACAGCGCGCGCAGGAACGCAAACAGCGCCGAGAAGGTGATGCCGACCATGCGGAACGGCAGGCTCAGCAGCCACACGAACGGCCAGGCGATCAGGGCGAGGATCGCCAGCGGCCAGCACAGCACGAACAGCAGGCACCACACACCGAGCGCGAACAGGGTCTTCATCACGGTCTCCTTGTGGCGGCACCTTGCCGCCTGCGGACACCTTGGCGCCCCGCTCTGGCCGCCCGCAAACGGTTTGCGACGAAACCCGGCTCGGGGCGATGAATCCGGTGGTGGGGAAACCGAAGATTGATCAGGTTGCCGGCCAGCGGCCGGCACGACCGAACGGATTCACACCGGCACTGCGCCCGGGCGGCCGTGGGTGACCTGGAAGCGCGCCGCAGTGCGCACCGGCGCATCCGCGTGCAGCACGCTGTCGGCGAAGCGCAGCTCCGCATCCACGGTCTGCCGGTTCAGCTGCAGCTTCCACCAACCACGGCGGTCACCGTCGAAATAGCGGATATGCGGGTTCTGCGGAATCGACGAACCGTAGTACGGGCCATAAGGCGTATCGTCGCCGCCGCTGCTGATCGCCGGAGCGATGAATTCGGTGGCGACGACCGGCGCGCTGGCCGCGTCGAAATCCAGCTTCAGGTCGTTGACGAAGGTGGAATGCCAGTCACCACCGAGCACGATGGCATTGCCCTGCCCGCCTGCCTGCATCGCCTGCAGCAACCGCTTGCGTGCGGCGGGATAGCCGTCCCAGGCATCGTTCCAGAAGCGCTCTCGCGCCGTGCCGCCGTCCAGCCGCAGCTGCGCCATCAGCAGCTGCTGCACCACCACGTTCCAGCGCGTGCCCCGTGCGGCCGCCATCGACTGCGCGAACCAGGCTTCCTGGCCCACGCCCAGCATGCTAATGCGTGGATCCAGCGCAGCGTCGCAGCGCGGCGACTCGCCCACCCCGCAGGGATTGGCCGGACGGAACTGGCGGCAGTCGAGCAGCGCAAGCTGTGCCAGATCGCCGTAACGCAGGCGCCGATGCACGCGCAGGCCACCGTTGCCCGCAGGCGTACTACGCATCGGCAGGTGTTCGTAGAACGCGCGGTAGGCCGCCGCGCGGCGAACGATGAAGTCCTCCGTCGAGACGCCGGGCTTCTCCGGATGGATGCCGGAGTAATCGTTCTGCACTTCGTGGTCGTCCCAGATCACCGCGAACGCGTGGGCGGCGTGCGCGGCCTGCAGATCGGGATCGAGCTTGTACAGCGCGTACTGGTCGCGGTAGCGCTCCAGGCCGACGGTCTCGCCACTGAAGCGTTCCGCATCCAGCGTGAGACCACGCGCGTTCTGCAGTGGGCTGTACTCGTACAGGTAGTCACCGGCATGCAGCACCAGGTCGACATCATTCTTCGCGATATCGCGCAGCACCGGGTAGTAGCCACTGTTCCAGGCCTGGCAGGTGCACAGGGCCAGCCGCAGCTGCTGCAGCTGCGTGTCGGGCAGCGGCGCGGTGCGGAAGTGGCCGACCGCGCTTTCCTCGTCACCGTCGCAGGCAAAACGGTAGTAGTAGTCGCGGCCTGGGCGCAGGCCATTGACCTCCACGTGCACCGAATGGGCCAGCTCGGGCACTGCCGCGGCGACGCCACGCTGCACCAGCCGGCGCATGCCCGGGTCTTCGGCCACGAACCAGCGCACCGGCACCGCCCGCGATGGCATGCCGCCGCCGTTGAGCGGGTCCGGCGCCAGACGCGTCCACAGTACGGCTCCCTGCGGATCCGGATCGCCGGCGGCGACGCCCAGGGTGAACGGATCACGCCCCAACCGCGGGCGTGGGCCGGCCGTGGCCAGCCCCGGCATCGCCGCCAGTGCGATCGCCGCCCCCGTGCCCTGCCACGCCATGCGCAACAGGCGACGACGGCTTTCCGGATCGACGGGGCCGCGCATCAGAAGTGCACGGTGGCGGTGGCCATCACCTGCCGCGGCGCGCCAACCTGCATGGTCGCCAGGCTGCGGGTCGGGTCGGCGGCGTAGGTGCCGTTGGTGTTGATCGAGGACAGGTAGCGCTTGTCGGTCAGGTTGGTCAGGTTCAGCGCCACGGTCAGGTTCTGCGCCGGGCCGAGCTTGCCGAAGTCATAGGCCACCGAAGCGTTGACCAGCCAGTAGCTGGGCACCGACACGTCGTTGGTATAGGTCACGTAACGCTTGCCGACATGGTTGGCGGCCAGGCGCAGGTCCCACGGGCCCGGGGTCCAAGCCAGGGTGCTGGCGAACATCCATTCCGGGGTGTCGACGGTCTTCTTGCCGCGGGTGGGCACCACGCCGTTGTTGACGTAGTCGTTGTCGTAGGTGCTGTCATTCCACGACAGCGCGTTGGACCAGGTCAGGTCCTGCATCGGCTTCAGCTGCAGGGTCGCCTCGGCGCCGCGGCTGGTTACCGAACCGACGTTGGAGAACAGCGCCGGGCAACCGAGGATGCCCACGCACTGCGCGATGGCCAGCAGACGGTTGTCGAACTTGACGTCGTACACCGCTACCGAGGCTTCATAGCCCTGGCCGTAGCCGCGCCAGCCCAGCTCGATGGTGCGCGACTGTTCCGGTTTCAGGTTCTTCGCGCTGGCATCGAAGGCGGCCTGCGGCACGTTGAACGGGCTGCCCACGCCCAGCGCGTAGGCGGCCACGTTCTTGGCGAACGAGCCGAAGATCTCGTTGCCCTCGTTGAGCTTGAAGTTGAAGCCCGCCTGCGGGAGCAGGCCCTTCTTCGAGGTCAGGCTGCTGTTGTTGGCATAGCTGCCCAGCGGCGTGCGCACGCGGGTGCGGGTGTGCGGCGACTTCGCGCCGATGTCGATGGTCAGGCGGTCATCGAACAGGCGGAAGCGGTCCTGCACGTAGAACTGGCGGGTGATGGTGGTGTAGCGCTGGTGCCACACGCGCTGGTCCGGATTGCGCAGGAAGAAGTCGTCAGTGATCGGGCCGTCGATGTAGTAGAAGTTGCGCTGCACGCTGTGGCCGTTGTCTTCGTACCACAGGCCCGCCTCCAGTTCGTGGCCCGCCACGTTCCAGGTGAACGCCGAGGTTACGCCGGTGCGGTCGATCGCATACTCGGTGGTGCGGATCGAGATCGGGATCTCGCGGCTGGTGCCCGGGTTGGACGGATTGGACGGGCTGAACCAGTGGCCCTGGCCACGGTTGCTGTGGTTGTAGACGTTGACCTTCAGGCGCATCGACTCGTTCAGGCCGAAATCACCGGCAATGCTGGACACATCGTCATTGCGCAGGCCGTGGCCGGAGTAATAGGCGTCCCACGGGCTGTTGACGCCACCACTGTACTTTCCGCGTGCAGCAGCCACCGCGCGATCCCAGTCCGGCGCGTAGTTGTCCCAGTCCCAGCCGAGGCGATCGATCATCTCCAGCGACAGGTCCTGGTAGTCGGCCTCGACACGGCGCGAAGCGTTGAACAGCGCGGTGATCCTGCTGTCCGTGCCGAAGTTGTAGGTGGCCTTGCCGTTGAACTGCTTCAGTTCCTGCGAGCCCTTGCCCTTCCACTTGTCGCCTTCGGAATACACGCCGGACAGGTAAGCGGCAAAGCCCTGGTGGTCGCCGGTATCGAGGCGCGCATAGCTGCGGCGCGCATTGTCGCTGCCGAAGCTCTGTGCCAGCACGACCCCATATTCGGTGGACGGATCGATCGAGTAGAACTGGAACACGCCGCCGAGGTTGCTGGTGGACGGCGTACCCAGCGCACCAATGCCGGTGGAGACCTCCGCACCGCCCAGGTTCTCGCTGATCACCGCGCGGCTGATGTGCAGGCCGTTGCTGTTGCCGTAGGCCATGTTGCCCAGCGGGATGCCATCGAGGGTGTAGCCCAGGCGATTCTGGTTGAAGCCACGCAGGCTGATGCTGGTGGACCATTCGTAGGCGCCGGTGGCATCGGCCGATTCGAAATGCACGCCCGGCTTGGCCGCCAGCAGCTTCAGCGGGTTGGCACCGGGCGGCAGGACCTTCATGTCCTCGGCGGTCACGCGCTGCACCTGGCGGGCTTCGCCGCGGCCGATCACCGAGATCGAATCGAGAGTCGTGGCCGACTGCGCGTCGGTCGCCGGGGCGGTTTCAGCGACAGCCAGCGACGGCAGCGAAGCACAGACCAGCAGGGCCAGCAGATTGCGGCGAAGCGGAGCGTGGGACGGCATGGAGGCGGATTCCTTGGGCACGCTGGACGCCGAAGGGCGGCGTCGAAGAGCAGCAGCGGCGGAATCGTAGAAGCCTCGCGTTACATGTCATTTACACGCCACGTACGGAAGATTGGCGTTCTGAATGGTTTGCAAGCCGTGGGGTGGTTGCCGGCCAGCGGCCGGCACTACGGTTATTCGAATGAGCCGACCGAGTCGTGGGCCAGGTTGTCGAAGCGGGTGTACTCACCGAAGAACTTCAGCTTGCACGATCCGGTCGGGCCACCACGGTGCTTGCCGATGATGATCTCGGCCAGGCCCTTGTCCGGCGAATTTTCCTTGTTGTAGTAATCGTCGCGGTAGATGAACACGATCATGTCCGCGTCCTGCTCGATTGCGCCCGATTCGCGAAGGTCGGCCATCACCGGGCGCTTGTCGGTACGTGTTTCCAGCGAGCGGTTGAGCTGCGACAGCGCGATCACCGGCACGTGCAGTTCCTTGGCCAGGCCCTTCAGCGAACGCGAGATCTCCGAGATTTCGGTGGCGCGGTTTTCGCTGTTGCCCGGCACGCTCATCAGCTGCAGGTAGTCGATCACCACCAGGCCCAGGTCGTGCTCGCGCTTGAGGCGGCGGCACTTGGAACGCAGCACTTCCGGCGACACGCCCGGCGTATCGTCGATGAAGATCTTGGTTTCCTTCAGCATCTTGATTGCGCTGGTGACGCGGCTCCAGTCTTCATCTTCCAGCTGGCCGGTACGCAGGCGCTGCGCGTTGATGCGGCCGTTGGAGGAGATCAGGCGCATCGCCAGCTGCGAGGCCGACATTTCCATCGAGAACACCGCCACGCCCTTCTTCGACTTGATCGCCGCGTACTCGGCGATGTTCAGTGCAAAAGTCGTCTTGCCCATGGCCGGGCGCGCGGCGAGGATGATCAGGTCGGTCGGCTGCAGGCCGGCGGTCATCGCATCGAAGTCGTTGTAGCCGGTCGGCAGGCCGGTGATGTTGCCGCCGTTCTCGAAGCGGTTGCGCAGTTCCTCGAAGGCATCCTTCAGCGCGCCAGGCATCGCCACGAAGTCGGTACGGCCGCGTGCACCCTGTTCAGCGATGGCGAACACGCTCTTCTCCGCAGAGGCCAGCAGCTCACTGCTGTCACGGCCCTCAGGCTGGAAGCCATCGTTGACGATGTCGGTGCCGACCTGGATCAGCTGCCGCAGCACGGCCTTGTCACGCACGATCTCGGCATAGGCCACGATGTTGGCCGCCGACGGCGTGGTGCTCGCCAGCTCGATCAGGTAGGCACCATCGCCCACCAGTTCCAGCTTGCCCTGTGATTCGAACCACTCGCCCAGGGTCACCGCGTCGAACGGCCGCTCGCGCTCGGACAGCTCACGGATCGCGCGGTAGATCATCTGGTGATCGCGGCGGTAGAAATCGCCCTCGGTCAGCTGGTCGTTGACCCGGTCGTAGGCCTCCGGCGCCAGCATCAGGCCACCCAGCACCGCCTGCTCGGCTTCCACCGAATGCGGCGGAACGCGCAACTGGTCGATACGCGATTCATCGCGATCACGATCAAAGCCATCACCGCGCTCTCTGCGGTTGGAACGGAAGCCGGAACGAGCGGACATGCTGCGGTGTTTCCTGCAAAAGTGGGCCGGACGAGTGTAGGCATGCGCCGACCCCGGCAGCCATGGACAAGCCTGTGGATAAGCCGTGGAGAAACGGGGGATATCCGCCAGTGCCTGGCCACTCTGGCGCGGGGGCGTCGCAGTGCCTGCGACGGGCGCCGTTGCGGCGCCCGGGTGGGTCATTATCGCAGATCAGGCGGCCAGGGTCGGATTCCGTGCAGCGCACGGACTCCGGTGCTCAGCGGAACGTAGGGCCAGGGCCCGCCGCTGCGCGCCGGGATCCGACCCGCGGCCTGGCTGCTGCTACCCCATCGGTCTCAGTCGCCCTTCACGTGCACCGCGATCAGTGCCAGGAACCGGTCCACGTACCCCTGCAGGAATTTCTGCGTGCCCTCGTTGTGGATCGTGCCGTCGGCGTCGATCAGGCCGTCCTTGAAATGGATGAACGCCTCGGGCTGGCCGAGCACGTGCATGTCCAGGAAGGCCAGGCTGTTGCGCAGGTGCTGCTGGGCCACGGCGGTGCCGATCTGGCCGATGGAGGCGCCGATCACCGCCGCCGGCTTGCCGGCAAACGCACTGTCACCGTAGGGGCGCGAGCCGACGTCGATGGCGTTCTTCAGCACGCCCGGCACCGACCGGTTGTATTCGGGGGTCACGAACAGCACCGCGTCGGCGGCGCGCACCTGATCCTTCAGCCGGGTGCCCTGAGGCGGGTACTGGCCATCGAAATCCTGGTCGTACAGCGGTAGATCACCAATCTGCACGTACTGGAAGCGCGCGCGGTCGCCAGCGATCTTCTCCAGCGCATGGGCCAGCTTGCGGTTGCAGGAATCCTTGCGCAGGCTGCCGACGAACACAGCGATGGTGGGGACGGACATAGGGACATACTCCTCACGGTGCGGGAGGCCCAGCCTAGACGCCGGGCCCGTGCCGTCCGGTGAAGATCAGCCCCCGGTCACGCGGGCCCGCACCTGCCGCCAATGCGCCTGCCAGGCCTGGAACATCAGCACGTTCCACAGGTGGGTATGCCACTTGCGCTGGCCGCCCAGGAACTGCTGCCACAGCGGCTGCACCGCCGCCGCCGACAGCACGCCTTCGCGCTCCAGGCGCGCCGGCTGCAACAGATCCTCGGCCCACGGCCGCAGGTCGCCCTTCAGCCAGTCGCTGACCGGCGCGCCGAACCCGCGCTTGGGCCGGTGCACCATCGACTGCGGCACGTAGCGGCCAAGCACGCGCTTGAGCAGCACCTTGCTGGTGGTTTCGCTGCGCTTGAAGCCCAGCGGCAGCGACCAGGCGAACTCGGCCACGCGCCAGTCCAGCAGCGGCGCGCGTGCCTCCAGGCTGACCGCCATCGAGGTGCGGTCGACCTTGCAGAGCAGGTCATCCGGCAGGTAGGTCACGTAATCGGCCAGCATCATCGCGTCGGCCGGCGTGCCGGCACCGTGCAGCGGATCGGCCAGGTCGTAGAAGCTGCCGGCGGCCTGTGCGCCGGGCACTGCCGCGGCGGGGTCGCGCCAGCGCGAGATGCGGTTGCGGTACACGTCGCCAATGCCACGCGCGCCGGACTCGGCCAACAGCGCGGCCAGTCCGCCGGTCCGCGAGGCCTCGCCCTGGTGCTGCGCGCGCGCGCCCATCCAGCGTCGCAGCGGGCCCGGCACGCGGCCCAGCATCTGCCAGTTGCGCAGCGCGCGCACGTAGCGGGTATAGCCGAAGAACAGCTCATCACCGCCGTCGCCAGACAACGCCACGGTCACGCCCTGCCGCGCCAGCCGGGCGACCAGCGCGGTCGGCACCTGCGAGGCATCGGCAAAGGGTTCGTCGAACATTGCCGGCAGCTGCGGCACGACTGCCAGTGCATCCGCGCCGCTGACGTAGAGCTCGGTGTGGTCGCAGCCCAGATGCGTGGCCAGTTCCCTGGCCAGCGGTGCCTCGTCGTGGCCCGAATCGGTGAAGCCGATGCTGAAGCTGTGCACCGGCTGCCCGCTTTGCGCCTGCATCAGCGCCGCCACCAGCGACGAATCGGTACCGCCGGACAGGAACACGCCCACCGGCACGTCGGCCACCATGCGCAGCGCCACCGCGTCGCGCAGCAGCCCGTCCAGCTGCTCCTCTGCTTCCTCGATGCGGCCCTGGAACGGCGCAGCCAGTGCGGCCTGCATGCGTGCACGCGCATCCCAGTACGGGCGCTGCGCCTGCTCCGGGCGATGCGCCGATGCACCCGCCGCTACGGCTTCGGCGTCCAGGCGCAGCACGCGGCCGGGCATCAGCTTGTAGCAGCGCTGGTGGATGCTGTGCGGGGCCGGAATGTAATCCAACCGCAGCAACAGAGTCAGCGCGTCGCGGTCGATGTCGTTGTCGAACGCCGGGTGCTGCCACAGCGCTTTCAGTTCGGAACCGAACACCAGGGTGTCACCGGCCCAGCCGTAGTACAGCGGCTTCTTGCCAACGCGGTCGCGTGCCAGCCACAGGCACTGCGCCTGGCGATCCCACAGCGCGATGGCGAACATGCCGTTGCAACGCTGCACGGTTTCTTCCATGCCCCACTGCAGGATCGCCGCGAGCAGCACTTCGGTGTCGGAATGGCCACGGAAGGCATGCCCCAGCGGCTCCAGTTCTGCACGCAGGGCGGCGAAGTTGTAGACCTCGCCGTTGTAGGCCATCACGTAGCGACCATCGGACGAGGCCATCGGCTGGTGGCCCAGCGGCGACAGATCGAGAATGCTCAGCCGACGGTGCGCCAGCGCGATGCCTGCCCCGGCATCGACCCAGCTTCCGCCATCATCCGGCCCGCGGTGGTGCAGCGCCTCGCCCATGGCCAGGACCTGCGCCTGCAGCACCTCGGCCGACGCCACCGGCGCCGGCAACAACATTCCCGCCAATCCACACATGCATCAAGGTTCCTGCGCCAGTTCAAGGGCGGCGCCAATCACCGCATTGTCGCTTGGAAGCCCGAACATTGCTGCCCCTGCCAGCGGGGTATAGGTATCGGCGCCGCAGACCCGGCGCAGCGGCAGGTGGCCGAAACCGGCCTCGACCAGTGCGGTGACCACACCCTCGCCCACCCCTCCACTGTGGCGGCCCTCGTCCAGCACCAGCACGCGCCGTGCGCTGGCGGCCTGGCGGGCGATGAAGCCGGCATCCAGCGGCACCAGCCAGCGCAGGTCGACCACCCGTACCTGCCAGCCCAGCTGCTGTTCGATGGCTCGCGCTGCGCGCAGCGCCATCGGCACGCCATTGCCGTAGGTGTAGACCACCAGGTCGCCAGCCTCCGGCCCGTAAACACGGCCTTCGCCCGGCACCAGTGCCCGGCCCTGGGCCGGGTAGTCGAACAGCCACTGGCCATCGCCCGGCTCATGCAGGTCCTTGCTCATGTACAGCGCGATCGGCTCCAGGAACACCGCCACGCGCCCATCCACCCGGGCCAGCGCCGCCAGCGTGCGCAGCATCATCACCGCGTCGTCGCCGCGCGATGGGCAGCCGACCACCAGCCCGGGGATGTCGCGCAGGGCGGTGACCGAGTTGTCGTTGTGGAAATGGCCGCCGAAACCCTTCTGGTAGCCCAGCCCGGCCACCCGCACCAGCATCGGGTTGCGGTACTGGTCGTTGGAGAAGAACTGCAGCGAACAGGCTTCGCCACGCAGCTGGTCGATGGCGTTGTGCAGGTAGGCCAGGTACTGGATCTCCGGGATCGGCAGCATGCCCATGTTGGCCAGGCCCTGCGCCATGCCCAGGATCATGGTCTCGTCCAGCAGGGTGTTGAAGACCCGGCGCGGCCCGAAGCGGCGCAGCAGATCCTTGGTGACGGTGTAGACACCGCCCTTCTGCGCCACGTCCTCGCCGAACAGCAGGCTCTGCGGATACTTGGCCAGCAGCTCCTGCAGACCATGATTGATCTGGATTGCGAGATGCCGCGGCGCCTGTCGTTCCGGCAATGCCTCGGCACCGCCATAGAGTGCCTCGCGTGCTTCGGCAGCGACCTCGCGCTGCGCTTCGGCCTGCACCGCTGCAGGGGTGTACGGTGCCAGCGGCGCCATCACCTCCCGCAGCGACTGCAGCTTCGCACTGCCTTCGGCATCGGCGGCAGCGGCCATGCAACGCGCGCGCATCGTTTCGTAGGCCACTTCGATGGCGGCCGCATCCATCCAGCCTGATTCCAGCGCGATCTGCGCCGAGCGCAGCAGCGGATCCTGCGCCTCGGCCGCGCACAGTTCCGGCAGCGCGCGCCATTCCACTTCAAAGTCGGTGCCGGCATGGCCCATCAGGCGCGTGGTGCGCAGATGCAGGAAGGTCGGCCGCCGCGTGCGCCGGCAGTGTTCCACCGCCGCCTGCACCTGGGCGTGCCCGGTGGCCAGGTCGAGGCCATCGGCAAAGAAATAGTCCAGCCCCGGCTGGTGGCTGAAGCGCTCGGCGATCCAGCCATCGGGGGTCTTCACCGAGATGCCCAGGCCATTGTCCTCGCAGACGAACAGGATCGGCGCCGGTAGTTTCTGGTAGGCCGACCACATCGCGGTATTGAAGGCGGTCTGCGCGGTGGCGTGGTTGGCCGACGCATCGCCGAACGAGCACAGCACGATGCTGTCGGTGGGAATGGGCAGCGCCTGCCCCAGCCGCTTGCCACTCTCGATGGCCAGCGCGGTACCCAGCGCCTTGGGCAGGTGCGACGCAATCGTCGAGGTCTGCGGCAGCACCCACAATGGCTTGCTGCCCCACACCTTGTGGCGGCCACCGCTGGCCGGATCATCCGCGCTGGCGGCGAAGGACAGTGCCGCATCGCGCAGCGGATCGATACCCGGCACCTGCCGCGAACGCTCGGCCATGAAGGCGCCGGAACGATAGTGCAGGAAGGCAGGATCGGTGTGCCGGCAGGCCCGCGCCAGCAGCGCGTTGCCTTCATGGCCGGACGAACCGATGGTGTAGAAGACCTTGTTCTGCACGCGCAGCACGCGCGCCATCAGGTCCAGCTGGCGGCTGGCCAGCTGCGAGTCGAACAGTTCATCGAAGGCGGCAGCGGTGAGCGTACTGCCCGGCAGGATCGGAGCATCTGCCGCGGGTCGCGGGCGCGGCGTCCCGCGCCACCCGCGCACCGCCTCAAGGAAATTGACGTCGCACACCTCGGCGCGGTTGAGCCCCCGCATGCGTGCGGGAATCGGATCCGGAACCACAGCGAACATCGAACACCCTCCGTGTCGTTGTTGCGTTCCGCCCGGCAATACCGGGCGCTACCCTGTGGGCATCAAGCCGCCTCGAAGCGCGAGCGCACCTCGGCGGTCACCGCCGGCATCGGCAGGAAGCGCGGCTGCGCACGCACGCGCTGCAGCCAGGCGCGAACTTCCGGGAACGGCTCCAGGCTGATGCCGCCCTCGCCCGCCACATCGGTATAGGCAAACAGGGCGATATCGGCAATGCCGTATCCGCTGCCGGTGAACCACTGCGCTTCGCGCAGGTGCTGCTCCATCACCGCCAACGCGGTGGCGGCACGCTCGTGCAGGCGTGGCAGTTCGGCACGGCGTGGCGAGTCGGGCGCCGTCCAGCCCCGGATGAAGCGCGCTACCGCCACGCACGGCTCGTGCGTGTACTGCTCGAAGAACATCCAGCTCAACGCCTGCGCACGCTCCCAGCCATCGCTGGGCAGGTAGGGCGTGCCTTCGGCCAGCCAGAACAGGATCGCGTTGGACTCGGTCAGCACGCGGCCGTCGTCGCGGACGATCAGCGGCACCTTGGCATTCGGGTTGAGCGCCAGGAATTCGGGCGTGTGGGTCTGGCCATGGGCACTGTCCACTTCCACCCAGCGGTAACGGCTGCCGAGCTGCTCAAGCAGCAGCCGGACCTTGTGGCAATTGCCCGAGACCGACATGCCATGCACCGTCAGCGGGACGCGCTCTTCCACCATTGCCTGCTCCATCGGATCCGGCCGGCGGCCGGCTGCGTGCAGTCTGGCAAGTGCGCCAGGGAATGCCAAGCGCGGATGCAGCATGGCACCCCGGTAGTGCTTGCCGCTGGCCGGCAATCGCACGAATCCTGCTGCAACGAGGTTGCCGGCCAGCGGCCGGCACTACCGGGCCACGTTCAGCGTGCACGCTGCCGCCACTGTTCGCGCGACTGGCCCCAGATCTGCATCGGTTTGTCGTTGTACGGCGGCGGCAGTTCGCCCATCCGCAGCAACGTGCTGCCCAGCTTGCGCGCGACCGCCCGCGAGTTGTCGTTGTTCTCGGCGATGGTATGGATCACCTCGTGCCAACCCAGCGTGTCGAAGGCCCAGTCGATCGCCGCGACCGCCGCTTCCGGCGCATAGCCCCGGCCCCAGCTGGCGCGGCGGATGCCCCAGCCGACCTCGGTACCCGGCCAGTCCTGCGGTTGCCAGGGGCCCATCCGCCCGATCCAGTCCCCGCTGGATTTTTCGATCACGCTGAACATCGAAAAGCCGAACAGCTGCCAGGCGCCAGCCAGGCTGCAGAAGCCGCGCCAGGCTACCGAAGGCGGCTGCACGCCACCGAGGGTGCGCATCGTTTCCTCGTCGGCGCAGAACGCCAGATAGGGTTCGTAGTCCTCGCGCAGCAGCGGACGCAGGATCAGGCGCTCGGTTTCCAGGCGCAGGTCGAAGATGCTCATGCCGACTCCATGTCGAAGGGGCCACCATGATGGTGGATTCCGCCTCCACACGGATGAATGCCCGCGCTCACAACGAAACGGGCCGGCATGCGCCGGCCCGTCGGGTACAGCACGTATTCTGGATTACTGGCGCGTGGCCGCAGTGGCGCCGGCAGCAGCGGTCTGCGTGACCAGCTGGCCATCGACCACCGGCAGGCGATCGCTGGCCGGCTTGTTGTCCATGCGCACGGTCTTCTCGGCGCCGTCGTAGCGGTAGGTCACGTTGTAGCCCTTCACCACGTCATTGGTGCCCATGGCGATGCGGTTGCCCGGCTTGCTGGCCATGCGCATGGTGCCGGTGGTGCCGTCCTCGTTGCGGTAGGTCACGTTGTAGCCGGTAACACGGCTCGACTCGGAGGTGGCGGTCTCGGTGTGGCACTGGCGCTCGGTGCGGTTGACCACGCGGCCACCCACATGGCGCTTGTCGATCTGGTTGCCGATGAAGCCACCGGCCACGGCACCGGCTGCGGTCGCGGCCTTCTTGCCGTTGCCACCGCCGACCTGGTTGCCGAGCAGGCCGCCGACCACCGCGCCGACCACGGTGCCGCCGACGTTGCCGTCACGCTCCGGCAGGCGCTCCTGCACGGTCACGTCCTGGCAGACCTCGTGCGGGGTCTGGGTGGTGGAGGTCTCGCGCACGGGATCGGTGCCGATCACGGTGGCGTAGGCCTTCTGCTTCTCGGTGATCGGGTCGACCTTCAGCACGTCGGCGTATTCCAGCCCGCGCGGTGCAGACGGGTCGAGCTTGTCACCACGCGCGCCATCGTCAACGGCATTGCCGTCAACCAGCCGCGATTCACCGTTGGGGGTTCCGGCGCTGATGGAATCAGGCGACTTGTCGCCACTCTTCATGAAGGCGGCGGTGGCGATGCCACCGACCAGCAGCGCGCCCGCTGCGACCAGGACAGTTGTAGTTGTGCTTTTCATGACCTGCTCCTTGCGGACCATCCGCAACGTTCTCGGCCCAGATTGCAGCATGCACTGCCTGAACGGAATCTCCACATTTCCTGCTCATTCCTGTAACCCATTCAGCATCGGGAAATGCTGGGCCCGTGGTAGCGTTTGCATATTCCCCACGAGGATCCACGCCATGGCCAACCCGATGCTGCTGCCGGTACTGCAATGGGCCCGCCGGCTGCGCTACCCCACCCTGTTCAAGCTGACCGCCGGCCTGTTCGTGCTGACCCTGTTCATTCCCGACCCGATTCCGTTCGTCGACGAGCTGGTACTGGGCTTCGGCACCCTGCTGCTGGCCAACTGGAAGAGCCGCAATACAGTCCCGGCCCCGCCGCCGCTGGAACAGCGTTGATTCCGCTGGTCGACAGCCACTGCCATCTGGATGCCAGTGAATTCGATGCTGACCGCACGGCGGTGATCGAGCGCGCGGGCGCCGCGGGCGTGCGCGAGCAGGTGGTACCGGCCGTCACGGCCGCCAGTTGGCCGAAGCTGCGCGAGGTCTGCCGGCAGGCACCGGGGCTGTACCCGGCCTACGGCCTGCATCCGATGTTCCTGGCCGAGCACCGGCCCGACCATCTGCCGCTGCTGCGCGAATGGATCGTTCGCGAACGCCCGTGCGCGATCGGCGAATGCGGGCTGGACTTCTTCGTCGAGGGACTGGATGCAGAGGCGCAACAGGCGTACTTCATCGGCCAGCTGCAACTGGCCCGCGAGTTCGAGCTGCCGGTGATCGTGCATGCGCGACGCGCGGTGGATGCGGTCATTGCCGCGATCCGTCGCGTCGGCGGCCTGCGCGGCGTGGTGCACAGCTTTTCCGGCAGCCCGGAACAGGCCGCGCAACTACATCGGCAAGGCTTCCTGCTCGGTCTCGGTGGTCCGCTGACCTACGATCGCGCGCAACGGCTGCAGCGCCTGGTGCGCGGGATGCCGCTGGAACAGCTGCTGCTGGAGACCGACGCGCCCGACCAGCCTGACGCCGGCATCCGCGGCCAGCGCAACGAACCAGCGCGACTGGCAGTCATCGCCCGCCACGTGGCCGCACTGCGCGGGATGGAGCTGGACGCGGTGGCCCAGGCCACGACGGAGAATGCGCGGCGCCTGTTCGCGCTGCCGGCAATGTAACGGGCAGGTGCCGGCCGCTGGCCGGCACGATCCATCACACCTCGCTGGACTCGACCACTTCGGCCTTCACCTTCTTCGGCTCCAGCAGCATTTCAAGCGCCTTGCCGACCGCCGCAAAGGCGAAGGCACCGGTGATGTGGGTTGCCGCACCGAGGCCTGCGCCACAGTCCAGTTTCAATGCAGCATCCGCACCGAGGTTCGGGCGGATGCCGCAGACGCTGCCATCGGCCTGCGGATACTTCACGTTTTCCAGCGAGTACACCGCCGGTACGCCAAAATAGCGCTTGGCATTCTTCGGGAAATTGAACTCGCTGCGCAGCTTCTTGCGGATCAGCGCCAGCATGGCGTCATGCTCGGTGCGCGAGACATCGCGGATGCGCACCAGGGTCGGATCGGTGCGACCACCGGCAGCCCCCACGGTCAGCAGCGGCAGCTTGCGGCGACGGCACCAGGCGATCGTCTCGACCTTCACCCGGAAGCTGTCGCAGGCATCGATCACCAAGTCGAAGCCACGGTCCAGCAACTCGGCCATGTTCGACACGGTCAGGAATGCCTGCACGGCATCCACCTCGATGTCAGGGTTGATCGCACGGCAGCGCTCGCCCATCGCCTCGGCCTTGTTGCGGCCGTAGTTGCCTTCCATCGCCGGCAGCTGCCGGTTGGTGTTGGACACGCAGATGTCATCGGCGTCGATCAGGGTCAGGTGGCCGACCGCCGAACGCGCCAGCGCTTCCACCACCCACGAGCCGACCCCGCCCATGCCCACCACCGCCACGCGGCTGCCCTGCAGGCGCTCGAGCGCACCTACGCCATACAGCCGTTCGATGCCGGCGAAGCGTTGTTTGACCTGTTCGTTCATGCGGCTATTTTAACGTGCAGGCGCCAGCGCCTACAGCGCGCCGGCATCGAACCCAACGTTGCACGCCAGGAGAGCCCGCCATGAACGCCAGCCCGCCCCGCCGCCCGTCCACTGCCCAGCGGTACCTGTTCGTGCTGTGCCTGGGCCTGCTGATCGGCCTGGTCGCCACGGTCATGGTCGGCCGCGCCCTGCAGGCCCGCCGCGACCCGTTCCCGGACAGCCTGATGCAGGTGATGCAGCGGCAAGCGCAGCTGCTGCAGCAGGCCCAGCAGCAGAACCGCTGCAGCCTGGCCGACAGCGTGCCGCGGCTGCAGGCCCTGCGCCTTCTGTCCAACGACCTCGACCTGGCCTTTCCCGGGCTGAAGGACAACGGCCGGTTCCAGCAGCACGCCAGCCAGCTGCGCGGCAACCTCAACGCCGCATTGGCGGCTCCGCCCAGTGACTGCACCGCCCTGGCCAAGGTCGTGGAAACCGTGCAGGCCGACTGCCGCGCCTGCCACCAGGACTTCCGCTGACGCGCATTCATCCTGTAGCCGGGCAAGGCACGCCTGGTTGGCACCTTGTTCACGTTCGAAAGGAGAGGATTCGTCCACCCTGCTGCATGACGCAGTACCACCCAACACCCGCCTTCACGGCCAGGAGACGCTCCATGAAGATCCAGCTCATTGCCGCCAGCGCCATCGCTACCCTCGCCCTGGCTGGCTGTGCCACCTCGCCCGGCTACGGTGGCGGTGGTTACAACAACGGCTACAACAATGGTGGCTACGGCAACAACGGCGGTTACAACCAGGGCCGTTGCGCTGACTGTGGCATCGTCACCCGCATCAACACCGTGCCGTCGGGCCGCACCGCGCCCAGCGCGACCGGCGCCATCCTCGGCGGCATCGTCGGTGCCGTGGCCGGCCATGAGATCTCCGATCACACCGGTGGCAGCCGTGGCAACAAGAACATCGCTGCGGCCGCAGGCGCGGTCGGTGGCGCGCTGGCCGGCAACCAGATCCAGAAGAACGTGACCAGTGATACCTACGACATCAGCGTACGCATGGACGATGGCCGCACCATCGTGGTCAACCAGCGCGACCTCGGCGGCATCCGCGAAAACACCTACGTGCGCGTGGTCAACGGCAAGGTCATCCTGCGCTGACCTGCGCCGGGCCGGCGGCAAAGAAAAAGGCCCGCTTGCGCGGGCCTTTTTCATGTGACGGCTTGCAGCGCGATCAGGTCGGCTGCACGGCGTCGGCCTGCAGGCCCTTCTGGCCCTGCACGACGGTGAAGGTGACCTTCTGGCCTTCCTTCAGGCTCTTGAAGCCCTGGGTCTGGATGGCACGGAAGTGCACGAACACGTCTTCGCCGTTTTCACGGCTGATGAAGCCGAAGCCCTTTGCATCGTTGAACCACTTGACGGTACCGGTCTCGCGATCAGACATCTCACTAACTCCCTGGTGACTCTCTCTTGTTGTTGGAAACGCCTGGTGGGCGGCTGACAAGCAAGGGGGAAGCGAGGTGCATCGATGCAGCGGATCGGGAAGATCTTGCTTCATCAGGCCACGATCCACGGTGACCTTGCCAAGCTCAGCGACTGCAACTTAACCCGCCCAAAACGAAAAAGCAACTGGCAAAATCTTTCACTGTCAACCCCAAAACGGCGACCATACGGGACAGCATGGGACTCTCATTCATCTTATATCTGCTAGCGGTCATTTTTGTCCTTGTCGGCATCGCCGGAATCATCCTGCCGGCCCTGCCCGGCATCCCGCTGGTGTTCATCGGACTGCTGCTGGCGGCCTGGGCGGACGGCTTCACCCACGTCGGCTGGCCGACCCTGGTCGCGCTGGGCGTACTGACCGTCCTCTCGCTGCTGGTGGACGTGCTGGCCACGGTGGTGGGTGCGCAGCGGGTCGGTGCCAGCCGCAAGGCACTGTGGGGTACGTTCGTCGGCAGCATCGTCGGCCTGTTCTTCATGCCGATCGGCCTCTTTGCAGGCCCCCTGATCGGCGCCCTGGCCGGCGAGTACTGGCACACCCGCGAACTGGGGCGCTCGACCAAGGTAGGCCTGGCCACCTGGCTCGGTATCCTGCTCGGCCTGGCGCTGAAACTGGCCGTGGTGATCGCGATGCTCGGCCTGTTCGCCTTCGCCTGGTTCCTGTAACCCGCACTGCCTTCACGCCGCGCGCACGCGGTGCCCGTGCATAAACCGTGGGGGCTGGCCGTGAACCGGTGCAGCCGCCACACTGTGCGATTCCCGTATTCACCTAAGGGCCTGCTGCAATGACCCTGTCTCCGCTGCTTCCCCGTCTCGCGCCGCTGGCGCTGGCCCTGGCCAGTGCGCCGCTGGCCGCGCAGGAGTTCGCGCCCAGCGCCGAAGCCTCGCCGGCCGCGTGCGCGGCGATTACCACCGATGCTGCCCGCCTGGCCTGTTATGACCGCCAGTTCGGCCGTACCCCGCAGGCCACTGCCGAGGCCGACGCTGCGGCCGAGGCGGCCGCGCAGGCCCGTCGCGAAGAACGCCAGACTGCACGCGTGAGCCAGGGCGAAGAGAAGCTGCGCGAGCGGGTCAGCGATCTGTTCCGTCCAGCAGCCCCTGACAGCGCACTGGCCAATGCTGGCCGCGGTTCGTTGCTGGACAGCCGCTGGGAACTGGCCGAGGACTCCAAGCTGGGCCCGTTCCAGCTGCGCGCCTACAAGCCGGTGTACCTGCTGCCGGCGTTCTGGACCAGCGATCGCAACACCACGCCGCATTCGCCGAACCCGGCCAACACAGTCACCACGCCGCAGGTGCTGGACAGCGCCGAGCTGAAGTTCCAGATCAGTTTCAAGACCAAGATCGCCGAGAACCTGTTCGGCGACAACGGCGACATCTGGGCCGGCTACACCCAGAGCTCGCGCTGGCAGGCCTACAACGGCGAGGATTCACGCCCGTTCCGCGAAACCAATTACGAGCCGGAAGTGATGATGGTGTTCCGCAACGGCTACTCGATCGGTGGCTGGCGCGGGCGCATGACCGGCATCGCGCTGAACCACCAATCCAACGGCCGCGCCGACCCGCTTTCGCGCAGCTGGAACCGGGTGATGCTCAACATCGGCCTTGACCGCGAGAACTGGGCGCTGGTGCTGCGCCCCTGGTACCGCATTCCCGAGACCCGCAGCGACGACAACAATCCGGACATCGAGGATTACATGGGCCGCGGTGATGCGACCCTGACCTGGAACCGCAACGGCCACGAAGTCTCGCTGATGGCGCGCCATTCGCTGCGCACCGGCAGCCGCTCGCACGGTGCCCTGCAGCTGGATTACGGCTTCCCGATCAGCAATCTGCTGCGCGGGCATGTGCAGGTGTTCGACGGTTACGGCGAAAGCCTGATCGACTACAACCACAAGGCCACCTACGTGGGCGTGGGCGTGTCGCTGCTGGAGTGGTTCTGATGCCCGTGACGATCTGGCACAACCCGGCCTGCAGCAACTCGTGCGGCGCATTGAAGCTGATACGTGATGCCGGCTTTGATCCAGCGGTGATCGAGTATCTCGGCAATCCACCCGATGTGGCTACACTGCGCCAGGTGCTGGCCGAATCAGGATTGAGCGCACGTGATCTGGTGCGCAGCAAGGAAGCGCAGTTCGCCGAACTGGGCCTGGAAGGTGCGGACGAGGCCACGCTGCTGGCCGCGATGGCCGAACACCCGCGACTGATCAACCGCCCCGTGGTGCGCACGGACAAGGGCACACGCCTGTGCCGTCCACCGGAAACAGTGCTGGAGATCCTGTAACCCGCCTCGCCGCCGCGTAGCGGAGCGTGTTGGTAGAGTCGACTGTTGGTAGAGTCGACTGTTAGTCGACTCCCTCCCCACCCTTCATATGCATCCGCGGAAAAGCCCGCACTGCGTGCGATAGTCGACTGACAGTCGACTCTACCCCAGCGCCCTCTTCTACCCGGATGCCCTCCCCCCCGGCTGGCTTACAGCCAGTCGGTGATGCCTTCGCGGCGGTACACCTCGGCGAACGCCGGGCGCGCCTTCATCGACGTGGCGTGCGCCTTCAGTACCGGCCAGGTGTCGGTGGGCCTGGGCATGTTGCGCGACCAGCGCATCAGCATCACCAGCATGTAGTCGACCACGCAGGGCGTGGCGCCCAGCAGGTAGGGGCCATGTGCATGCAGGTGCGCGGCCACATGCTGCCAGGCCGCTTCCAGGCGCTGCCGTGCCATGCCGCGGCTGGCCTCGATATTCGCCTCGCCCGCCATTTCGTGTGGATAGAACCAGGCTCGATAGGCCGGCTGCAGCGTATTGGCACACCAGAACATCCAGCGGTAGGCATCGGCGCGCTGCGGCGTGCCCAGCGCGGGCAGCAGGTTGGCGTCCGGATGGCGATCAGCCAGGTACAACGCAATGGCCGCCGCTTCGGTCAGTACCAGGCCATCGATCAGCAGTGTCGGCACCACACCGGCCGGATTCAGCGCCAGGTACTGCGCCGACTTGTGCTCGCGCGCGTCGAAATCCAGCAGCACCAGTTCATGCTCGATGCCCAGCTCGATCAGCAGCCAGTGCACCACCAGCGCGGCGGTACTGGTCGAACCATACAGCGTGGTGCTCATGCAGAAGATCCTGTACAGGTGGATCAGCCGATTATGCGCCCGCGCGCACGATCGTTGCTCAGCCGCAGCTGCTCATGCAGGAATCCCGGCGTTCGCCACAGGACATCATCGGCGCGCGCATCGTACAGTCATGCGTCTTCAGTTCGCAGGCATGGCGCAGGTCCGGGTTGTCCACGTCCTTGCAGCGCTTGTCCGGCGCCGGCACCAGCCGCTGCTCGCAATTGCTCTGGCGGCTGCCGAGAGAGTCATTCTGCGCCATGCAGCTGCGATAGCCGGCCTGGCACTGCACGCGGCACTGCGCCGATGCAGGGAAATCCGCGCCTTCGTACGACGCTGGGGTGTTGCAGCCGGCCAGCGCCAGCAGCATGCCTACCACGATGAATCGATGCAGGGCCATGGACACGTCCTGTGCGAGGGTGTGCCGACCGTAGCAGAGCAAGGGCTACAGGCGCGTTAATCCCCCCCCCCGGATACAACAACGGCGCCACACGGGCGCCGTTGTCTGGACCGAAGCGTGCGGGGAGTTACTCCACCACCACCGGAATCTTGCCGATGCGGGCCTGCCATTCGCGCGGGCCGGTCTTGTGCACCGATTCACCGGTGGAGTCGACTGCCACGGTCACCGGCATGTCCTGCACGGTGAACTCGTAGATCGCCTCCATGCCCAGGTCAGCGAAACCAACCACCTTGGCGGCCTTGATCGCCTTGGACACCAGGTAGGCCGAGCCACCGACGGCCATCAGGTAGGCCGACTTGTGCTTCTTGATCGCCTCGATCGCGGCCGGGCCGCGCTCGGCCTTGCCGACCATGCCCAGCAGGCCGGTCTGTGCCAGCACCTGCTCGGTGAACTTGTCCATGCGGGTGGCGGTGGTCGGGCCGGCCGGGCCCACCACTTCGTCGCGCACCGGATCGACCGGGCCGACGTAGTAGATGAAGCGGCCCTTCAGATCGACCGGCAGTTGCTCGCCCTTGTTGAGCATGTCGACCATGCGCTTGTGCGCGGCATCGCGGCCGGTCAGCAACTTGCCGTTGAGCAGCAGGGTCTGGCCCGGCTTCCAGCTGGCCACGTCTTCCGGCGTGATCGTGTCCAGGTCCACGCGGGTGCCCTTGGACGCGTCGTAGGTCAGCTTCGGCCAGTCTTCCAGCGACGGCGGGTCCAGCATCACCGGGCCGCTGCCATCGAGGGTGAAGTGCGCATGGCGGGTGGCCGCGCAGTTCGGGATCATCGCCACCGGCAGGTTGGCCGCGTGGGTCGGGTAGTCGTTGATCTTGATGTCGAGCACGGTGGTCAGGCCACCCAGGCCCTGCGCACCGATGCCCAGCGCGTTGACCTTCTCGTACAGCTCCAGGCGCAGCTCTTCGATGCGGTTGGACGCACCACGGGCCTGCAGCTCGGTGATGTCGATCGGCTCCATCAGCGCTTCCTTGGCCAGCAGCATCGCCTTCTCGGCGGTGCCACCGATGCCGATGCCGAGCATGCCCGGCGGGCACCAGCCGGCGCCCATGGTCGGCACGGTCTTCAGCACCCAGTCGACGATCGAGTCGGACGGGTTGAGCATGGCGAACTTGGTCTTCGCTTCCGAACCACCGCCCTTGGCGGCGACGATCACGTCGACCTTGTTGCCCGGCACCACCTTGACGTTGACCACGCCCGGGGTGTTGTCCTTGGTGTTGATGCGCTTGCCGGCCGGATCAGCCAGCACCGAAGCGCGCAGCTTGTTGTCCGGGTGCATGTAGGCACGGCGCACGCCTTCATTGGCCATGTCTTCCACGCCCATGGTGGCGTCGTCCCAGCGCACGTCCATGCCGATTTCCAGGAACACGGTGACGATGCCGGTGTCCTGGCAGATCGGACGGTGGCCTTCGGCGCACATCCGCGAATTGATCAGGATCTGGGCCATCGCTTCCTTCGCGGCCGGCGACTCCTCGCGCTCGTAAGCGGCGGCGAGGTTCTTGATGTAGTCGACCGGGTGGTAGTACGAGATGTACTGCAGCGCGTCGGCGATGGACTGGATGAGGTCTTCCTGCTTGATCGATGTCACGTCTTGCTCGCTTGCTCGAGGCTGGCGGGGGTAATCCGCCCATTTTACCCCCTCCCCCGGCCCCGGGGTGGTAGTGCCGGCCGCTGGCCGGCAAGATTCCCCCGACGCTCTGTCACGCCACGCGCCACTGCGGCGTCCTTGCCCACATGAACGCCGAAACCGCTTTCCAGACCCACCGCCCGCGCCTGATGGCCCTGGCCTACCGCCTGCTTGGCAGCCGCGCCGACGCCGAAGACGTGGTCCAGGATGCCTGGCTGCGCTGGTCCGGCGCCGACCCGGCGGCCGTCCGCGACCCCGAAGCCTGGCTGGTCACCACCACCACCCGGCTCGGCCTGGACCGGCTGCGCGCGGCCAAGCGCGAGCGCGTGCACTACGTCGGCCCATGGCTGGCCGAGCCGCTGGCGGTCACCCTGGAGCCCGACCCGGCGCCCGGCCCGGCCCAGCTGCATGCCCTGGCCGACGACGTTTCGGTCGCCTTCCTGACCCTGCTTGAACAGCTCGGCCCCGAGGAACGCGCCGCTTTCCTGCTGAAGGAGGCCTTCGACCACGACTACCGCGAGATCGCCGAGCTGATCGGCCACAGCGAGGCCAACTGCCGGCAGCTGGTGCACCGTGCCCGGCAGCGCCTGCAGGCCGGACGGCCGCGCTTCAACGCCGATGCCAGCCAGCACCGGCAGCTGCTGGCGCGCTTCATGGATGCCTCGCAGCGCGGCGACAGCGAGGCGATCCAGGCCCTGTTGCACGCCAACGCGTTGCTGGTGTCCGACGGCGGCGGTGTGGTCACCGCAGCGGTGCGCCCGCTGCTGGGCGCCGAGCGCATCGGTCGCCTGTTCTGGGCGATTGCCCGCCGCGGCGCGGTGCATCCGGCCCAGCTGGGTTACGTCAACGGCGAGCCGGCGATCCTGCGCTTTGTCGGTGATCGCTTGCACTCGGTCACCACCATCGAGGTGGTCGATGGCCGCATCGCCAACGTGTACAGCGTGTTGAATCCGGAAAAGTTGCCGACTATTCAAGGCGCACTCTCCGATTAGACATACGGACTTGGGCTTGGGCAATCTGTCAGCGCAATGGATAGGAAATTGACGGCAATGAATCCCAAGAAGCCAAGAAAGAGGATCAAAGTGAACGTCGGCGATGTATTTGCCGTACCGCTCAATGAAGTCGAGCTCGTTTTTGGCTATTTGCGCACTTACCAAGATCCGGACGTAGCGATCCTTCCATTCATTTCAAAGGGCAGAATGCTCCGTGACTGCGAACTTCCCACGTTGAAGAGCTTCATGGATGTACTGACTATTCGCACCGGAATTGAAAGAGGTGATTGGCCCAGAATCGCCTCTTTTCCTTTTCCGAACGAAGAATCAACTTGGGCACCACCAAGAAGGCAACTATCAACGATCCGTCCGGATGTCAGGCTCGTGGTAGTCAAGGGCAACTTTGTTCCTGCTGAAAAATATGGCGAATGGGACACTCTACCCGTGCTCATCAAAGCCGATACTGACCAATTGAAAGCGTTGATTCTCACGTCAGCAGCCGAGTTCCAGATTCTCACTTGAGCGGGATGCACCACGGCTCGATGACACTACAGCAGTCTTTGAGGAGGTCGGCACGCGCATCTGGAGTCGCACTTGGCCCGTCGGCATTTCGCTTTTGACCATTCGATGTCACGAACAGGGACGGCACGGCGTCCTTGTAATGAAAGGCGGCCATCGTGGCCGCCGTGGAGCCCCCGATGTCCAATCACACTTCTCCCCGCGTCCCCTACACCCGCCTGGCCGCCGAGGCCTTCAAGGGCCTGCTGGCCACCAGCCAGGCGGTGCATGACAGCTCGATCGATCCGACCCTGATGGAACTGGTGTTCCTGCGCGTGTCACAGCTCAACGGCTGCGGCTACTGCATGGACATGCACGGCACTGTGCTGCGCAAGGGCGGCATCGAGCCGCGCAAGCTGGACACGCTGCCGGCATGGCACGAGAGCCGCTTCTTCGACGAACGCGAGCGCGCGGCGCTGGGCTGGGCTGAGGCACTGACCCGGCTGACCGACGGCGCGCCGTCGCAGGCGGCGTTCGATGCATTGGCGCCGCACTTCGATGAGAAGGGCATCAGTGACCTGAGCATGGGCATCGCGGTGATCAATGCCTGGAACCGCCTCGGTGCGGGCCTGCTGCCGCCGCTGCCGGCCTGACCCACCCCGCCTTCGACAGTTCACTGGAGCTGCTGGTAGGTGTCGACCTTGGTCGACACGGTGGATCCACGCCATGCGTCGATTCAGGAGGGCCGGATCCCTTTGCCGCGCAAAGGGATCTGACCCCGGTGCCGGCCACACGCCTGCACTGACCCCCTCTGCACGTATCAGGCGCGCACAATACGCGCATGCCTGCTACCCCCACCGCTGGCGCTGACGCCGCGAAGAAACCCAGCCTGCGCCAGCGCTTCAGGGCGATGCGCAACCTGCCGCCGTTCCTGCGCATGGTCTGGAAGACCAGTCCCGCGCTCACCCTGGCCAGCCTGGGGCTGCGCCTGATCCGCGCGCTGCTGCCGGTGGCGATGCTGTACGTCGGCAAGCTGATCATCGACAGCGCCCTGCACCTGAGCCAGCACGACGCGGGCTTCCCGCCGCTGGGCGAAGCGCTGTCCAGCGGCGTGCTGAATCCGCTGCTGGGCCTGCTGGCGCTGGAATTCGGCCTGGCCATCGCCTCGGACCTGCTCGGCCGGCTGGTCAGCTACGCCGATGCCCTGCTCTCCGAGCTGTTCGCCAACGTCACCAGCATCCGGCTGATGGAACACGCGGCGACGCTGGATCTGGAGGACTTCGAGGACCCGGACCTGCAGGACAAGCTGGACCGTGCGCGGCGCCAGACCATGGGCCGGATGAACCTGATGAGCCAGCTGTTCGGCCAGGTCCAGGACGCGATCACCGTAGCCAGCCTCGCCGTCGGCCTGCTGGTCTACGCGCCGTGGCTGATCCTGCTGCTGGCGCTGGCACTGGTGCCGGCCTTCATCGGTGAATCGCACTTCAACGCGGCCGGCTACAGCCTCAACTTCCAGTGGACGCCCGAGCGCCGCCAGCTCGACTACCTGCGCCAGCTCGGTGCCAGCGTGGAAACGGCCAAGGAAGTGAAGATCTACAACCTGCACCGCTTCCTGGTGGAACGCTACCGGCGGCTGTCGGTGGCGCTGTTCCAGGCCAACCGTGCACTGGCCCGGCGCCGCGCGTTCTGGGGCACGCTGCTGGCTGCGCTGGGCACGCTGGGGTATTACACCGCCTACGCCTACATTGCCTGGCGCACGGTGCGCGGCGACTTTTCGATCGGCGACCTGACCTTCCTTGCCGGCAGCTTCCTGCGTCTGCGCCAGCTGCTGGAAGGCCTGCTGATCGGCTTCTCGCAGGTGGCCAGCCAGGCGCTGTACCTGGACGACCTGTTCTCGTTCTTCCAGATCGAGCCGGAAATCCACTCGCGCGAAGGTGCGGTGCGCGTGCCGCAGCCGATCCAGCAGGGTTTCGTGTTCGAGAACGTCGGTTTCCGCTATCCCGATGCCGAACAGTGGGCGGTGCGCCACCTCGATTTCCAGCTGCAGGCCGGCGAAGTGCTGGCCCTGGTCGGCGAGAACGGCGCGGGCAAGACCACGCTGGTGAAACTGCTGGCACGGCTGTACGAGCCGGACGAAGGCCGCATCCTGCTCGACGGCCGCGACCTGCGCGACTACGACCTGGACGACCTGCGCGCCAACCTCGGGGTGATCTTCCAGGACTTCGTGCGCTACAACCTCAGCGCCGGCGAGAACATCGGCGTCGGCCAGGTCGAGGCGATGGACGACCAGGCACGCATCGCCGATGCCGCGCGGCGAGGCATGGCCGAGGAAGTGATCGACGACCTGCCCGGCGGCTACGACCAGCTGATCGGGCGCCGCTTCAAGCAGGGCGTGGACCTGTCCGGTGGCCAGTGGCAGAAGATCGCCATTGCCCGCGCGTGGATGCGCAATGCGCAGGTGATGATCCTGGATGAGCCAACGGCAGCGCTGGACGCGCGCAGTGAGTTCGAAGTGTTCCAGCGGTTCAGGGAGCTGGCGGATAATCGTACGGCAGTGCTGATTTCCCACCGTTTCTCTTCGGTACGCATGGCCGATCGCATCCTGGTGCTGGCCGATGGCCGCATCGAGGCCAGCGGCACCCATGAGCAGCTGATGGCCCAGGGAGGACGGTACGCCGAGCTGTTCGAGCTGCAGGCGGCGGGTTACCGCTGAGAACGCCTCTCGTTCCGCCCAATGAGAACCCATCTCATTTGAGATAGAATCAACCCCGACGACTTTCGATAGATACGCCCATGTCCTCCGCTTTCGGCGCCGAAACGGTGCTTGAGGTCCGTCACTGGACCGATGCCTACTTCAGTTTCACCACTACCCGCGACAGCGGCTTCCGCTTCGAGAACGGCCAGTTCGTGATGATCGGCCTGGAAACCGAGGCACGGCCGCTGCTGCGCGCCTATTCCATCGCCAGCGCCAACTGGGAAGAGCACCTGGAGTTCTTCAGCATCAAGGTGCAGGACGGCCCGCTGACCTCGCGCCTGCAGCACATCAAGCCGGGCGACAAGGTGCTGGTCGGCAAGAAGCCCACCGGCACCCTGCTGATCAGCGACCTGCACCCGGGCAGGAACCTGTACCTGCTGGGCACGGGCACCGGCATGGCGCCGTGGCTGTCGGTCATCAAGGACCCGGAGACCTACGAGCGCTTCGAGAAGGTGATCCTCTGCCACGGCGTGCGCTACGAGAAGGATCTGGCCTACCGCGATTACTTCGAGAAGGAACTGCGTGAGCACGAGTTCCTGGGCGAGATGATCGGCGACAAGCTGCTGTACTACCCGGCCGTCACCCGCGAGCCGTTCGCCAACCAGGGCCGCCTGACCCAGCTGATGGAAAGCGGCCAGATGCAGCGCACCCTCGGCCTGCCGGAGCTGAGCCCGGAAAACGACCGCGCGATGATCTGCGGCAGCCCGCAGATGCTGGCTGATCTGCGCAGCGTGCTCGATGCCCGCGGCTTCCAGGTCTCGCCGCGCATCGGCCAGCCGGGTCACTACGTGTTCGAGCGCGCGTTCGTCGAGAAATGATCTGCAACGGCAGCCGGCCGCCGGCCGGCTCTCCGTGCGCTCCGGGATTGCCGGCCAGCGGCCGGCACTCCCCCCTTCACAGCAGCGCTTCGATCGCGCTGCGCAGCTGTTCCGGCCTGGTGGTTGGCGCAAAGCGCGCAGCCACCCGCCCTTGGCGATCGACCAGGAACTTGCTGAAATTCCACTTGATGCGGGCGCTACCCAGCAGGCCGCGCTTCTCGCGTGACAGCCATGCCCACAACGGATCAGCCCCCTCGCCGTTGACCTCGATCTTCTCCGAAAGCGGGAAGCTGACCGGATAATCCAGCGAACAGAACTGGCGGATCTGCGCGGCGTCCCCCGGCTCCTGCGCGCCGAACTGGTTGCATGGGAAGCCGATCACCACCAGGCCACGCTCGCGATACTCCTGCCACAGCTGTTCCAGCCCGGTGTACTGCGGGGTGAAGCCACAGCGGCTGGCGACATTGACCAGCAACAGCGGGTGACCCCGGTACCCGGCGAGGGCCTGTGGCTGGCCGTCGAGGTCGCGGAAGCTGAAATCGTAGGCAGTGGTCATGGCGGTGAACCGTGGGCGGTGAATGCATGGTACCCGCGCCCGGCCGCGGCAACATGCCTTTTGACACAAGTGCGGGCGCCGCCGGCCGGGTTACCCTCGGGCCCTTGTTTGCCTTACCGGAGTTCCTGCCTTGACCACCCGCCTTGCCCTTGCCGTGGCCATGTCCCTCGGCCTTGCCCTGCCCGCCTTCTCGGCCGGCGCCGCCACCCCGGCCGCCAGCAGCACCGCCCAGCAGGCCAATCCGTTCTTCGCCGAAAGCCCGCTGCCGCTGCACTTCCCGCAGTTCGACAAGATCAAGGACAGCGACTTCGCCCCGGCCTTCGACGCCGGCATGGCGCAGCAGCTGAAGGAAGTGGAGGCCATCGCCAACAACAAGGCCAAGCCGACCTTCGACAACACCATCATCGCCCTGGAAAAGAGCGGTGACATCCTCGACCGCGCGACCACCGTGTTCTTCAGCCTGGTCGGTGCCGACACCAACGACACCCGCAAGAAGCTGCAGGCCGACTACTCGGCGAAGTTCGCCGCGCACAGCGATGCGATCGCGCTGAACGGCAAGCTGTTCGCCCGCATCCAGGCGCTGTACGACACCCGCAGCCAGCTGGGCCTGGACGCCGAAGGCGTGCGCCTGGTCGAGAAGTACTACGACAACTACGTGCGCGCAGGCGCCAAGCTGTCCGACGCCGACAAGGCCAAGCTGAAGGAGATGAACGCCGAGCTGGCCAACCTGGGTACCAAGTTCAGCCAGAACGTGCAGTCGGAGGTGAACGCTTCGGCGATCACCGTCGACGACGTCAAGCAACTGGACGGCCTGTCCAAGGAGCAGATCGCCGCCGCCGCCGAAGCCGCCAAGGCCCGCGGCCAGGACGGCAAGTACGTGATCACCCTGCTCAACACCACCGGCCAGCCGCCGCTGACCAACCTGGCCAACCGCGCCCTGCGCCAGAAGATCTACGAAGCATCGGTGAGCCGCGGCAGCCGCGGCGGTGAGTTCGACAACACCGCGCTGGTCTCGCGCATCATGCAGCTGCGCGCCGACAAGGCCAAGCTGATGGGCTTCCCGAACTTCGCCGCCTACAACCTGACCAACCAGACCGCCAAGACCCCCGAAGCGGTCAACGCGATGCTGGGCAAGCTGGCCCCGGCCGCGGTGGCCAACGCCAAGCGTGAAGCCGCCGACCTGCAGGCGATGATCGACCAGGAACAGAAGGCCGCTGGCAAGCCGACGTTCAAGCTGGAACCGTGGGACTGGGCCTTCTACAGCGAGAAGGTGCGCCAGGCCAAGTACAACTTCGACGAGTCGCAGCTGAAGCCGTACTTCGAAATGAAGAACGTGCTGGAGAACGGCGTGTTCTACGCCGCGGGCCAGGAATTCGGCCTGACCTTCAAGCAGCGCACCGACCTGCCGGTCTACCACGATGACGTCACCGTCTACGACGTGTTCGACGCCGACGGCAGCCAGCTGGCGATCTTCATCTTCGACCCGTATGCACGCGCCTCCAAGCGCGGTGGCGCGTGGATGAACTCCTACGTCTCGCAGTCCAAGCTGACCGGCTTCAAGCCGGTGGTCGCCAATCACCTGAACATTCCGAAGCCGCCGGCCGGCCAGCCGACCCTGCTGACCTGGGACGAGGTGAACACCACGTTCCACGAGTTCGGCCACGCCCTGCACGGCATGTTCTCCAACGTGAAGTACCCGTACTTCTCGGGCACCTCGGTGCCGCGTGACTTCGTCGAGTTCCCCTCGCAGGTCAACGAGATGTGGGCCGACAACCCGGTCATCCTGAAGAACTACGCCAAGCACTACCAGAATGGTTCGGCGATGCCGCAGGCACTGCTGGACAAGGTGCTGGCGGCAGCCAAGTTCAACCAGGGCTTCGCTACCACCGAGTACCTGGGTGCGGCCATGCTGGACCAGCGCTGGCACCAGATCGGCGCCGACCAGGTGCCGGCCGCCAAGGACGTGATGGCCTTCGAGCGCGCCGCGCTGGAGAAGGACGGCATCTACTACGCGCCGGTGCCGCCGCGCTACAAGACCCCGTACTTCAGCCACATCATGGGCGGCTATTCGGCCGGTTACTACGCCTACATCTGGTCGGAAGTGCTCGACGCCAACACCCAGAAGTGGTTCAAGGACAACGGCGGCCTGAGCCGCAAGAACGGCGACCACTTCCGCGCCACCCTGCTGTCCAAGGGCGGCAGCGTCGACGCGATGCAGCTGTTCCGCGATTTCGCCGGCCACGAGCCGCAGATCGAACCGCTGCTGGAAAAGCGTGGCCTGACCGGCGCCGGCAACTGATCGCCCGCGCAGTAGCCTGAAACGAAAAACCGCCCGGGAAACCGGGCGGTTTTTTTGTTGGGACATCCACGCATGGCGTGGATCTACTGGTGGGTGCCGACCGTTGGTCGGCACGATCCATTCGCGCCACGAACCCCGGCATCATCGATCCACACATGACGCACTCCAGTAGATCCGCGCCATGCGTGGATGCGCTTCCAGATCAGCGCCGAAACAGTCGCTCCCACCACCGTCGTTTCGGCGCACCGGGCGCGGCAGCGGCAGTCGATGCGATATCCGGGTGCGCTGCCACGAACTCCGCCAGCTGGGCCGCCGCGGCTTCCGCATAAAGGATCGCGCCATCCGGCGCGCAGTTCAGCAGATTGCTCAAGCTGGTCGATGCATTGAGATCCATCGGGTTCGGCTCGACCACCTCGCTGGCCTCCAGCAATCCGCATCCGCTGGCGATCGCTTCATCGACAACACGCCAGAAAACGACCAGGCGTCCATCGGAGAACAGCTCCTCCAGGCGCGCAGCAAGTGCGCTGTCCACTGCATAATCAGCGCGTAATTGCTTCAGCCGGGCATGCGTGATGAACACGCCACCACCATAGTTTTCACGTAGATGGTTGCCGGCGGCAGCATCCGCCCACTGCAACGGCACCAGTTGCCGCCAGTCCGCGAAATACCGGGCGACCACCGGATCGTCGATGAAAAACGAAAGGGCGCTCCCGCGGAGATAGTGATACCGCCGAAGGTGGCCGGCCACGATCGCCAGGTACAAAGCGTGCCCCTTCTCGAAAGGCACGTCGGCGCTGATCGAGCGAGCCTCGTCGATGCGTTCCTGCAACTGCTCCATGTAGAACGGCTCGATCCGGAACCGCTGTTGCAGCGCCTCGACCAGCGTCACGTCCTCCAGAGCACGGAAATAGATGTCACGGATCTCCGAATCCGCGACTGGATGGTAGGTGATGTCCCAACCCATGCTGCAACGCCTTCAGGAATGCGGTAACCCCGCCGACCCAACAGCGTAGCGTCGACGACGCCCACGCGCGGAGCTGACCGTGCAACACACGGATTTGGCGTCAGTAAGTATCGCATCCGGCCTGATCTACCCCTGCGCACCCTCAGCGTGGCGCCACGTACCCACCCGGTACGCCTTCCGGCGACAGCACCAGCTGCCACAGCTGCGCGTGCCGGCAGCGGAAGGTGGCCATCGATCCGGCCAGGTAGAACCGCCACATGCGGCGGAAATGCTCGTCGTAGCGCGCGTCCAGCTGCGGCCACGCCGCTTCCACGTTGCGTCGCCAAGCCTGCAGGGTGAGGTCGTAGTCGGTGCCGAAGTTGTGCCAGTCCTCCAGCACGAAGCGCCCTTCGAACGCCTTGCTGATCTGCACCGCCGACGGCAGCATTGAATTGGGGAAGATGTAGCGCGCGATCCACGGATCGGTGCGATGCCGCGAGATGTTGGTGCCGATGGTGTGCAGCAGCAGCAACCCGCGCGAAGACAGGCAGCGCCTGGCCACCTCGAAGAAACTGGCGTAGTTCTTGTCGCCGACATGCTCGAACATGCCGATCGAGAAGATCGCATCGAACGGCTCATCCAGTTCGCGATAGTCCTGCAGGCGGATCTCGATCGGCAGGCCGGCGCACAGTTCGCGTGCGAACCCGGCCTGTTCCTGCGAAATGGTCACGCCGACGCCGGTGACGCCGTAGCGCTCTGCTGCGAACTTCAGGGCTTCACCCCAGCCACAGCCGATGTCCAGCACACGCTGCCCGGGGCGCAGCCCCAGCTTGCGGCAGACCAGGTCCAGCTTGGCCTCCTGCGCGGCATCGAGATCACCGGCATTGCGCCAGTAGCCGCAGCTGTACACCAGGCGTTGGCCGAGCATGGCCTGGTAGAGGTCGTTGCCAAGATCGTAGTGGCGGCGGCCCACTTCGTAGCTGCCCTGCCCGACCTGCAGGTTGAACAGGCGCGCCTTCAGCGCATCGGCCACTTCGCGCCAACCGTGCACCCGTTCATCCAGGTGTGCCTGCATCAGGTGGACGAGGAATTCATCGAGGACGTTGGCATCCCACCAACCGTCCATGTAGCTCTCGCCGAGGCCAAGCGAGCCGTGCGCCATGACCCGCGCGAAAAAGCGCGGGTCATGCACCTGGATGTCCTGTGGCTGGGTGCCGCCGATGCGGACCCCGGCTTCCTGCAGCAGGCCGGCGACCCGCTCCTGCAACCCTGTATCCACGCCACCTCCTCGACTGCGGTCAACCGCGTGCGAACAGCTCCACGTAGTCCTTGGCCACGTGCGGCAACAGCACCGCCGCCGGTACGTCGGCGGTCTGGGTGCCGTCCGAGTATGGACCCACCTGGTACGGCGGGAAAACAAAGCGCAGCGCGGTGATCTGCCCCTTGTCGTTGGTCAGCGGCTGGAACTGGCTGAAATTGTCGGCCTGGGGGCCGGTACCGTCGGCGATCATGCGCGATGCGTTACGCAGCGATTCCTGCAGCTGGGCCGGGTCCATGTCCTCGCCACTGAGGCGGGTGGCCACGCGTTCGCGCAGCTGGTCGGCGACGAAATCACTGATCGCCTTCCAGCCCTTGGCATCGGCCACCAGCTTGTCGGCACTGAGCATCTGCTGCTGCGCCGGCAGCCACACGAAACGCGCCACCAGCGGCTCGCCGTGGGCGCCACCGGTATAGCGGCTGCCATCGGCACTGACCACCACCAGCTGCGGCGTTTCCAGCAGCTTCTCGAAGCTCAGCGACAGTTCGTAGGGCATGGTCGGCTTGTCATTGCCGAGCCCGTCCAGTGCCTGCTGCAGGTCGCTGCGTGCGCTGGTTGCGTAGTTCTGCAGCGCGCGCGCCAGGCCCGGGTAGCGATCGATGCCGGCCGGGTAGCTGATGCCCACCACTTCGCGCTCGTTGTTCTCGATCACGTCGCGCAGGTCCAGCGGCGCTTCCGTGGCCGGCGTTTCACCTGCGGCAGTGGCCTCGGCGGCGGGGGCCGCGTCGGTCGCCGGTGCCGGCTCGCTTTCACGCTGGCAACCGGCCAGCAACAGCACGCCCACCACGCCGGCCAGCACGCTGCCGTGCAATGGCCGGTTGTTTCCAATCTTCATCGGGATCCCCTGTTCATGTTTGTACATCATCGCCTGCCATGGCTGAAGCGTGGCCCGCTGGCATTCAGCCAGCGAGCAGGTCGTGGTACTCCTCGTGCCGCTGCAGGAAGGCTTCGGCGTAGGAACATGCCGGCACCACCTTGTACTTCTGCTCGCGGGCAAAGCGCAGTGCCACGCGGGTCAGCTCACCTGCGATGCCACGGCCGGCAATCGGCTCTGGTACCTCGGTGTGGGTGATGACCATGCGCCTGCGTTTGATCTGGTAATCGAGCACCGCCAGCTGTCCGCGCACACGGGCGGTGAAGCGATGGTTGGCCAGGTCGTGTTCGACCTCGTAGGCCAGACCGGGGGGCGTGACCGAAGCCATGGAACTGTCTCCTGCGGCGACTGCGTGGATGGTGCGCAGCCGGGCGCCATGATCGCGTGAAGCCTGAACAGGGGCAAGTCCAATCCATTCACGTCAGTTTTCGACCCTCAAGCTGGAGCGAGGACGGCCGCTATCGCCTGTGGAGGGGTACGGCCATGCTGGCACGGCCCTTGCGACCGTTGATCATGCGCACCACCGCGGAGGCTCCGATGCACCCCAGCGATTCCCATTCCGACACCGACCGCGCCCTGCTGGAGGGCCTGCTGCAGCTGGCGGTGGAAGGGCAGACCGAAGATCAGGATTTCCAGCGCATCGGCGAAGAGGTATTCGCCCGCCTGCTGGACACCTACGGCCAGCAGACCCGCGCCTGACCAGGAGCGGGTCCCTGCCCCCGGGGGCGGATCCAGTGAATCCGACCCCAGCCCCTCAACCGCCGCCGAGGCGGAAGGTCGGGTTGGAAAGCTCGCGCAGGAAGTGGGTGAAGATGCTCGGCTGCATGGCCAGCATGAAGATCACACCGAACGCCGCGCCCGCCAGGTGGGCGCTGTGGTTGATGCGATCACCACCGCGCTTGTCCATCCAGATGCTGTAGCCCACGTAGAACGCGGCATAGACAATGGCCGGTGCCGGGATGAAGAACACCAGGATGATCGACCACGGCTTGATCAGGATGAAGGCGAACAACACCGCCGACACCGCTCCGGACGCGCCCAGGCTGAGGTAGTTCGGGTTCTTCTGGTTCTTCAGGTAGCTGGGCAGGATCGAGACCAGCAGCGCACCGATGTAGAACGCCGGGTAGGTCAGGTAGCTGCCGGTCAGCTGCACCATCACGCTCTCGATGAATCCCCCGAAGAAGAACAGGGTGATCATGTTGAAGATCAGGTGCGACCAGTCGGCGTGGATGAAGCCATAGGTCACCAGCCGGTCGTACTGGCGGTGACGGTCGATGGCCGGCGGCCACAGGATCAGGCGGTCGGCCAGCTTGCGGTTGCTGAACGCCATCCACGACAGGAGGGCGGTGATGGCGATCAACAGCAGATTGACGGGGGTCATGTCAGGCTCAGGCGCTACGGTAGTTGTCGACCATACGATAGCGTTTCGCGTACCAACCGAAGGCCAACGCCGCGACGAAGGCGAAACCGGCGAAGAAGAACATCAGGAATGCCGCCTCGCTCAGGCCCGTACTGGCGATCTTGTGGGTCACCGCATCGTTGCGCACAGCAGCGTTGGACAGCAGCACCCACAGGTTGCCGATGGTGGTGGTCAGGTTCCAGAAGCTCATCACCACGCCCTTCATCGCCTGCGGCGCCTGGCTGTAGGCGAACTCCAGGCCGGTGGCCGAGACCAGCACCTCACCGAAGGTCAGCAGCGCATACGGCAGCATCTGCCAGAAGATCGACATGGCATTGCCACCGTCCATCACCACCTGGATGCCGCCGACCACGATCCAGGCCAGGCCGCTGAAGGCGATGCCGGCGGTCATGCGGCGCAGCGCGGTCGGCTCGAAGCCGAAGCGGCGCAGGGCCGGGTACAGCACCAGGTTGTTGAACGGAATCAGGATCATTACCAGCAGCGGGTTCAGCGCCTGCATCTGCGAGGCGGTGAACCAGCTCGGCATCTGCATCTGCTGGCCCTGCAGGACCCAGGTCGAGGCCTTCTGGTCGAACAGCGAGAAGAACGGCGTGGTCAGGGCGAAGATCACCAGCACGCGCAGCACCGAGCGCACGCCTTCGACCGCTTCGGCCGGATGCTGGCCACGGGCGCGGTCCAGCTGCAGCCAGGTGCCGCCACCGATACCCGCCAGGATCGCCACCAGCGCCAGGCACAGGCAGATCACGATGCCCAGCGAGCCCACCAGGCCGAACGACGCCACCGCCAGCACCAGGCCGAGCGTAGCGATCACCAGGCCTGGACGGCCCTGGCCGGCCACGCGTGCGGTCAGCGCGGTGCGCACCACGTTGGCGAACGAATGCGGATCCTTCGGCGGCAGCGGCACCAGCACGTAGCGCTTGCGGCCCAGCCAGAACACGAAGGTGGCCACGAACATCAGGATGCCCGGGATGCCGAACGCCCACTGCGGGCCCCAGTTCTTCAGCACCAGAGGGATCAGCAGCGAGGCGAACAGCGAGCCGAAGTTGATGATCCAGTAGAAGGCGTCGAAGACGATCTTGGCCAGGTGCTTGTTGCTCTGGTCGAACTGGTCACCCATGAACGAGGCCACCAGCGGCTTGATGCCACCGGCACCCAGGGCGATCAGGCCCAGGCCGAGGAAGAAGCCCTCGCGGCTGTTCTCGAACAGCGCCAGGCACAGATGGCCGGCGCAGTAGACCAGGCTGAACCAGAGGATGGTGTGGTATTTGCCGAAGAACCTGTCGGCCAGCCAGCCACCGAGCAGCGGGAAGAAATACACGCCGATCATGAAGCTGTGCATGATGTCCTTGGCTTCACCGGCACGGCCTTCCGCAGTGATTTCCTGCAGCAGCAGCGAGGTGATCAGGAACTGCACCAGGATGTTGCGCATCCCGTAGAAGCTGAACCGTTCGCAGGCCTCATTGCCGATGATGTACGGGATCTGGCGCGGCATCTTTCCTTGGCCGGCGATGGGGGCGACTGCGTCGTGGCTCATCCTGTAGGGCATTCCTGCAAAGCGAAAGGCGCAAGGTTACCGGAACCGGGGCTTGCGAAGCACGCTGCAGGGCTGCATGACAACGGTGGCAAACCATGGCAGGCAACACCGGCCCTGCCGGAAGTCACGGCACCTGCACGATGAAAGCGTAAACTTATCGTTATGCGCTCCCTCACCCACGCCCGCCGCCTGCTCAGCTGCCTTGCGCTGGTGCTGGCGTTGCAGGCGCAGGCTCAGGCGCGGCCACAGGCGCCGGCCGCTGCCGCCCCGGACGCCGAGCCACGCCAGCTGACGGTGGCGGCGCTGGAACTGCCCAGCCGCGACGACGCGCAATGGAAGCTGCGCCGCGAGCAGGTCGCGCAGCTGCTCACCGAACTGCAGCCGGACGTGATCTCGGTGCAGCAGGTGCTGCAGCAGCAGGGCCGCAACCCGGCCTGCTGGCTGGCCAGCCGGCTGCGCTACAGCTGCGACTTCGTCACCGCCGACCCGCCCAGCCAGTCGCTGCGGCATGGCAACGCGATGCTGACCCGGTTGCCGGTCAGCGAAGACGGGGTCACCCTGCTGCATCCCCCGGGCACGTTCAGCGCGGCCGGCATGATGCGCCTGAAGCTGGGCCAGGCGCTGGTGAACATCTACGTGGCGCGGTTGCGCCCGGACCCGGACGAGGCCACTGCCCGCCAGCACCAGACCAGCGACCTGATGACCTGGATCGGCGCCACCGCCGAGGGCATGCCCAGCCTGATCGCCGGTGATTTCTCGGCAACCACCGTCGAGCTCGTGCGCAGTACCCCGGGGTTCCAGCCGGCCCGGCGCAATCCGGGCGGCCGCCCCGAGCCGCCGGCGGCCAGCGGCGGTGGCGCCAGTGGTCATGGCCTGGACGTGCTGTTCCAGGTCAAGCACTTCGGCGGCATCCGCCAGCAGCCGATCCTGCTGCCGGCCGACGGTGACCTGCCGGGCCTGCGTCTGGGCGTAATGGCCACCCTGCGCCTGCAGGGCGATACGGCCACGGCCGAATAGGTAGTGCCGGCCGCTGGCCGGCATTCCAGGGCTGCCGGCCAGCGGCCGGCACTACCAATGCGGAAAACAAAAAGGCCGGGGTCTCCCCCGGCCTCTTCATTTCATCCAGCGACGCAGATCAGGCAATCGCTTCCTGGTAACGGCGCTCGACTTCGTTCCAGTCGATGACGTTGAAGAACGCGCCGATGTACTCCGGGCGGCGGTTCTGGTACTTCAGGTAGTACGCGTGTTCCCACACGTCCAGGCCGAGGATGGGGGTGTTGCCTTCCATCAGCGGGCTGTCCTGGTTGCCGGTGCTCTCGACCACCACCTTCTTGTCCGGAGTCACGCTCAGCCAGGCCCAGCCGCTGCCGAAACGGGTCAGCGCTGCCTTGGTGAAGGCGTCCTTGAACTTGTCGAAGCCGCCCAGGTCCTTGTCGATGGCCTTGGCCACGTCGCCCACCGGGTTACCGCCCGCGTTCGGTGCCATCACGGTCCAGAACAGCGAGTGGTTGGCATGGCCGCCACCGTTGTTGCGCACCGGACCCTGCAGGTTCTCCGGCAGCGACTTGAGCTTCTTCACCAGTTCTTCGACCGGCAGGTCAGCGTACTCGGTGCCTTCCAGCGCCGCGTTGACGTTGTTGATGTAGGTCTGGTGATGCTTGGTGTGATGGATTTCCATCGTCGCCGCATCGATATGCGGTTCCAGCGCGTCGTAGGCGTAGGACAGCTTGGGCAGGGTATAGGCCATGATGCATCTCCTGATTGCGAGGGCACCCGACGGTGTCGGGCGTTGCGCGGTGAATGATGGGGACAGACCGCCAGATTACCAAGGGGGATGTAAAGGAAATTGCGTCCTGCCGGTGAGCACGACGGCAATTGTTACGCAGCGGTGACGCGGCGCCGTCCTCATGCACCGTGCAGCGCGCAGGCGCTACAGTGCGAGCACCACCCTCGCCCGCTTCCTTGCCCATGCGCAACCCCCGGCTGCTGATCACCGCCATCGCCCTGCTGCTGCTCGGCCTGGTCGTCAACCATTTCATGCAGCGCCCGCCGGCGCCGCAGTTCGCGCCGGACCTGCAGGGTGCGACTGCCGCGCGCGCACCGGCCACGGCCACGCCCGGCAAGGGCAACGGTCTGCCCGCCTTCCTGCCCGCCGAAGCCCTGCAGACGATCGCGCTGATCCAGCGCGGCGGGCCGTTCCCGCACCGCCAGGATGGCAGCACCTTCGGTAACCGCGAACAGCAGCTGCCGCAGCGTCCGCGCGGTTACTACCGCGAATACACCGTGGACACCCCCGGCGCGCGCACCCGTGGCACGCGCCGCATCGTCACCGGCGGCGATCCGCCGGAGGCGTGGTACTACACCGACGACCACTACGAATCGTTCCGCAGCTTCACCGTACCGGCCCAGGGAGCGCAGTGATGAGCCACGATGATTTCGGCCTCGGCCTGCATGACATCAACAATGCCGGCGTCTACGCCATCGACAGCGACGACATCGGCGCACTGGCCGCAGCGATGCGCGATGCCGGCCTGAAGGTGATCCGCATCGACCTGGAAGGCGTCGCCGACAAACGCACCCTGCTCGCCCGGCTGGCGGCGCAGCTGGATTTCCCGGCTGGCTTCGGCGGCAACTGGGATGCACTGTCGGACAACCTTCGTGATCTGCAATGGCTGCCGGCCGACGGTTACGCGCTGTTCCTGGCCGACGTGGATACGTTGCGCGCCTCCACACAGAAGGATTTCGACACGTTGCTGGACGTGATGGACGAAGCCAGCCGCGACTGGGTCGGCCGCGACGTGCCGTTCTGGGTGTTCCTGTCGCAGAGCGCGTAGGGCAATGCCCTGGTAGAGGCCGACCTTGGTCGGCGTTCCTGTGCCAACCAAGGTTGGCACCTACCCAAGCGCGAGCCGGCCAGCGTGTGGCGCGCGCGCCTTGCCTAGCGGCTCCCGTTATCTTCCTGCAGCTCTTTCTTGAACGGAATGTCCGGCGGCGGCCGTGCCACCGCCGGCTGGTCCTGCATGTTCGGATTGGTGAGGCCGCAGCCGCCACCCGCCTGCAGGATCGAGATCACGCAGGAGATCTTCGTACCGGTGCCCGGCAACGGAATCTCCATCGACTTGATGCCCTTGCGCACCCATTCGGCCAGCAGTGATTCCTGCGGCACCCAATACTTGTCGAACGAAGTCGGCGTGTAATCGTACGGCGGTCGCTTCAACCAGGTGCCAGACTGCGCGATGCGCTCCTTGCTCCAGCCATCGTTGGCGCCACCTGGGGCACCACGTTCGGCGTGACCGCCGCCTTCCTGCCCCGGCACGCGCACGCTGCCGTCGGCATTGAACAGGCCATTGCCCTTGCCGGCGGCACTGGCCTGGCTTGCGCCCCTGCTGGCGCCGTCGTGGTTGCGGCTCGACGCGCCCCAGTCGTCGCCCTTGGCAGGCGTAGCCCAGTTGCCCGGGTTGGGAGCCGGACGCGCGCCGGCCTGGGCCGGTGTCGTGCTGGAGGCGGATGGCCGTGGCGTGCTGCTGTTGGCCTGGGTTGCAGTGCTCCTGGCCGCAGGCGCGGGCGTTGCCGCTGGCGCGCTGCCACTGGACGTTGAAGGCGCCGCCGCGGGTGCCGACGCAACTTCGCGCTCGCGCACCTGCAGGTCACGGCCTGCCGGCGCACGCACGGTCGGCTCGCGCCCGGCCACAGCAGCCATCCGTACCTGCGGATCGACCACGGCCTGCACTTCGCGCTCGCGCACCTGCACATCGCGCTGCGGCACACGGACCTGTACATCGGCTGTGCGCAGCGGCTGCGATATCGCCGGTGCATCGACCGTACTGATTTCACGCTCCTGCACCGGGATGTCACGCAGCTGCGGCGTCCGCACCGCGATCTCCGGCGCACGCAGTGCGGCCGGGGCCGGCGGCGCCTGCACCGGCTGCACGCTGCGCTCGCGCACCGTCGGTACCGTGTCGCGCGGCACGATGCTGATCTCCGTGCGCGGCACGCTGACAGGTGGCACCACGAAATCCGTACTGGCCTCGGCTACTTCGGTGGCCTGCACCGGAGACGGCGGCGGTGCCGCGACCGGCGCCGGCTCGGATTCGGCGGGCGGCGGCGGCACGCTGGCCACTGCAGCCGGAGCGGGTGCGGACGCAGCTGCCGACGCGGACGCCGGACGCGGCTCAGGTGCCGTTGCGGCCCCTGCGTTCTGGCCAGCTGCAACCTGGCCCGGCGGTGCAGCGGCCGCCGCTTCCGCACCTGGCTGATCGCCGCCGCCCTCCCGGGTAGCGCGACCGACGAACTCCACCTGCACGCGCTCGCCCTCGGCGCCTTGTTCTTCCGGTGCCGAGGTGCGGATCACTGCCACCCATAGCAGCAGCATGAAGAACAGCAGATGCAGCAGCGCACTGGCCAAGGCCGAGACCCAACGCATCCAGCGCTGGTCGCGCGGCGCAGCATCCCAGTCCTGCCAGAACAGACGGCGCATCGCTTGCCAGGGTGACAACCGGGGCAACTGCCCGGGTGGCCCTGGCAGCGGACGCGGCAGCAGCACCGAGATCAACTCGCTGGCGTGCAGCGGCCGCGGCAACGGACCGAGCGAGCGCAGCCACAGCGCCCAGCCATACGGCAGGCGCGTGGTTTTCTCGAGGACGGCCCTGGGCTGCTGGCGGGCCAGCAGCAGGTCGATGAACTGCTCGGCCCGGGTCAGAGGCACGCGTCAGCGATCAGGCGGCGTTGCCGCGAGGGATATACGGCGCGTGGCCACTGTCGTGGTCGGTCGCGTCGCGCACGGCGGTCACGCCCGGCACGCGGCCCATCAGGGTCTTTTCAATGCCCTGCTTGAGGGTCACGTCGGCCATGCCGCAGCCCTGGCAACCGCCACCGAAGCGCAGCAGCACCACGCCTTCGGCCGAAACTTCCTGCACGGCCACCTTGCCGCCATGCGAGGCCAGCTGCGGATTGATTTCGTTTTCCACCACCCAGTGCACGCGCTCGACCAGCGAAGCGGCATCGCCGGGCGCTTCGCCCTTGATGCGCGGCGCCTTGATGGTCAGCTGCTGGGTACCGGCACTGCCGGCGACGATGTCGATCTCGGCGCCATCGAGCCAACCGACGCTGCCGGCATCAACGTAAAGCGTGAAACCATCGCAGTCCACCGCCCACTCGTCGCCGAGCAGGTCGGTCGGTTCGGCGAACTCCAGCCGGGCGTCGGCGCGCGGGGTGCCGGGATCGACCGCGCTCAAGCGCACACCCATGCCGGGCACGCCCTCGCGTTCGATCAGCTTGCGGAAATGGGTCTGGGCAGTGTCGGAGATCTGGATCATCAGGCTATTCTAGCCAAGTAAGCGTCAGCCGCTCATTCGATTTATACACCGTCCGGCGCATTGTTCAGTCAACACGAGGTGGAGATTCCCATGGCCGACCTGATTCCACTGGCCCAGGCCCGTTGCGTGCCGCGCAAAGGCAGCGACCACAAGCTCGGCGAAGCCCGCCTGGCCGAACTGCTGCCGCAGATTCCCGGCTGGGAGCTGAGCGAGGGCGGACAGGCCCTGACGCGCACCTTCCGCTTCAAGGATTACTACGCCACCATGGCCTTCGTGAACGCGCTGGCCTGGATTGCCCACCGCGAGGACCACCATCCGGACCTGGGCGTGCACTACGACCGCGCCGTGGTGCGCTTTTCCACCCACGACGTGGGCGGCCTGAGCGAGAACGACTTCATCTGCGCTGCGAAGACTTCGGCCCTGACGGAGCAACTGCCATGAACGTACGCTTGCTGAGCCTGTCCCTGATTGCTGCGACCGGCCTGGCCGGTTGTGGCCCGTCGGAACCGCCGGCACCACCGCCGCCGCCGCCGACCGAAGTGGCCGCGGTGAAGACGCCGCCACCGCAGTACCCGCTTGAACTGGCCTGCATGGGCGTAGGCGGCACCAGCACCTTCAAGGTGACCATCGGCACCGACGGCAAGCCAAGCGAGGTCGCCCTGCTGACCAGCGCCGGCAACCCGCAGCTGGACGAACTGGCCAAAACGGCCGTTCAGGGCTGGCAGTTCAAGGCCGCCACCCGCAATGGCGCTGCCGTGCCGGCCACCATCCAGGTGCCGGTCAGCTTCAACCCGCCGCAGCCGAAGCCCGATCAGTGCTTCGCCATCGAAGAACGCCTGCGCCGCGGCGGCTGATCGCGCGCGCCCCGACGAGGCCAGCCGACGCCCGCCTCGCCCTCCCCGCCCCGGGCTCATCCGGGGCGGCTGTCTGTTGACCAGGACCGCGTCGGTACATGCTGCAGATTCCCCCCGAAAATGTCTGGATCGCACTGGCGGTCACCCTCGCGGCCGGCCTGGCCACTGCCATCGGCAGCCTGCTGGTGCTGTTCTCGCGCCGCCCCAATCCGCGCCTGCTGGCGTTCGGCCTGGCCTTCGCCGGCGGCGCGATGGTCTATGTGTCGCTATCGGAAATCCTCAACAAGTCCATCGCATCGTTCGCCCTGGCCTATGGCGAGCGCACCGGCTTCACCTACGGCACGCTGGCCTTCCTGGCCGGCGTGATCGTGATCGTGCTGATCGATCACTTCATTCCCAATCCGCATGACAGCCTGGACAAACAGGACCCTGCGTTCCGCGAGAACAGCCGCGAGTACCTGAAGCGGGTCGCGCTGCTGACCTCGGTGGCGATCACCGCGCACAATTTCCCGGAAGGCCTGGCGACCTTCTTCGCTACGCTGGAAAGCCCGTCGGTGGGCATGCCGCTGGCCTTCGCCATCGCCATCCACAACATTCCCGAGGGCATCGCGATCGCGGTGCCGGTGTACTTCGCCACCCAGAACAAGTTCTATGCGTTCAGTGCCAGCCTGCTGTCCGGCCTGGCTGAGCCGGTGGGCGCGGCGCTGGGCTACTGGTTGTTGTCAGGATCGCTGTCGCACGCCACGTTTGGCTGGGTGTTCGGACTGATCGCCGGCGTGATGGTGTTCCTGGCGCTGGACGAGCTGCTGCCGGCAGCCAAGCGCTATGCCAAGGGCCACGAGACGGTATATGGCCTGGTGGCCGGCATGGGCACCCTGGCGATCAGTCTGGTGCTGTTCAAGTGGTGAGGGGTTCCCGGCCAACGGGCTGAGCCCCCTCGCGGCTGGCACGTTCCGCAGTATCGAGAGGTCACGGGCGGGGCCGGCTTGCAGGGGACGCCGTGAACCCGTCCATGGGGGCTTGTCCGCGGCATCCATGCCGCGGACACCCCTGCAAGCCGGCCCCGCCCGTGCCCCGTCATTCTTCCGTGCACGCCAGCCGCGCGATGAAAAGATTGAAGAGCGAAGCGCGCGCTGCGCGCGTGAGTCGAGTACGACTCGAGTCTACAAAGGCTGCGTGCGGGTATGGGCCTACGCTGCGGATGTCCGGGTCCGCCTTGTAGCGAGCCGAGCACCGCAGGTCCGGCGAGGGCGAAGAGGCGCGGGTGTCTGAGCGCTGCGAATGGCGCCGACCAAGCGCCCGGCGCCGCCGAACTGCCGTCAGCGCAGGCGGTCCAGCGCCTCGACCAGCTCATCGGCCAGCGGCGCGTTCAGCACATACGGGCTCTTGCCGTCGTCCAGCGCGAACTCCAGCGAGGCCGCGTGCAGGAACAGACGCTTCAGCCCGATCTGCTCACGAAGCCGCTTGTTGACAGCCGGATCGCCGTACTTGTCGTCGCCGGCCACCGGATGACCCAGGTGCTGGGCATGCACGCGGATCTGGTGGGTACGGCCGGTCTCGATGCGCACCTCGCAATAGGAATGGCCGCCGCGGCGCTCCAGCACCCGGAAGTGGCTGATCGATTCCTTGCCGATCGCGTTCACCTGCACATGGCGCTCGCCGCCCTGGCGCAGGCCGACATGCAGCGGCGCATCGACCGTCATCACCCCGTCGGGCATGCGCCCGGCCAGCAGGGTCAGGTAGCGCTTGCGGATGCCGGCGCCGTGGTCTTCACGCAGCAGCGCCTGCAGTTCGCTCAGCGCCGAGCGCTTCTTGGCCACGATCAGCAGGCCCGAGGTGTCGCGATCCAGCCGGTGGACCAGCTCCAGGGTCTGCCCCGGGCGCAGCGCGCGCAGGGTCTCGATGGCGCCGAAGCTGATGCCGCTGCCGCCGTGGCTGGCCACGCCGGTGGGCTTGTTCAGGGCCAGCAGGCGCGCGTCCTCGAAGACGATGGCCTGCTCCAGCCGGCGCATGAATGCCTCCGGGGGACCCACCTTGTCTCCCTCTTCGGTGAGACGAACCGGCGGCACGCGCACTTCGTCGCCCGCCTCCAGCTTGCGCTCGGCCTTGGCGCGGCCGCCGTTGACCCGTACCTGGCCACTGCGCACCAGCTTGTAGACCAGGCTGCGCGGGGCGCCCTTCAGCTGGCCGAGCAGGAAGTTGTCCAGGCGCTGGCCGGCGCGGTCGGCGGGAACGGTGATCATGCGCACGGAAGGCTTGTCGCCAGCGGGCTTGGTGGGGTCTTGGGCGGTCATCAGGCTGTTTATTCTGTTACACTCGGGGGGCGAGATAAGGGATTGATTTCGTTGGAAGTTACTCAGGGCCAGAAGCCCAGCTTCCGACGAATCCGGCACAGTGCGCGACCACCGCCCGCGGGGCGGCCATGTTAGCGGCTCACCGGCCTTCCCGGCCATCGCCGGATGCCTGACACGCAACCGTGCTGAACATGTCCCGCGTGGCGCTCCAGCCTGGCTGACAGCTGCCTGCGGCCCTGCAACACCCAAAAACCATAAGAGTGAAGCGCTCCCGCGGCCTGCCGTGGTGTCGTAGCGCTGGAAACCCAAGCCGCCCTCCCCGCGCTTGCGCGAATGGGCGGCGAGCCGTGTCCAGAGGCGAAACCCCATGGCGTTCCGCGCGGTAGCCGCTTGCGAGGAACGCAACAATGAAGCGAATGCTGATCAACGCCACGCAGGCTGAAGAGCTGCGTGTTGCCATCGTGGATGGCCAGTCGTTGTATGACATCGACATCGAACAGCCGTCGAAGGAACAGAAGAAGTCCAACATCTACAAGGGCCGGATCTTCCGCATCGAGCCCTCGCTGGAAGCGGCCTTCGTCGAGTACGGCGGTGGCCGCCATGGCTTCCTGCCGCTGAAGGAAATCTCCCGCGACTACTTCCAGGCCGGTGTCGACCACAACAAGGCCGGCATCCGCGAGCTGCTGAAAGAAGGCCAGGAGATAGTCGTCCAGGTCGACAAGGAAGAGCGTGGCAACAAGGGCGCCGCCCTGACCACGTTCATTTCGCTGGCCGGCCGCTACATGGTGCTGATGCCGAACTCACCCAGCGCCGGCGGCGTGTCGCGCCGCATCGAGGGCGAAGACCGGGCCGCACTGAAGGACGCCCTGGACAAGCTGAACATCCCCGACGACATGGGCGTGATCATCCGTACCGCCGGCGTCGGCCGCGATGCGGAAGAACTGCAGTGGGATCTGGACTACCTGCTCAATGTCTGGCGCGCCATTGCCGAAGCGGCACTGAGCAAGCCCGCCCCGTTCCTGATCTACCAGGAATCGCGCCTGATCGTGCGCGCCCTGCGTGACTACCTGCGCGCCGACATCGGCGAGATCCTGGTGGACACCGAGGAAATGTACGAGCACGCCCGCGAATTCATGCAGCAGGTGATGCCGCAGACCCTGCGCAAGCTCAAGCACTACAAGGACGACATCCCGCTGTTCAACCGCTTCCAGATCGAATCGCAGATCGAAGGCGCCTACGAGCGCAACGTGCGCCTGCCGTCGGGCGGCTCGATCGTGGTCGACCAGACTGAAGCGCTGACCGCCGTCGACGTCAACTCCTCGCGCGCCACCAAGGGCAGCGACATCGAGGACACCGCGTTCCAGACCAACCTGGAAGCGGCCGAGGAAGTGGCCCGCCAGCTGCGCCTGCGTGACCTGGGCGGCCTGGTGGTGATCGACTTCATCGACATGGCGTCCAACAAGCACCAGCGCGAAGTCGAGAACCGCCTCGCCAACGCGCTGAAGTACGACCGCGCGCGCGTGCAGGTCGGCCGCATCTCGCGCTTCGGCCTGCTGGAAATGAGCCGCCAGCGCCTGCGCCCGAGCCTGGGCGAGTCCAGCCAGATCGTCTGCCCGCGTTGTGACGGCCACGGCCGCATGCGCAGCGTCGAGTCGCTGTCGCTGTCGATCATCCGCGTGGCTGAAGAGCATGCGATGAAGGAGAACACCGGGCAGGTGCTGGTGCAGGCCCCGGTGGAGATCGCCAATTACCTGCTGAACGAGAAGCGCAGCGCCCTGCGCGAGATCGAACAGCGCCACGAGGCGCCGATCGTGATCGTCGCCGACGAGCAGCTGCACACCCCGCACTACACCGTGACCCGCCTGCGCGAGAACGAGCTGGGTGAAGAAAGCAGCAAGCCCAGCTACCAGCGCGGCACCCCGCGCAAGCTGCCGGTGCACGCGCTGACCAAGGGCCAGCTGAACATCCCGCCGCCGGCGGTGACCCAGGTCAAGCACACCTCCCCGGCCCCGGTGCGCGAGGAAGTGGAGCCGGCCGCGGCCGCTCCGGCCCCGGTCGCTGCAGCGCCGGTTGCGCCGGCCCCGGCGGGCGGCGTGATCGGTTGGCTCAAGCGCGTGTTCGGTGGCGAACCGGCGCCCGCGCCGGCACCGGCCGCCCCGGCTGCACGCCAGCAGCAGGACGGCGGTCGCAAGGACCGCAACAAGGATCGCAACAAGGACCGCAAGGACCGTCGCGACGACAATCGTGGCAATGGCAACGCGCAGCAGCAGAAGGACGGCGGCAACCGCAAGGACCGCGGCGAGCAGCGCAAGGACGGCCGCAACGGCAACAATGGCAATGCGCAGCAGCAGCCGCAGCAGGGCAAGCAGAAGGAGCCGCAGCACAAGGATGGCCAGCAGCCGCCGCAGCAGCAGAACAAGCCGCGCAACGAGCAGCAGGGCCAGAACCAGAACCAGCAACCGAAGCTGAAGCAGCCCAAGCAGCCGCGCCCGCAGCAGCAGGACGGTGACAAGCCGGCCGAGAAGCCGCAGCGCAATGCCGCCGAAGCACCTGCCGAAGCCGTGACTGCAGCCGTAGCCGCTACGGCCGTCGCCGCCAATGGGGTGAACGCGCAGGAAGCCACCGCGCCTGTCGCCCCGGTCGCCCCGGTGGAAGCGGCCGCACCGGTCGACACCGCTGCCAATGCGGCCAGTGCGACCGACGTGGTTGCAGTTGCCGGTGAAGAGGCTGCAACCGACGCCAATGGCGAGCAGGCTGGCGAAGGCGCAACCCGCCGTCGCCGTGGCCGTCGTGGTGGCCGTCGTCGTCGCCGCGGTGGCGCCGAAAACGCCGCCGGCAGCGACGCCCTGGGTGATGACCAGGACGAGGGTGATGACGGTGATGACGCCGACGGCGCCGAGCCGAACATCGACAGCACTGCCGGCACTGCGCCGGTCGCGGCTGTGCAGCCCACGCGTTCGCAGCCGGAGTTCGACTTCGATGACGAAGCCGAGCCGGTCGCTGTCGAAGCCGAGAAGCCAGCCCGTGCTGCCGCCGCTGTTGTCGCCGCGCCGGTTGCCGTGGTGAGCAGCGCTGTGGTCGAAGCCGCCGCCCCGGTCGTGGCTGAAGTGCAGGCACCGGTCGAAGCTGCGAAGACCGAAGCGGTGTCCTCGCCGGTGCAGACCAGCATGCTCGATGCCATCGACGCCGCGACCCCGGTCCAGCCGGTCGCCGCTGCCGCACCGGTCGCCAACGCCACTCCGGTGGTGGACGCTGCTGCGTCGGCCATCGAAGCAAAGCCGGTTGTGGCTGAAGCGGCCGCGGTGGTTGAAGCCGCTCCGGTGATCGAAGCGAAGCCGGTCGCAGTCGAGGCCGCGCCGGTCGTGGAATCGAAGCCGCAGGTGGTTGAAGCAACCCCGGTGGTTGAAACCAAGCCGGTAGCCAGTGAGAGTGCCCCGGTGGTGGAGGCCGCCCCGGCCGTTGAAGCCACGCCGGTCGTCGAGACTGCGCCGATCGTGGAACAGCCGGTCGCTCCGGTAGCGGTCGAAGCCGCACCGATCGAAGCCGCCGCCCCGAGCGCTGATGCGGTGGTGACGCCGTCGATCGATCCGGTCGCCGATGGCCATGCCGACGCTGCAGCCCAGGCTGCAGAAGCCAAGGCTGATGAAGAAGACGAAGAGGCCGCCAAGCGCACGCCGCCGGCGAACTGATCGCTCCTTGATAGCGTGAAAACGAACCGGCGGGGATCAATGATCCCCGCCGTTTTTGTTTGTGCTTCGGGCCGAACCGTGCCAACCAAGGTTGGCACCCACCAGGGCACAACCCGCGCACGGTCACCGCTTTGGTAGAGGCCAACCTTGGTTGGCGCCGTTGATCGAGTGCACGCGGACACGCCCGTGCCAACCAAGGTTGGCACCTACCCAGGCGTGTCCCGTCAGGGTTTCGGCGCGAACTGCAGGCGGGTCCACACGCCGTAGTGGTCCGAGGCCCAGCGACCGCTGTCGTCGGGCTGGTCGAACAGGATCTTCGCCTCGCGCGCGACCATCTCGTCCTGCTGGAAGAAGATGTGGTCGATCCGCGACGGCGCCTGGTAATAGTGGCGGTTGAGCGTACTGACCCCGGACAGATCGGTGTTGACGTGCACGCTGCCGTAACTGTCGCCGTAGTGGCTGCGCAGCTCGCTCAGATCGCCGGCATCCACCAGTGCATTGAAGTCACCTGCGATCACCACCGGCGCGCCCGCCGACGTCGCGCTGATGAAGCGCAGCAGGTCCTCGACCTGGCTGCGACGGATGCGTTGTCCGCTCTCATCACTGCGCTCGTTCAGATGCGTGGCGTAGACGTTTACCGGCGTACCATCGACGTCGATGCGCAGGTGGGCCACGGTGCGGTAGTCGTCCAAGGGCTGCAGCAGATGATCCCCCTGGGCAAGGATCGGCCGCCGGGTCAGAAGCGCATTGCCGTAGCGCTTGGGCGCGCCGACCGCATCGGTGGACACGAACACGTACTTGTAGCCAAGTTGGCTGGCCAGCCATTGCGCCTGGTTTCGCACGTTGCGGCGTTGGATCACCTCCTGCAGGGCAACCGCATCCGGCTGCAGGCGCTTGAGTTCGGCCAGGATGGTGCGGCGCCGGCGTGGCCAGTCCTCGCGGTCATGATGCAGATTGAAGGTGACCATGCTCATGCCTGGCGCGGTGGCGACATCAGCCGCTGCCCCGGCGGCTGGATCGGCCGCCATCACGGCGCCCGGCAGTGCCAATGCAATGGCCAGCCCCAAGGCACGCACGGTCGTGCGCACTCTTGCCCCCTGCTGCTTCATCGTTACTGCCCCTTGCGCTCGGCGCGGCGCACCGCGCTCGGTACATCGATCTCGACCCGCGCCGGCAGCTGGTGCACGTGCAGTTCCTTGTTGACCCATTCGGCCGCTTCGCCGTTGATGGTCGCCTCGCCCGGATCACCGGCGTACGGCCATGGCAACACCACGCCACCGACCGGTGGCACCAGGCCCGGCTGCACCTCCAGCACCAGCTGCTTGTCGCTGCGCTGCAGGCGGTAGTTGAGCTGGCCCTGCGGCGTGCGCAGGCCCTGCACGGCGATGCCCTCGCCCTGAAGCCAGGCGCTCGGAATGCCGGCGGCCAGCACCAGCGCATCGTCCATGTCACGGCTGTACGCGAACATGTCCAAGGCCGAGCGCACGAAGTCCGAGGCTACCCAGGCGTGCGGCAGGTCACCGACGAAGAACGGCTTGCGCGGCGTGCGCGAGACCACCTCGGCCCACTGGTTCCAGGCCTGCGGCGCACGGTCCCTGAAGAAGAACTCGGTGGCCTGCCAGGCGCGGTCACGCCAGCCCAGGCGTACGAACGCCGCCACGTTGCGCCACTCGTACGGGGTGTAGTCCTTCCACTCACGCTTGCCGTCACGGCGGGCCACGAACTCCTTCCAGTAGCGCTCGAAGGTCGCCTCCAGTGCCTGCTGCGGCAGTCGGCCCTGCTCGCCGCCCGGCGCCAGCGCGATGGTGGTCGAGGTCGCATCGAAATCGCCCAGCTCGGCCGAGCCCGGCAGGTAGTCGATGTCGTGCTGCTGCATCGCCGACAGCAGCGAGGCCTGCAGGTCATCACGGAACTGGTCACGCGATCCGGCGATCTGCATCGCCTCGACCTTGCCCAGCTGGGCCGCCAGCGATGCCGCGTCCTTGTAGCCGCGCAACGCCCAGAAATTATCCCAGTACGAATGCATCGGCTTGGCCGAATAGCCTTCGTGGCTGATCGAGGCCGGCATCATCCCGTAGAAGGCAGGATTGCGTGCGCGGTTTTCCTCGGTGCGCTCGCTGGCGCGCAGCTGCTCCATGTAGTTGTAGGCGCCCTGCACGTGCGGCCACATCAGCTCGGTGAACGTGCTGTCGCCGGTGTAGCGTCCATACTCGGCAATGCTGTAGATCAGTTCGCCATGGCTGTCGTTCTCCGGTACCGGGTCGCTGCCGCGCGCGTCGACGCAGCACGGCACCTTGCCGTTCTCGAACTGGTACGGCGCATACCAGTTGATGTAGTCACGCACGGCATCGCTGCGCCCCATGCGCAGCAGGCCCTCGGAAATCATCGCGCCATCGCGGATCCAGCTGCGCGCGTACGAGCGCGTGCCCGGCTGCAGGCGTGGGCCAACCCGCGAGATCAGCATGTGCGCGACGGCCGTGCGCAGGGTATCGACCAGTGCCTGGCCCGCAGCCGGCACCTGCAGCGAGACCACGCCCAGCTTCTGCCGCCATTGATCGGCCACCTGCGCCTGCGCCTTGGCCACGTCCAGCGCCTGCGGCGCCCAGCCACCGGTCTGCGGCAGCACCACCGCCACTTCGCGGCTCTGCCCGGGCTCGAGCTTGATCGTGTACATCAGCGCACCCGACGCCATGCCGGTGCTGTCCTTCACTGCGGTCGTGGCCGGGTACTTGCCGCTTTCCAGATGCATCGCATCGAGCTTGCCATCGAACGTACTGGCAAAGCGCGCATCCGGCACCTGCAGCGGATAGATGCGCGGCTCACCGTTGACCCGAACCAGCTGTTCGCCCACATCCAGTGCATCGATGCGGCTGAAGCCACCGACGGTGTTGAGGAACTGGGTGGGCGGGTTGACCTGCCACGGACGGATTGCCAACGCCAGGGTGTACTCGTGGGCGACCTTGTCCGGATTGCTCAGCCGGTAGCGGCCGATCAGCTGCGCGCGCTCGGGCGTGCCCTGCACGAAACTGGTCACCGAAAGCCCGGCCTTCTCATGCACCCAGTCGACGGTGGCGATCGGCAGGTAGTGATCCTGCAGCGACTGGGTGATGGCGACCTTCGACCAGTCCAGCAGCTTGCCATCCAGGCGGATGAACGGCTCGATGCTGAAGCTGCCCTTGGCCGGCTCCAGCGCGCCATCCTCGCTGATCAGCGCCTGCTCCTGGCCACCATCGAGGCCGAGCAGGGTCCAGTACGGCTGTTCGCCCACATAGGCACGCGGCAACGAGCCGCGCGGCAGATCGGCGGCCACCGAGGACAAGAAGGCATTGGGCGTGGCGGCGAAGGCCAGCGGCTTGAGTGCGATGTCACGGATGCCATAGCGCCAGTTCGGGCCATCGCGCAGATCGAAACGCACGTAGCGCGCGTCGGTATCCGGCAGCGCCAGCCAATCGCGCCCCCCCGCACCGCCGGTCACCTCGCGCACAGTGCGCCAGTCCCGGCCATCCTCGGACGTCCGCACGGTGTAGCGATTGGCTTCCAGGTTCGGCAGCCAATCGATCACTACACCGCCGATCTCGCGGCTCTTGTGCAGGTCCAGGCTGATGGTCTGCTGCTTGACGCCACCGCTGATCCAGAACGTGTCGCTCTTGCCGTCGATCATGCGGTCCTGCAGCGCGGTGGCCGTATCGGCAATCACCGATGGCACCAACGCCGAATCATCCTGCGGCGGCAGGCCCTGCAGGGTCAGCTTGTCGAAGCACACCGTGCCGCGGCCACCGACCTTGCTGTAGATCGTGAACTCGACGGCAGCGCTTCGTGCCATCTCCTTCTCGGGCGAGGGACCCCACGCCTTGTCGATCTGGCGGCGGCGGTACTCGACCGGCGTCCACGCCTTGGGGAAGCTGTAGCCGGGCCGGTTGACCCACCAGACATTGTCGCCGCTGGCATCGATCAACTTGAACTGCAGGTCGTTGCCCGGCGATTCGCCACGCAGCTGGAATCCGAAGCGGTAATTGACCGGGTATTCGATGTTCAGCGCGCGGCGGATGCCGACGTAGCCGGAGACATCGTGGAAGTCATAGTCCAGGCACAGCGCGCGGCCACCACCGGCACCACTGACCGGACGCAGCGAACCGCTGACCTGGTCGGACAGCACCAGCGTCCAGGCCGCGATGTCGTCGAAGTCGTCCAGCACCTTCGGTGCCGGCAGCGCCGGTGGTGCGGCGATCGCCAGGGAAGTCCACAACAGGCCCAGTCCAACGGCGATCGCTCGCTTCATCCCTTGACGCTCCCCAGCAACAGACCTTGGATGTAGTACCGCTGCAGCACCAGGAACAGCGCCAGCACCGGGACCACGGTGACCACCGCGCCAGCCATCATCATTTCCACGTCCATGATGTGCTCGCGCGAGAGGGTGGCCAGTGCCACCGGCAAAGTGTAGTGCTCCTGGTCGGTCAGCACGATCAATGGCCACATGAAATCGTTCCATGCGCCCATGAAGGTGAAGATCGCCAGGGTCACCAGCACCGGCTTGAGCATCGGCAGCACAATCTGGAAGAAGATGCGCAGCTCCCCTGCCCCGTCGATGCGCGCCGCTTCCAGCAGTTCGTCCGGGATGGAACGCGCGTACTGGCGTACCAGGAAGATGCCGAACACGCTGGCCAGCGCTGGCACGATCACGCCACCGAAGCTGTTGACCAGGCCCAGCTGCTTCATCAGCAGGAACAGCGGCAGCATCGCCACCTGCGCCGGAATCACCAGCGCCGCCATCAGCACCTGGAACAGGCGCTCGCGGCCGACGAAGTTGAGCTTGGCGAACGCGTAGCCGGCCATGGTGTTGAGCAGCAGCGAACCGACCGTGATGCCGAGCGACACCAGCAGGCTGTTGGCGAAGTTGCCGCCCATGCCAGTGCGCGCGAACAGCTCATGGTAGTTGTGCGTGGTGATGCTGGAAGGCAGCAGCGGCGGCGGGAAATGGCTGGCCTCGCCCTGCGGCATGAACGAGACCGAGAGCATCCACAACAGCGGTGCCAGGCTGACCAGGGCCAGCACCAGCAACGCACCATTGATCAACCACGGGTACCAGCGCGACTGGCCGATTTCACGACTCATACCAACTGCCTCTTGCGGCCGAAACGCAGCATCACGGTGGTCACCGCCAGGATGATCAGGAACAGCAGGAACGCCACGGCGGAGGCGCGTCCCAGGTTCCACCACTTGAAGCCTTCCTCGAACATGAAATACAGCACGCTGACGGTGCTCTGCAGTGGGTCGCCGCGGGTCATCACGTAGGGTTCGGCGAACAGCTGGAAGTAGCCGGACACGGTAATCACGCCGACCACCAGCAGCACCGGGCCGAGCATCGGCAGGGTGATGTGCAGGAACTGCTTCCAGCGCGAGGCACCGTCGATGCGCGCGGCCTCGTACAGGTCATGCGGGATCGCCTGCAGGCCGGCCAGGAAGATCACCATGTTGTAGCCGAAGTTCTTCCACACCGCGAACAGCATGATGGTCGGCATCGCCCAGTTGGGATCGCCCAGCCAGTCGATCGGGCTGATGCCCAGATGGCCCAGGCCGTAGTTCACCAGGCCGTAGCTGGTATGGAACAGGTAGCGCCAGATCACCGCCACCGCCACCAGCGTGGTCACCACCGGCGCGAACAACGCAGTGCGGAACAGCGCCTTGAAGCGCGCAGCCGGCGCATTCAGCAGCATTGCCGCGCCCAGCGATACGCCGATCGACAAGGGCACGCCGATCAACACGAAGTAAGTGGTATTCCACAGCGACTTCCAGAACATCGGTGTCTGCAGCAGATCGATGTAGTTGCCGAGGCCGACAAAGCGCAGGTTGCTGCTGTCAGCCAGGGCATACAGGTCGAAGTCGGTCACGCTCAGCGCCAGCGCCGAAGCCACCGGCAGGCCGAAGAACACGCCCAGCACGATCAGCGAGGGACCGGCGAAAATCCAGCCGGCGAGTGAAGTACGTTTCATTGCGCGCTCCCGGCGGCCACGGCACTGCTCGTTTGCGGCGACGGAACGCGCTGCTGCAGGCGTTGTTGTTCATGCATCCAGCGGCGCTTTGCCAGCACCTTGTCCACGCGCTGGTCGAGCTCTTCGACGGCCTTGTCCTGCGGCAGGCCACCGCGTACCACCTTCTCGGTGACGATGCGCATTTCCTGCACGATGCGCTCCCATTCGAGCACCTTCGGCGTCGGCTTGACCCGCTCCAGCTGGTCACGGAACGCTGCGGCCAGCGGATCGTTGGCCAGCGACGGCGCACTCCACGTGCTACGGCGTGGCGGCAGGTCGCCGATGATCGAATGGAAACGTGCCTGGATCTGCGGGCGCGACAGGAACTCGATCAGCTTCCACGACGCCTCCTTCTGCTGCGACTTGCGGAAGATCACCAGGCTGGTGCCACCGGCGATGCCCGCGCCCGGGCCCTCCGGCCCCGGCAGCGCTGCGGTGCCCCACTGCCCTTCCAGTTCCTTCGGCTGCAGCTTCTTGAACTCGCGGATGTTCCATGGGCCGGAAATGTAGAAGACGTTGAAGCCACGGAAGAACTCATCCCAGACGTTTGAGATCTGCGTCTCGGACATCTTCGGCGCCCAGCCCTGCTCGAACATGTTGGCGTAGAACGCCAGCGTGCGGCGGAAGCCGGGGCTGCTGAAGTTGCCGCGGGTGTCATCATCGCGCAGCAGCGGATCGGGCTGCTGCAGTGCCAGCGACAGCTGCTGCTCGAACTCGTTGATCGGCATCAGCACCGCATAGCGGTTCGGGCCCTGCATGCGCTTGATCGCTGCCATCTGCTCATCCCACTGCTGCCACGTGCGCGGCGGGTGGTCGTAGCCGGCCTTGGCCAGCAGGTCCTTGCGGTAGTAGATCAGGCGTGTATCGACATACCACGGCACGCCGACCAGCTCGCCGTGGATCACGTTGGTGTCCCAGATGCCCTGGAAATAATCCTTCTCATCGACCACGGCAGAGCGATCGACGAACGGTTGCAACGGGGTCAGCGCATCGAGCTCGGCGAACTCCGGCACCCAGGTGTTGCCGAGCTGGCACACGTCCGGCAGGCCGTCGGCGGCGAACGCGGTCAGCAGCTTTTCGTGCGCAGCGGTCCACGGGATGTTCTGCACGTCCACCTTGATGCCCGGGTTCTCGGCTTCGAACTCATGGATCAGTTCGCTGACCACCTCGGCTTCCCGGCCCATTGCCCAGAAGCGCACAGTGGTGGTGCCCGGTTCGGTGCGGGCGCAGCCGGCCACGGCCAGTGCGGCCAGGGCTGGCAGTGTCCAGCGGCGCAGACGGTCGATCCAGTTCGGCATCGGGTTACTTGCCCTGGCCTGTGTTGCGGTTGGCATTGTTCTTCTGTTCCTGCGCGGCAGCCGCGCGTGATTCGGCGATACCCACCGCGCGTGCCGCCGCGGCCTTTTCGTCTTTCTGCAGTTCCAGCGGCTGGAACGAACCTTCCGGCGCCAGCCAGCCACCACTGAACCCCGCCCGCTCCAGGCCCTTGCGGATGTACGGGTTCTTCTTCATCACTTCCCAGACGAAATCATTGCGATAGTTGGCGATCATGGTCAGGATCGGCCCCTGGTCGATGGCGATGTAGTCGCTGGCGACCCAGCCACGATCCGGCACCACCCGGCCGGTCTTGATCGGGATGTCGTAGTTGAAGCTGGGATTGAACGAATCCAGGAAGCCGTAGCTGGAATAGATGTAATCGCCGTAGCGCTTGTGCATCTCCAGCGTGGCCGGGATCACCTGTTCCGGCGCGAACACCACCGACGCGATCGCGGCGGTCGGAGCGATGGTGCCGTCATCGAAGTTCTCGCGCAGGCCGGCGCCGCGCGAAGAGTAATGGCGGAACTGGCGCTGCTCGCCACGGTATTCCTGCGTGGTGTTCTGCGGGCCATCGCTGGCGGTCAGGCCCCAGACGTTCTCGCCGTAATCCTTCCACTGCATCGGGTTGGCGATGGCGTACTCACGCTGGGCCAGTGCGGCCGAGCGGCTGTTGAGGAAGTAGGTGCTGCCGCGCTCGCGCATGTAGGCGTCCTGGATGTCGCGGAAGTCGATCCAGACGTGGCTGTACTGGTGGCCGAACAGCGGGCCGAAGGACAGGTATTCCTGGCCCTGGTAGACCCCCCAGTCGTTGTCATAGGTGCGCGTCCACACCGTCCACGCATCCGGGCTGACCGGGTGCGTCGGCGAACCCAGGGCAAGGATGTAGACCATCATCGCCTCGTTGTAGCCCATCCAGTCGTGGTCGATGAAACCGCTCTCGGGGAACCAGCCCATCGAGATCAGCGGCGCACGCTGCTGCAGCCAGGGCCAGTCGACCTTCTTGTACAACGTGTCGGCGATCTGGCGGATTTCCTTCTCACGCGGATCGTCACCGTCGTAGTACGACTGCGCGAACAGCACCCCCATCATCAGCAGCGCGGTATCCACCGAGGACAGTTCGACCCAGCTGTCGTAGCGACGGCCTTCCTGCATGTCCAGGAAGTGGTAATAGAAGCCCTTGTAACCCGCCTTGCCGGTACGCTGCGGGCCCATCGGCACATCGCGGAAGAATTTCAGGGTAGTCAGGGTGCGGTCGATCGCCTGGTTGCGGCTGACCCAGCCGTTCTCGATGCCGATCGGATACGCGGTCAGTGCGAAGCCGACCGAGGCGATGCTGGCGAACGGCCGCGACGGATAGCGGTCCGGGGTCAGGCCATTGATCTCGTTGGTGGTATCCCAGAAGAACTGGAAGGTGCGGCGCTCGATGTCATCGAACAGCGGCGGCAGCTCAGGTTTCATCGGCCGCGGCGGTGCATCGGCCTCGATCAGGATCACCGGCGGCCGCGGCTTGGCAGGCTCCTGCTGGGCCGGCTGGCAGGCGGCCACGGCCAGGCTCAACGCTGCGGCGGACAACAGATGACGTGCCTGCATGGCGCGATTTCTCCGGTGGTCTGATCGATGGGAAAGCATACCGTCCAATGATCTGAAATCGTTTACAAGGTGCGTTCTTAAAAAACCACGAAAAACGTGGTTTGACACCGCGATCATTGCCCATGCCGATGCCCCTTGACCGGCAGCGGCATGGGCAATGGACCGGCACAGGGCCGGCCATTGCCATGTATCCATTCAGCCGATGCCGCCGGCGGAGCGGCGGCATCGGGGTCATGCATCCATCCGGGCTTAGAAGCGGAAGCCCACTTCGGCCTTGACCTGGCGCGGCGTACCGACGATGTCGCCGGTCTCGTTGTAGCTCGCGGTCAACTTGCCATTCTTGTAGTAGTTGTAGTTCGAGAAATTGTCGAAGTTGAACACGTTGATGATGTCGATACGCGCATACAGCTCGGTATCGCCCGGCATCTTGAACGTCTTCGTCGCCTGCAGGTCGACCGAGCGATAACCGAAGATCTTGCCACCCAGCAGGAACTTGCCGTTGCCACCCGGAACCGCCGCCATCGGGGTCGGCAGGTCGAAGCCATTGGCCTGCGGCACGCCGTACCAGTCGTTGATCGCGGTCGGGGTGGCCAGGGTGATCTTGCCACCGAAGGTGATGCCCCAGAAGCCCGCATACGAACCGGTCACCACCAGGCGGTGACGCGGCGCGCCGTTGGAGCGGATGGTCGGGTAGTCACCGATCACGCCACGGTCGAACGCGTAGTGCTCGTTGATGTCACGGTTGTGGCGGGCGGTGGTCCAGGTATAGGCGATGGAGGTGCCCCAGCCGCTTTCCTGGGTGAACGGCTTCTGCGCCGACAACAGGATCTGGGTAGCACGGGTCTTGATGCCCTGCTGGCCGATGATCAGGCTGCCGAAGCCCGGCACGTTGCAGCTCCACGCCTGACCCAGACCGGCTTCGGTGCCACCGCACAGACGCGGATCGTCGAAGAAGTTGCCGGTCGGGTAGCGGTTGCCTAGGGTGAAGGCGAAGCCGTCATAGGTGAGCGTGCGCGAGATGGTGGCGTCGGTCAGCCAGTCGCCGATCTGGTTGCTCATGCCCAGGCTGAACTGGTCAGCGTAGGGCACCTTCAGATTGTTGTTCAGCAGGTCGACCTCCAGGCCGGCATTGCTGGTCGAACCGACCAGGCTCTGGAGGTTGCCGATACCGTTGAGCAGGTTCGGGTTCCAGTCATAGCACGCGGCGTTGCCCTGGAAGCACTGACCGGTTGCCGGATTGCGGAAGTAGATCGTCGGCTGCGGCAGGGCCAGCTTGGTGGTTTCCAGCTGCAGGTAGTCGAACAGGTCGCGGTCGTAGGAACGACCGGCACCACCGTGGATCACGTGCTGCTCGTCGGCATTGATGTCATACGAGAAACCCAGACGCGGCTGCCAGGCATTCTTGAATGCCTTGCGGTTGTGGCCGTTGCTGATGTAATCGTTGATGTTCAGGCCGCTCAGCGCCAGCGTGTCAGCGTAGCTCTGGCCAGCGGCGGCACGCGGATCCTGCGCGAACAGCGCATTGACCACTTCCGGCGGGGTCACGAAGTCCAGATAAGACGGGTTCTTCTCGTAGTCCCAGCGCAGGCCGAGGTTCAGCTGCAGGTGGTCGTTGACCTGCCAGTCATCCTGGATGAACAGACCGATCTGCTTCACCTTCGAGCGCACCTCGCCGGACACGCCGGACACGCCGGTGACCGGCTTCACGAACTGTGCCTTGTACGGGATGCTGTCCGGGAAGGTCGGGTTGTCGATGGTGTAGTAGAACTGCGGATTGATCTGCGCCGCATCGGAGGCGTACAGGTCGATCTGCTTGTACTTGGCACCCATCTTGATGGTGTGGTCGCCCGCCCACTGGATGCCATCCAGGGTCAGGTTGTCTTCGATCGACCAGCCCTTCTGGCCCTTCACCTGCGACGACATTGCCGAGGAACCACCGATCGAGACGATGGCGCGCTCCTCGTTCTTGCCGTCCGGCGCGGTGTAGTTGAAACCGTTGCCCATGCTCAGCGGCTTGGGATTGTTGAACGAATCCTCGTGGGTAACCATCAGCTCGTTGTAGTAACGCTCACCGCTGTGGTTCCAGCGCAGCGCGTAACGACGGTCAGTGTTCTTGGTTTCCTTGCCGTGCATCGGCGCGGTCTGGTCCGAGAACTGCTGCTGGGTTTCATCACGGTCCTGGAAGGTCAGTTCCAGGCGATCGTTGTCGGTCGGCTCGAAGTCGACCTTGGCGAAGATCAGGTCCTGCTGGAACGGCTGGCTGGCCGGGCCTAGGCCGGCCTGGGCATCAGCCGGGACGCGGTTGGCCTTGTTGGTCACCGAACCATGCGGTGCGATGGTCACCGGCAGATCGAAGCGCTTGGCTTCATAGGTCACGAAGAAGTGGGCCTTGTCCTTGACGATCGGGCCGCCCAGGGCGAAACCGTATTCCTTCTCAGCCGAATCCTCCTTGCCCTTGCCCGGCTGACGCTCGGCCGGGGTCATCGCGCGCATGCTGTCGTTGGTATAACGGTAGAAGGTTTCACCCTTGAACTCGTTGGTACCCGACTTGGTCGCGGCCGTGACCGCTGCACTGGACACCTGGCCGTACTCGGCCTTGTAGTTGCCGGTGATGACCTTGTACTCGCCGATGGCCAGCTGCGGGAACGGGTTACCGGCACTGCCGGACTGACCGGCCACGCCGCCGCCCTTGACGTAGCTCTTCTGGCCCACACCGTCGATGTAGACGTTGGTGCCGTCGGAGTTGGTGGCACCGCCGCGCAGCGAGGTGTTGCCCTTGGCGTCGCGGGTGAAGATCATGCCCGGCACCGCGTCGGCGAACTCCAGGAAGTTGCGCGAGACCTGCGGGGTGGTCTGGATCTGCTGCAGGCTGACGGTCTTGCCGACTTCGGACGTGCGCACTTCCTGCAGCAGGGTCGGCGCGACGACGTTGACAGTGTCCAGGTTGGTGGCTGCGGTCGTACCCGGGGTGCTGCTGGCAGCGCCGGCAAAGTTCAGGGTAGCGGTCGAGGCCACGGTGACGGTGACCTTCTGCGACTGGCCGTTGGCGACCACATCATAGGTGCCCGGGTCCAGGCCCATCAGCGAGTAGCTTCCATCGGCACGGACGGTACCGCGACGGACGGTGCCGGTGGCCACGTTGGTGGCGGTCACCTCGGCGCCGGCCTGCGCGCCGGAAACCTGGCCGCGCAGGCTGGCATTGGCCGACTGCGCCATGACGTTCGGAGCAGCAGCCAGCATCAGGCAGCTGACCAGTGCGGTGCTCAGCAGCCGGCGCGCCGGCGTGCGGAAGGTGGTGTGCATCATCAACTCAATCTCCGGGTGGCGGTAACCGCTTGCGCGGTCCCTGCGATCAATCAAAAAAGAAGGAACGCCTCCGGCTTCAACGGCCGGATGGCGGAGTGGTGGAATCGCGAACTATCAAGCGGGGAACCAGGGTCTGCTTGTCCCCTGTCCCATCCGTGGAGGTGCCGTCCATCAACTGCATCAGGCGCGTCATGGCCCGATCGCCGAGTTCGGCGATGCTGACCTGCATGGTGGTCAGCGACGGGTGGACGAAACGCGCCAGTGGAATGTCATCGAAACCGGCCAGGGCGACGTCGGACGGAACGTGGACACCTGCCTGCGTGAACGCATACAGGCAACCCAGCGCCATCATGTCGTTGGCGGCGAACACGGCATCAGGCAGCGCTCCGGCTGCCAACAACTCCTGACCGGCGCGATGGCCGGAAGCTTCGTCGAAATCACCGGGCAGCTCGATGCCTTCGGCGTCACTGCCGAAAGCCGCCAACGCGTCACGGAAGCCACGCAGGCGCTCGCGCGCGTCGAAGTTGAGGTCCGGGCCAGAAATAAAAGCGATACGGCGGTGACCCGCGTCAAGCAGATGGCGGGTCATCGCCATCGCACCGGCATGGTCATCGATGCTCAGCACCGGGTGGTCCTGCCCGGGCAGATAGGTGTTGATCAGCACCGTTGGCAACGACTGCGGCAGGTTGTCGGTCAGGAAGCCCGGGCTCTCCGCATAGGGCGAGAGCACCAGCAGGCCGTCGACGCGGCCGCGCATGGCGCGCAGGGCCGCGCCCTGCTGCTCCTGGTCACCGTGGTAACTGGACACCAGCAGGTGCTGGCGGCGGTTGCGGGCGACGTTGTCGATGCCGCGCATCAGCTCGGAGAAGAATTCGCCGTACAGGTCAGGCAGTACCACGCCCACCGTATTGGTGCGACGGCTGCTGAGGCTGCGGGCGGCGGCGTGCGGGGTGTAACGCAGCCGTGCGGCCACCTCCAGCACAAGCTGGCGGACCGGTTCGGCGACATTTTCATGCCCGTTGAGCGCGCGGGAAACCGTGGCCACGGAGACCCGGGCTTCGCGAGCGACGTCTTTGATTGTGATAGCTGCCTTGTTCACGAAGCCGCCCTCCACGGCTTGGACCTACCAGCATTGGCGCGGAATGTAAGCGTTTCCATCTGGGCTTGTAAACAGTCCGTTAGGCGAATGTCCTGAAATGGACATGGAAATCTGTCTGTGGCGGGCCCGCAGACGGACCCGCCAGGACAGTGTGGGACAAGGGCTCAGCCCTGTTCTGACGGGGTCAATGCGCGAATGGACAGCGCGTGGATGTCGGTCTCCATCATCGCGCCCAGCGCGGCATAGACCGCGCGATGCCGGGCCAGTGGACCCAGTCCGGCGAAGCGTTCACTGACCACATGCACGTTGAAATGGCCGCGGCCATCGCGCGCACCGGCGTGGCCGGCATGACGATGACTGTCGTCTTCGATTTCCAGCACGCTGGGGGCCAGCGCCTGCTGCAGTGCGTCACGTATCCGCTCGATCCGCTCCGCGTTCACGGCAGGACCTTGCGGAACGGACGCACCTGTACATGGGTGTAGACACCCGCGGCTACGTAAGGGTCGGCATCAGCCCAGGCCTGGGCCTGCACGAGCGACTCGAACTGCGCGATCACCACCGAACCACTGAAGCCGGCCGGGCCCGGGTCCTCGCTGTCTACTGCCGGGCACGGTCCGGCCAGCAGCAGGCGGCCTTCGTCGCGCAGCGCGTGCAGGCGCGCCAGGTGTTCCGGACGTGCCTGCAGTCGCTGTGCCAGCACGTCCTGGCCGTCATAGCCTTCAATCACATACCACACGGCATTTCCTCGCTTGCGTTGTCGGGTGCGCAGATTCTAGCCAATGCCGCCCTCGCCCCAGCCCGGCTGGACACTGGCGCGACAAAGGCTTACCCTAGACACCATTGCACGTGGCTGGATGCAGCAGCCCGTCGGTTTCTGCGGCCAACGCAGCCCCCGACGACCGTCCCGCTGCTTCGAACCGGACCACCTGGCCGGGCCACGTAGACGACCTCCCCGTAGTTCCGTCGCTGCCGTTTACTGCGGCGCGTCCTGCTGTTTGATATGTGTGGAATCGCGCCGATCCCGGCGTGTCTGGTGCCGTGGGGCGCCGTGGCGTTGGCCCGGTGAACCCGCTGCCGCGACTGGTCCGATGCAATCCTGATGTCCATTAGATGACTTCCGAACTCGCGCTCGACGCGAACCCGCCAACCCGGCCGCCCGCCCCCCAGCAGCAGGAAATGCCGCTGGCCGTGGTGCATGGGCAACCGGTCCTGCAGATTCCGCAGGACCTGTACATCCCGCCGGACGCGCTGGAAGTCATCCTGGATGCCTTCGAAGGCCCGCTGGACCTGCTGTTGTACCTGATCCGCCGCCAGAACCTGGACGTACTGGACATTCCCGTGGCCGAGATCACCCGGCAGTACGTGGAATACATCACCGTGATGCGCGAGCTGCGCTTCGAGCTGGCCGCCGAGTACCTGGTCATGGCCGCGATCCTGGCCGAGGTGAAGTCGCGCATGCTGCTGCCGCGCCCGGTCAGCGAGGAAGGCGATGAGGCCGACCCGCGCGCCGAACTGGTGCGCCGCCTGCAGGAGTACGAACGCTTCAAGCAGGCCGCCGAGGACATCGACGCCCTGCCCCGCCAGGACCGCGACACCACGGTGGCACACGCCTTCATGCCCGAACGTGCTGCGGTGAAGCTGCCGCCGCCGGTGGACCTGAAGGAAATGCTGCTGGCCCTGCACGACGTGCTCAAGCGCGCCGAGCTGTTCAGTGGCCACGCCATCAAGCGCGAGGCGCTGAGCGTGCGGCAACGCATGGGCGAAGTGCTGGGCCGGCTTGAAGATGGCAAGTTCTACCGTTTTGAAGGGCTGTTCACTGCAGAAGAAGGCAAGCTGGGCGTGCTGGTCACGTTCCTGGCGGTGCTGGAACTGGCCAAGGAACAGCTGCTGGACATCGTCCAGGAAGAGCCGCTGGCGCCGATCTACGTGAAGTCCCTGGCCGCCGGCAACACCAATGCCCCGCTGCAGTTCAGCAGCGAGTTCGACGACAACGACGCCGCCAACGAGAACGAGTGAGCGCTGACTGCCGATGGACCAAACGCTGATCAACCGCATTGTCGAGGGTGCCCTGCTGGCCTCCAGCCAGCCGCTCACCCTGGCCCAGCTGAAAGACCTGTTCCCGGAAGAGGAGCCGGCACCGCCGGGCAGCATCGAACGTGCGCTTGAGCGCCTGCGCGAAGCCTGCGAAGGCCGTGGCGTGGAACTGGTCGAGGTCGCCTCCGGCTTCCGCTACCAGGTGACCGGCGAAGTGCATGGCTGGATCAGCCGGCTGTGGACCGAACGCAAGACCCGCTATACCCGTGCCACCCTGGAAACCCTGGCGCTGATCGCCTACCGGCAGCCGATCACCCGTGGCGAGATCGAGCAGGTGCGCGGCGTGGCGGTCAGCAGCAACATCATCCAGGCGCTGGAGGAACGCGAGTGGATCCGCGTGGTCGGCCACCGCGACGTGCCCGGCAAGCCTGCCCTGTTCGGCACCACCAAGGGCTTCCTGGACTACTTCGGCCTGAAGCGCCTGGACGAGTTGCCGCCGCTGTCGGAACTGAAGGACCTGGGCGAGCTGGAACCCCAGCTGGCCCTGGACCGCGACGCACCGGCCGCCGCCAGTGCCGAGGGTCCGGACATTTCAGCTGGCGCCGATGGCGCTGCTGCCAACGATGACGCCGGCCTGGCCGGCAGCGACACCCCCGATTCCGCCGACGCAGCGTCTGCGTCGGCTTCCGATGAGCAAGCACCTTCGCCCCTTGATGATGGGCACCCCGATTCCGCGCCGGGCGAGCGCGCGGTGCCCCTGAACGAACGCGAAGACAACGCCGTCGCGATGACGACCGTGGCTGTTGACCAAGCCGATTCCGAACCAGAGGCCGACCCCGAAACCGTCGGCCGGAGCAAAACTGATGAGTGACACCCCCCGTAACAAGCTCTCGCTCAAGCGCGAAGCCACCTCCGAACAGTTCAAGCTGGAAGAGCGCCTGCACAAGGTGCTGGCCCAGGCCGGCCTGGGTTCGCGCCGCGCGCTGGAACAGCGCATCGCCGAAGGCCTGGTCAAGGTCAACGGTGAAGTCGCGCAGACCGGCATGTCGGTCAAGAGCGGCGACAAGATCGAGCTGGATGGCCGCGGCTTCGTCGCCACCGCCCTGGCCGAACCGTCGCGCGTGCTGGTCTACAACAAGCCGGAAGGCGAAGTGACCACCCGCGAAGACCCCGAAGGCCGCCCGACCGTGTTCGAATCGCTGCCGCCGCTGAAGGGCGCGCGCTGGATCGCCATCGGCCGCCTGGACATCAACACCACCGGCCTGCTGCTGGCCACCACCGACGGTGAACTGGCCAACGCCATGATGCACCCGTCGTTCGAGGTCGAGCGCGAGTACGTGGTGCGCGTGCGCGCCCCGGAAGGCGAGGAGAAGGTCTCCGACGCCATCGTCGACCGCCTCGCACGCGGCGTGGCACTGGAGGACGGCCCTGCCAAGTTCGACGAGATCGAACGCATCGGCGGCACCGACTCGCACGACTGGTTCCGCGTCGTGGTGAAGGAAGGCCGCAACCGCGAAGTGCGCCGCCTGTGGGAGTCGCAGGGCTGCCAGGTCAGCCGCCTGAAGCGCACCCGCTACGGCAAGGTGAGCCTGCCGCGCGAACTGGCCCGTGGCCATTCGGTGGAACTGGGCACCGCCCAGGTTGAAGCCCTGCGTGCGCAGCTGAAGCTGGAAGAAGGCGCGCCGTCGGCTCTGACCCTGCAGCCGGTGATCGGCCAGCGCCGCGCCGCCAAGACCACCGTGCGCGTGCGCGAAGGTGGCCGTGGCAATGCCTACGTCAACGGCCATAACACCGCAGACGAAGGCCGCGAGCTGCGTCGCTTCGACAACGTCCGCGAAGACCGCGGCCGTGGCCGCGGCGGCAAGGGCGGCGGTTTCAAGGGTGGCCTGACGGTCAGCGGTGAAGCAGCAGCCAAGCAGTCGCAGAAGCCGTTCAAGCAGCGCACCCAGAAGAATGACCGTTCGCTGCCGGAAGGCAACCCGGCCGCGTTCCGCACCTGGTACGTGCCGGATGGCGTGAGCACGGGCCCGAGCGGCCATCGCAATGCCGGTCCGGGCGCGCGCGGCCCGGGTGCCCGTGGTCCGGGCGCAGGCGGCCAGGGCCGTCCGTACGGCAAGCCGAAGGGTCCGGGCGCCGGTGGCGGACAGGGCCGTGGCGGTTTCGGCGGTGAAGGCCGTGGCGGCGCAGGCGGCCAGGGTCGTCCGGCCGGTGCCGGCAACCGCTCGCAGGGCCAGGGCAACAAGCACCCGTATGGTCATCCGGGCAATGCCCCGAGCTTCCCGTCCGACCACGCCACGCCGGGCTTCAACCCGTATGGCAGCCCGAAGCCGGCGCAGGGCGCCCGTCCGGGCGGTCGCGGGCCGGGTGGTGGCAACCGTGGTCCGGGCGGCAATCGCGGCCCCGGCGGTCCGGGTGGCAACCGTGGCCCGGGTGGCCCCGGCGGCAACCGCGGTCCGGGCGGCCCGCGCCGCAGCGGCCCGCGCGGCGGCTGATCACCGGCACGCCTGAAATGAAAAACCCCGGCGCAGGCCGGGGTTTTTCGTTGAAAAGGGGACGGAGGGGATTAAGTCGTTTTTGCCACGGCCTGTATCAAAGGGGCGAAAGCGACTTAATCCCCTCCGTCCCCTTTTGCGTGGCGCTGGAACGCGGCGGGTGTGGTGCCGGTCATGCCGCGGAAGAAGGCGATGAACGGGCTCTCGGCGGAGAAGCCGGTGTCCTGCGCCACGTGCGCCACGCGTTGGCCCAGCAGCAGCAACTCCATGGCCCGCATCAGTCGCCATTGCTGGCGCCAGGCCTGGTAGCTCATGCCGGTATCACGCTGCATCAACCGGCCGACGGTACGCGCGCTCAGGCCCGTGCGCGCGGCCAGCTCCCCCAGTTCGGGCGGCAGCTGCTCGGCCACCGGGAGGCACCGTGCGATCCGCGGATCACGAGGCAGAGGCAGGTCCATCGGTGCCACCGGTGCAGCAGCGATCTCCAGCACGCACAACGCCAGTTGATGGCGTGCGCGCGGCGACTGCCAGTCATGGTCGAACGGCGCCTGCGCGATCGGCTCCAGCAAGGCCTGCAGCAGCGGCCCCACGCCGATGATCGCCGGCTGCCGGGGCAGTTGGGCCGACAGCGTGGCGTCGAAGTACAACGAACGGTAGTCGACCGCCTGGCGCATCTGCGCGCGATGGCGCAGCCCACCCGGAATCCACGCGGCGCGCGCGGGCGGCAGCAGGCTGATGCGATCACCGTAGGTCAGGCGCGTGCAGCCCTGCCGGGTGTACAGCAGCTGCGCGCGTGCATGCTGGTGCCAACCCGAGTCGTGATCCGCCAGTGAGGCTGCAATCCCCAGCACCGGAGCGCTCCAGGCATCGGCGTCGAAGTGCGCGTGCGGCTGCAACCAGGCCATGTCTGATTTCATACATTCGATGACAAGATAGACAGAGTGCGCCATTGCGGACGCGACCACAATGCGGGGCCCTGTTCCTGGAGCGCCCGCATGTCGCGCCGCCTGTTGTTGCTCACCATTGCACTGCTGATGTTCCCGCAGTTGGCACAGACCCTGTACAGCCCGGCCCTGGCCGATCTGGCCGAACGCTTCGCCCTGCCGCCGAGTGCCGCCAGCCAGGCCATGAGCCTGTACCTGTTCGGCTTCGCTGCAGGCGTGCTGCTGTGGGGGCGCCTGGCCGATCGTATCGGTCGTCGCCCTGCCCTGCTATGCGGCCTGGCCGTGTTCGCACTGGCCGCCTGCGGCGGCCTGCTGGCCAGCACCTTCGGCCAGGTCCTGCTGGCACAGGCACTGGCCGCGCTGGGTGCGGCGGCGGCCTCGGTGGTAACCCAGACCGTACTACGCGACCACCTGCAGGGACCCGCGTTGGCGCAGGCATTCTCCTGGATCGGCATGGCCCTGGCCCTGAGCCCGGCCATCGGCCTTGCACTGGGCACGCTGCTGGTCGCCGCCCATGGCTATGTCGGCGTACAGTCCGGCCTGCTGCTGATCGCTGCCCTGCTGGCAGTCGCATGCCTGGCGGGCCTGCGCGAAAGCCGCCCTGCACAGATCCCGCACGCGCCCATGCTGCCGCTGCTGCGGGAACTGCTGCGCGATCGCTGGATCTGGTCACACGCGTTGCTGGTGATGGCCTTCAACGTGGCGATGTACAGCTGGTATGTGCTCGGCCCCTTCGTGTTTGCGCGCCTGCACTGGCCAGCCACCTGGTTCGGCGCCAGCGGCGCGGTGCTGGCACTGGGCTCGGCACTGGGCGCGTGGGGCAATGGCCGCCTGCTGCGTGCAGGCGTTGCCGCAACCACGCGTATCCGCATCGCCGCAGTACTGGTTCTGACGGGAGGCCTGCTGGCCGCGCTGCTGCATGATCACCCTGCCCTGATCGCGGCGATGGTGCCGGTGGTGACGGGCTTCGGCCTTGCCATTCCCAATGTGCTCGGCCAGGCCCTGCGCGGCTATCCACACTGTCTCGGCAGCGCAGGCGCGCTGTTCGGCCTGCTCTACTACCTGTTGATCGGTGCGGCAATGGCGCTGGTCGGTGCAGTGCAGATGCTGGCACCGACCGTTATCGCGTGTGGCCTGCTGGCCTTGTGGCTGCAACGGCGGCGTCCCGCTGCAGCCTAGGAATTGCTGCAAAAGCAGCGCACTGTGCTGGCCTTCCGGGAACGGCTTTGATTCCCCGGCTATCGTGCGCGCGCTCCCACACAAGGCAGATGCCCATGATCACCATCACCGCCGAACAGGCCCGCGCCAACGTCGATGCCGCCAAGCGCCCAATCGAACTGTTCTACCGCGACCTCGACAACGCCATCCAGATCGGCTCGGAAAATGGCCGCCGCTACATCGTGTTCGGCTTCAGCCAGGTGATGGCCAGCGAGCAGCTCGTCGAAGATGTGGTCGCACAGCTGCTGAAGAATGGTTTCGGTGTCGAACGGTTGTTGAGCGATTCCGAACAGCACTACATCCGCATCAGCTGGGGAACTGCCGCGCCGTCGCGCCTCAGCGCCGGCTGAGGGTGAACGCGGTGCCGTCCACGCCCAGATCCCAGCCCTTGCCGGTACCGGACAGGGCCAGCGAGATGTCGCCCTTGGTCATCACCTGCGCGTTGCTGGACTTCACCGCACCGGCATGCGCGCCCACCGAGGCGTAAGTACCCAGCAGCTCGTTGACGCTGACTGCGCCGGTGAAGCTGCCACGCCCGTTGGTGATCTTCGACTTGCCCACGGTCAGACCGCCGCCCTTCATCTGGATGCGCACCGGCATGCTGGCGCCATTGCTGCAGGTGACCGTGCCATTGCCGGATGCAGTCTTGTAGATCAGCGACCAGCCAGAGAGGTTGTAGCGCAGCTCGCAGTCGAGGTTGCCAGCGGCGTGCGCGGCCGGGGCCAGCGATGCGGCAGACAGGCCAAGCAGCAGGGCGAAGGGCTTGTTCATGGCAGGACTTCCAGTTCGGTCGGACTGCTGGCGAATCTAGCAGCGCGCGCGTGCACGTTGGATGCAGGCGCGCGCGCTGGTGCAGCAGTGTTCAGGCCGTCGCTCAGGCCTGTTCGTCCAGGTGGAAGGCATCGGCATCGAGCATCGCCGGGAAACGCGCGCGGTGAGCGGCCAGCGCCTCGGCCGAGATGGTGGTGGTGACCACCTGTTCGCGCTCGCGGATCTCCACCTGCGGCTGGCCGAGGAAATCCAGCACCGCGCTGTCGCCTGCGTAGTGCAGCTGGTTGCCATCGACGCCGACGCGGTTCACCGCCGCCACGAAGCACAGGTTTTCAATCGCACGTGCACGCAGCAGGGTCTTCCACGCATAAGCGCGTGCCGACGGCCAGTTGGCGACGAAGATCTGCAGGTCGAAATCCAGCTGCTGCGGACGCTCCACGTTGTAGCGGTTGCGGCAGAACACCGGGAAACGCAGGTCGTAGCAGACCTGCGGATTGATCCGCCAGCCCTTCCATTCCACGCTCAGGCGGTCGCGACCGGCGGCATAGCGCTCGTGCTCGCCGCCGTAGCGGAACAGGTGGCGCTTGTCGTAGTACTGCAGGTCGCCATCGGGCGTGGCGAACAGCAGGCGGTTGTAGACGCCCTCGCCGTCGCGCAGCTGCACGCTGCCGATCACCGCCGCGTTCAAGGTGCTGGCCTGTTCGCGCACCCAGGCCACGGTCGGGCCGTCCATGCCTTCGGCCTGGGCAATGGCGTCGTTGGAGAAACCACTGGTGAAGGTCTCCGGCAGGATCACCAGGTCGGTGGTGCCGGCCAGCGGTGCCAGCAGCGCGCCGTAGTAGGCGCGGTTGCCGGCCGGATCGTGCCAGCGGGTGTCGCCCTGGACGAGGGAAATGCGCAGGTCCTGCATGTTCACGCCTCCGCTCAGAGCAGGCGCAGGCGTTCGATCGCCGCGTCCATCGTTGCTTCATTCTTGGCAAAGCACAGGCGCACCAGGCGCTGGCCGGCCGGCGGGTTTTCGTAGAACGGCGACAGCGGGATCGCGGTCACGCCCTTCTCGATGGTCAGCCACTTCACGAACTCATGGTCCGGCAGGTCGCTGATGGCCGAGTAGTCGACCAGCTGGAAGTAGCCGCCGGGGACCGGCAGCGCCTTCAGGCGGGTGCCGGCCAGCTGCTCGCGGAAACGGTCGCGCTTGGCCTGGTAGAACGCGCCCAGCTCCAGGTGGTGTTCGGGTTCGTCGCGGATCATCGCGGCGAAGCCGTACTGCGCCGGGCCGAAGCTGGTGAAGGTGTTGTACTGGTGCACCTTGCGGAACTCGGCGGTCAGTGCCGGCGGTGCGATCGCATAGCCGATCTTCCAGCCGGTGCAGTGATAGGTCTTGCCGAAGCTGGAGATGACGAACGCGCGCTCGCGCAGTTCCGGGTAGCGCAGCGCCGATTCATGGCGGCGGCCGTCGTAGATGATGTGTTCGTACACCTCATCGGAGATCAGGTAGATCTGCGTGCCACGCAGCAGCTCGGCCAGTGCCTGCATGTCCTGCGCCGACAGCATCGCGCCGGACGGGTTGTGCGGGGTGTTGACGATCAGCATGCGGGTGCGCGGGGTGATCGCCGCACGCACGCGGTCCCAGTCGACCGCGAAGGTCTGCGGATCCAGCGACACATGCACGGCCTTGGCACCGGCCAGGTCGATCGCCGGTTCATAGCAGTCATACGCCGGGTCGAGCACGATCACTTCCTCGCCGGCACGCACCACGGCGTGGATGGCGTTGAAGATGGCCTCGGTACCGCCACTGGTGACGGTGATCTCGCTGTCCGCATCGACCTGCGCGCCGTAGCAGTCCAGCGCCTTCTGCGCGATGGCCTGGCGCAGCGGCGCCACGCCGGTCATCGGCGGGTACTGGTTCAGCCCGGCGGCCATCGCCCTGGCGGTCTCGTCGATCAGGCGCTGCGGCGCCGAAAAGTCCGGGAAACCCTGGCCCAGGTTGACTGCGCCGTGTTCGGCGGCGAGCTGGGACATCACGGTGAAGATCGTGGTACCGACCTTGGGCAGCTTGGTGTTCGGTTGCATCGGCCTGGGCTGTGGGGGAACAGGCCTGCGAGTTTACGCAATCCGCGCGTCGGTAGTGCCGGCCGCTGGCCGGCACCCCTGGGACGATCTGCGGCGCCGGGTCGCATCTGCCGGCCAGCGGCCGGCACTACCATCGGCATTCACCGCTACAATTGCCATCGCACTCCGGCATGAAGACCCCTGCCCCTTGAACACCCCTGCATTGCTGGCCGCCAGCGGCCTGAGCTTCTCCCGCAATGACGAGCCGGTGTTCGGCCCGCTGGACTTCCATGTGGACGCCGGCGAAGCCCTGCTGGTGCAGGGCGGCAATGGCGCCGGCAAGACCACCCTGCTGCGCGTGCTGGCCGGCCTGGCCCGGCCCGGCGCCGGCCAGGTGCGGATCGACGGCAAGCCGGCGAACAATGCCGAACGTGCACGCTACGTGGCCTACCTCAGCCATCTGCCGGCCCTGAAGCCAGACCTGGACACGCTGGAGAACCTGCACTTCCTGTGCGGCCTGCATGGACGGCGTGCGCGGCAGATGCCCGGCAACGCGCTGGCCATCGTGGGCCTGGCCGGTTATGAGGACACCCTCGTTCGGCAGCTGTCCGCCGGGCAGAAGCGGCGGCTGGCACTGGCACGCATCTGGCTGTCGCCGGCGCCGCTGTGGCTGCTGGACGAGCCCTATGCCAACCTCGACCTGGAGGGCATCACCCTGGTCAACCGGATGATCTCGGCGCACCTGCGTGCCGGCGGCGCTGCGCTGGTCACCACCCATGGCGCCTACGCCGCACCGCCGGTGCGTACCCGCCAGCTCGACCTCGGCGGTGCCGCATGATCGCGCCGGGTACCGAACCAGGCCTGTGGCAGACCGCAGGCGCCCTGCTCAAGCGCGACCTGCGCCTGCTCTGGCGCCGCCGCGGCGATGCGCTGCAACCACTGCTCTTCGCGGTGCTGGTAGTGGTGCTGTTCGCGCTGGCCCAAGGCCGCGAACCACAGCTGCTGGCCGCCACCGCGGGCGCGGTGCTGTGGCTGGCCGTGCTGCTGGCGGGACAGCTGTCGCTGGATTCACTGTTCCGTTCCGACGCCGAAGATGGCTCGCTGGAACAGTGGCTGCTGGCGCCGGTGCCGCTGGCCTGGCTGGTGCTGGTGCGCGTGCTCCTGCACTGGGCGACCACTGCGCTGCCGCTGATCGTGGTCAGCCCGCTGTTGGCCGAAATGCTGCATCTGCCGCATGACCAGCTGCCGATGTTGCTGGCATCGTTGCTGCTGGGAACGCCGTTGCTGAGCCTGATCGGTGGCGTGGTCGCCGCACTGACCGTTGGCATCCGACGCTCTGGTATTCTCGTGGCGCTGCTGTCGCTGCCGCTGTACGCGCCGGTGCTTGTGTTCGGCGCCGGCAGCCTGGCGGCAGCCGGACGCGGGCAGGATCCGGTCGGTGCGCTGCTGATGCTGGGCGCTGGCCTGCTGCTCGCGCTGGTGCTGGCTCCGCTGGCCACTGCCGCTGCAATACGTATTTCTCTGAGTTGACCGAGCTGAGAGCCAATCCACCCCTGCTGGATAGCCGCCACGCATGAATCCGATTGTCCGCTGGTTCCACCAACTCGGTTCGCCTCCCACGTTCGACCGTTTCGCTGCCCGCTGGTCGCGGGTGTTCTACCTCGCGGCGGTGCCGGTGCTGCTGGTCGGCATGTGGCAGGCGCTGCTGGTGGTGCCGCCGGAAGCCAAGCAGCTGGACAGCTTCCGCATCCTTTACATCCACGTGCCCAGTGCCTGGATGAGCCTGTTCGTGTTCGCGCTGATGGCGCTGTATGCCGCCATCGCGCTGATCTGGCGGATCAAGGTCTGCGAGATCCTGGCCATGGCCTGTGCACCGATGGGCGCCGGTTTCACCCTGATCACCCTGCTGACCGGCAGCATCTGGGGCAAGGGCACCTGGGGCACCTGGTGGGACTGGGACCCGCGCATGACCAGCGAGCTGGTGCTGCTGTTCCTGTACCTGGGCGTGATCGGCCTCTACCACGCCATCGAGGACCGCCGCAGCGCCGCACGTGCGGCGGGACTGCTGGCCATCGTCGGCGTCAGCCTGCTGCCGGTGATCCGCTATTCGGTGGACTGGTGGGGCGGCCTGCATCAGCGCCAGTCGATCAACGTGTTCGGTGAATCGGCGATCAGCAGCGCGATGATCGCGCCGCTGTGGTGGATGGTGATCGGCACCAAGTTCTGGTTCGCCGGTTCGGTGCTGGCCAAGGCGCGCGCCGACAATCTCGACCGCGAGGCCGGCAAGGCCTGGGTCGGTGGACGCGTCGGTGCCGAACGCCCGGTCCGGGAGGCCCAGCCATGACCCACCTTCCCTATGTGATCGGCGCCTACGCCGTGTTCGTGCTGGTGCTCGGCGCCGACGCCATCGGTTCGTGGCTGCGCCTGCGCGTGGCACGCCGGCTGGCACTGGCCCGCCAGCAGCGGCAGCAGACCCGCGCCGGCAGGCAGGACGCAGCTGTGCCGCTGTCGACGGAGCTGGAACGATGACCCCGGTACAGCGTCGCCGCTTGGCATGGGTGCTGCTGGCCCTGCTCGCCTCCGGGCTGGCCACTGCGCTGGTGGCGATGGCACTGGAGCGCAACATCGCCTACCTGTACACGCCTTCGGAAGTGCTGCGCGGTGATGTCGATGCGCAGTCGCGCTTCCGCTTGGGCGGCATGGTGGTGAAAGGCTCCTTCAATCGGCCGGTCGGCTCGCTGGAAGCACGTTTCGAAGTGACCGACGGCGACGCGCAGCTGGCAGTGACCACCTCGCGGATCCTGCCGGACATGTTTGCCGAAGGCACGGCGGTGGTCGCCAGCGGCCGCCTGCAGGACGGCACCTTCGTCGCCGACGAAGTGCTGGCCAAGCACGATGAGAAGTACGTGCCGAAGGAAGTGGCCGACAAGATGGGCGATGCCCACCGCAAGCACGATGTGCCGGTGACAGCCCCCGAGGTGCGCTGAGTGCTGCCCGAACTGGGTCAGATCCTGCTGATGTGCGCATTGCTGGCCTCGCTGCTGCAGGCCGGCCTGCCGCTGGTCGGCGCACATCGCAACAACACGGCATGGATGGCGGTCGCACGGCCAGCCGCGTTCGCGCAGCTGCTGCTGCTCGCCGGCGCGTTCGCGGTGCTGACCGCCGCGTTCGTGCAGCAGGATTTCTCAGTGCGCTACGTGGCCGAGAACTCCAATTCGCTGCTGCCGATGATCTACCGCTATTCGGCGGTCTGGGGCGCGCATGAAGGCTCACTGCTGATGTGGGCGCTGGTGCTGGCATTGTGGACCGGCGCGGTGGCGCTGTTCTCCCGGCACCTGCCGGCACCGGTGCAGGCGCGTGTACTGGCGGTGATGGGCATCGTCAGCGTCGGCTTCCTCGCCTTCCTGATCTTCACTTCCAACCCGTTCCTGCGCCTGAACCCGGCGCCGCTGGAAGGACGCGATCTCAACCCACTGCTGCAGGACCCGGGGCTGATCATCCATCCACCGATGCTGTACATCGGTTACGTGGGTTTCGCCGTTCCGTTCGCATTCGCGGTGGCGGCGCTGCTGGAAGGTCGCGTGGATGCGCGCTGGCTGCGCTGGACGCGGCCGTGGACGAACGTCGCGTGGGGCTTCCTGACCCTGGGCATCGCGCTGGGCAGCTGGTGGGCCTACTACGAGCTGGGCTGGGGTGGCTGGTGGTTCTGGGACCCGGTGGAAAATGCCAGCTTCATGCCCTGGCTGGTCGGCGCGGCACTGATCCATTCGCAGGCGGTCACTGAGAAGCGCGGCACCTTCGGCAGCTGGACCCTGCTGCTGGCGATCGCCGCCTTCGCGCTGTCGCTGCTGGGCACCTTCCTGGTGCGCTCCGGTGTGCTGACCAGCGTGCATTCGTTCGCTGCCGATCCCTCGCGCGGCCTGTTCATCCTGGTGTTCCTGTCGGTGCTGGTCGGCGGCAGCCTGCTGCTGTACGCGCTGCGCGCCAGCCAGCTGAGCGTGGATGCCGACGACCCGCGCCGTGGTTTCACCGCCACCTCGCGCGAGACCCTGCTGCTGGCCAACAACCTGCTGCTGGCCACGGCCTGCGCGATGGTGCTGCTCGGCACGCTGTATCCGTTGCTGGCCGATGCGCTGTCGCTGGGCAAGATCTCGGTCGGCCCGCCCTACTTCGGCAGCCTGTTCCTGCTGCTGATGGCGCCAATGATCCTGCTGCTGCCGTTCGGCCCACTGGTGAAATGGCAGCATGACCAGCCCTCGCGCGCCTTCGCGCTGCTGGCACCGTGGCTGGGCCTGGCGCTGCTGCTGGGCGCGCTGGCCTGGTGGCAGGCGCCGCAGAACGGCTGGAAGGCCGGCATCGGCGTGGCCGCTGCGGCCTGGGTCGCACTCGGTACCGCACGCTTCGTCTGGCAGCGACTGCGCGGCAACGGCCGCTTCACCGCCGAAATGCTCGGCATGATCGTTGCCCACGCCGGCATCGCCGTGTTCCTGGCCGGCGCGCTGCTGGTGGAAGCCTTGAACGTGCAGCGCGAAGTGGCGCTGGCCCCGGGCCAGCAGCTGGTGGTCGGTCGCTACGAAGTGCGCTTCGAGGGCGTGGACCATCGCGAAGGCCCCAATTTCATCGCCGACCGCGGTCACCTGCGGGTGTTCCGCGACGGCCGCGAACTGGACCTGCTGCACCCGGAGAAGCGCCAGTACGCCAGCGGCGGCCAGGTGATGACCGAGGCCGGCATCGATGCACGCTTCGACGGCGATGTCTACGTGGCATTGGGCGAGCCGCTGGGCAACAATGCATGGGCGGTACGGGTGCACATCAAGCCGTTCGTGCGCTGGATCTGGCTGGGCGCGCTGTTGATGGCCCTGGGCGGATTCATCGCCGCCGCCGACCGCCGTTTCCGTCGTCCGTAGGAGTTTCCATGTCCGAGTCCCCCGCCCCGCGCCCCTCCCGCCCGCTGCCGCCGGTAGCCATCGTGATCGGCGTGCTGTTTTTCTTCGGCCTGCTCGGGCTGATGATCTACGGGGTTATGAAATCGGGTGATCCGCAGCGCGACGTGCTGCCATCGGCGCTGATCGACAAGCCGGCGCCAGCGTTCGCGCTGCCGGTGCTGCACGACCCGGAAATGATCGTGCACAGCGACGAACTGCGTGGCGCGCCGTACCTGTTGAACGTGTGGGGCAGCTGGTGCGCGGCCTGCCGCGAGGAACACCCGGTGCTGACCCGTTTCGCCGAGAGCAAGCGCGTGCGCGTGATCGGCTACAACTGGAAGGATGAACCGACCGATGCCCTGCATTGGCTGGAACAGCTGGGCAACCCGTTCATGGTCGTGCTCAGCGACGTGGAAGGCCGCACCGCGATCGACTGGGGCGTGACCGCCGCACCGGAAACCTTCCTTGTCGACGGCAGCGGCATCGTGCGCTGGAAGTACAGCGGTGCGATGACCCAGCGCGTGGTCGACGAGAAGCTGATCCCGGCGCTGGAGAAGATCGAGAAGGCCCAGGGCAATGCCGGCAGCACGTTGCACACGGCGCCCTGAGCCCATGCGCTGGCTGCTGGCGCTGCTGCTCCTGATGCTGCCGCTGGCCGCGCTGGCACAGCAGCCGCTGCATGATCCGCAGCCGCTGCAGTTCCGCGATGGCGCCGAAGAACGCCGCTTCCACGACCTGGCCGCGCAGCTCCGCTGCGTGCAGTGCCAGAACCAGTCGCTGGCCGATTCCAACGCGCAGATCGCGCAGGACCTGCGCCGCGAGGTGCTGCAGCTGATGCAGCAGGGCCACGACGACGCGCAGATCAAGCAGTTCCTGGTCGCCCGCTACGGTGAGTTCGTGCTCTATCAGCCACCGTTGCAGCCGGGCACCTGGCTGCTGTGGGGCGGTCCCCTGCTGATGCTCGGTGCGGGTGCTCTGGTGGTGCTGGGCATCGTCCGCCGCCGTGGCCGTACGGTTGGCGCCGCAGCGGCCGGCAAGGCCGATGAAGGAGACGGATGGTGAGCCATTGGCTGCCGATGCTGGCCGGTCTGGTTGCTGCGTTGATGGCAGCGCTGGTGCTGTGGCCGCTGCGCCACTCTGGCCGCCGCGGTTTCGTGGTCGGCGTATTCGCACTGGGCGTGGCCGGTGCCTGCCTGTACCTGCTGGTCGGTGATCCACGTGCCGCACAGGTGCAACCGACGCCTTCGGTAGCCACCCTGCGCGATGGCGTGCAGGCCCTGCAGGATGCACTGAAGCGTGACCCACAGCGGGCCGATGGCTGGGCGCTGCTTGGCCGGTCGCAAGCCGAACTGGGCAACGCCGCTGCCGCGGCGGACGCGTTCGCGCGGGCCGCCACTCTCGCCCCGGAAGACCCCGGCGTGCTGGTGGAAGCGGCGCAGGCACGTGCGCAGGCCGATGCCGGCAAGCAGTTCGATGACACGGCGATGGCCTGGCTGCAGCAGGCGCGTGCGCTGGCACCCGATGCCGAGCGTGCCAGCTGGCTGCTGGGGATCGCCCTGCGCCAGCGCGGAAAGAATGCCGAGGCCGCAGATGTGTGGAGCGGCCTGCTGCCACGGCTTGAGCCCGGCGCCGCGCAGGCGCTGCAGGCGCAGATCGCCATCGCCCGTGAAGCCGCCGGTCAGCCGTCCGACGCAGCCGTTGCGGCGCCACCGGCGCTGTTGCAGGTGCGCGTGCAGTTGCCTGCGTTGAAGGGCACCGAGTGGCCGGCCAGCACCCAGGTATTCGTGCTGGCCCGCGCCGTGGGTGGACCGCCGATGCCGGTGGCCGCACGCAAGCTGCCCTTGGCAGGATTCCCGGCCACGGTCGGGCTGGGTGACGCTGACAGCCCGATGCCAACCGCACCGCTGTCGGCCCATCGCGAAGTGGAAGTGCTGGCACGCATCTCGCGCACCGGCAGCGCCAACCGCAGCGAAGATGACCTGCAGAGCGTACCGGTGAAGGTGAGCCTGCCCCACGACGGTGTTGTGGAGCTGCGCTTCCCGTAACGCGCCGCGGTAGTGCCGGCCGCTGGCCGGCAAGCTCATGAATCGTGATGCGCCTGCGAGGTTGCCGGCCAGCAGCCGGCACTACCTGCATCGCCGATGGAAACCAGCGTGTCGCCAGCTCCACATGCGGCCCCGCTAGAATGCCTGCATGACCGAATTCATCCCGCCCGGCACCCGCTTCCACGCCCTGCCCTCGCCCTTCCCGTTCAAGCGCGGCGGCGCCCTGCACGGCGCGCGCGTGGCCTATGAAACCTGGGGAACACTGGCGGCCGACGCCAGCAACGCGATCCTGATCGTGACCGGCCTCTCGCCGGATGCACACGCGGCAGCCAACGACGCCAACCCGGCAGCGGGCTGGTGGGAAGGCATGGTCGGACCCGGCAAGGCGATCGATACCGACCGCTGGTTCGTGGTCTGCGTGAACTCGCTGGGCAGCTGCAAGGGCTCGACCGGTCCGGCCTCGCTCAACCCGGCCACCGGCCAACCGTATCGTCTCGACTTCCCCGAGCTATCGATCGAAGACGGCGCGCGCGCCGCGATCGAAGTCGTGCGCGCCCTGGGCATCGAACAGCTGGCCTGCGTGGTCGGCAATTCGATGGGCGGCATGACCGCGTTGGCCGTGCTGATGCTGCACCCGGGCATTGCGCGCAGCCACGTCAACATTTCCGGCAGCGCGCAGGCGCTGCCGTTCTCGATCGCGATCCGCTCGCTGCAGCGCGAAGCGATCCGCCTTGATCCACGCTGGAATGGTGGCCACTACGACGACGACGCGTATCCCGAGTCCGGCATGCGCATGGCGCGCAAGCTGGGCGTGATCACCTACCGCTCGGCACTGGAATGGGATGGCCGCTTCGGCCGCGTGCGGCTGGATTCGGACCAGACCGACGACGATCCGTTCGGTCTGGAATTCCAGGTGGAAAGCTACCTGGAAGGCCACGCACGGCGCTTCGTGCGTTTCTTCGACCCCAACTGCTATCTGTACCTGAGCCGCTCGATGGACTGGTTCGACCTGGCCGAGTATGCCGATGGCGATGTGCTGGCCGGGCTGGCGAAGATCCGGGTGGAGAAGGCGCTGGCCATCGGCGCCAACACCGACATCCTGTTCCCGGTGCAGCAGCAGCAACAGGTCGCCGATGGCCTGCGTGCCGGAGGCGCTGACGCCCATTTCATCGGATTGGAGTCACCGCAGGGTCACGACGCCTTCCTGGTCGATTTCGAGCGTTTCGGCCCCGCCGTGCGCGGCTTCCTCGACGCGCTGTAAGTGGCGTGGCGGCGTAACCTCGCGTTGGCCGCGTTCGGCGCGTTGATCGCGCTGATGGTCAGCGGTGTGCTGCCGCTGTGGCTGGGCGGCTGGTGCATGCTGACCAGCGCGGTGTCGTTCGCGCTGTACGGCCAGGACAAGCGCGCGGCGCAGCGAAAGCAATGGCGCATTCCCGAACGCACCCTGCAAATGCTGGCCTTTGCCGGTGGCTGGCCGGGCGCGCTGCTGGGCCAGGCGCTGTTCCGACACAAGCACCGCAAGGCCGCATTCCAGTGGGTGTTCTGGTTGTGCGTGCTGGCCAACGTGGCCTCGATCGCGGTGATGCTGCGCGAGTTCTCGCGGTAACCGTTCGAATGGGTAATGCCGGCCGCTGGCCGGCAATTCCGTGTCCGTATCAGGCGCCATGAGGTTGCCGGCCAGCGGCCGGCACTACCGGTTCACGCTTCGCGGACCAGAGCCCCGTCGCGCAACCGGTACTGCGCATCGACCACGCCTTCGGGCAGGTCGTCGTGGGTGATCATCAACAGGCTGCGCCCGTCCAGCAAACCGGAAAGGTCCTGCAACAGCGCGCGTGCGGTATCCACGTCGAGGCCTTCGGTCGGTTCGTCCAGCAGCAGGATCGGCGCATTGCGCAGCAGTGCACGGGCCAACGCCAACCGCCGCGCCTGCCCGGCCGACATCGTCGCGCCGTTCTCGCCCACCCAGGCCTGCAGGCCGCCGTTGCGCTCGGCCCATTCGCCCAGGCGCACGCGGCGCAGCACCGCCCACAAGGCGGCGTCGCTGGCATCGGGATCACCCAACCGCAGGTTCTCGGCCACGCTGCCGGCAAACACCGGCGCGTTCTGCGGCAGCCACGCCAGTTGCCGGTGCCATTCGGCCTGGGCGAAATCACGCAGGTCGCGGCCACCGTAGGTCAGCCGTCCCTGCTGCGGATCCCACAGCCGCAGCAGCAGGCTCGACAGCGTGGTCTTGCCACTGCCGCTGTCGCCGCGAATCGCGATGCGTTCGCCTGGCGCCAGGGTCAGCTGCAGGCCGGACAACACCGGCCGCGCGCCGCCTGGCCACTGGAAATGCACGTCATCCCAATGCACGCGCGCAGCCGGCGGCACCACCTGTGGCGCCTGCGGATCGTCCACCGTCGGCGGTTGCTCGACGATCGCCTGCAGGCGATCGGCGGCAATGCGCCCGGACTGCAGCGACTGCCAGGCCAGGCCCATGCCGGCCCACAGCTCGACCAACGCCACGGTGAGGAACACCAAACCTGCGGCCATTTCCGGTGCGATGCGCTGCTGCTCGGCCGCGTGCAGGGCCAACGCCAGCATCGCCACCAGGCCCAGCCCCGCCACCAGGCCGTGCAGGGTCGAGGCCGCGATCAGGCGCCAGCGGCGGCGGCGGTCACGCGAGGCCAGCTGCTTGGCTGCCACGCGCACCTTCAGCTGCCACGCTGCATCGGCATGCAGCGCGGCCAGGTCACCCGCACCTTCCAACCCCTCAAAGGCCGCGGTGCGCAATGCGGCACGGTGCGCGGCACGGTCGGCCTCTTCGTCGTCATGGCCACGCACGCCCAGCCACGGCACGCCGAAGGCGATCAGCAGCGCCAGCACCGCCAGCAGCACCGCAGCCGACGGCAGGATCAGTGCTGCCGAAACGATCGCGACCAGCGACAATCCGCCCAACGCCAGCAGCGGCCCGATCGCACGCACCAGCAGGCCGTCCACTTCACCGATGTCGCCGAGCAGGCGCGCCAGAAGGTCGCCGGTGCGCGTAGCCCCCAACCGTGCGGGTGCCAGCGGCAACGCGCGGCGGAAGAACCACACGCGCAGGTCGCGGGCGATGCGCAGCGTGGCGTCGTGGCCGACCAGCTTCTCGAAATAGCGCGACACGATGCGCGCCATCGTCAGCCCGCGTATGCCCGCGGACGGTGAGAAGAAGTTGAAGCCTTGGCCGAGGCCGGCCGCACCAGCCAACGCGGCGGCGGTGAGAAAGCCACCGGACAGGCCGAGCAATGCGGTGCCGGCCAGCATGGTGGTCCACAGCAGCAGCACGGTCAGCAGCAGGCGCGGCCGATGGCGCAGAAACACCGCGCGCAGCGAATCAGGCGAACGGCTCATGCGCGCACCGCCTGTGCCGGTTCGACCAGGCGCCCTTCCGGCAGCAGCAGGCAGCGGTCGGCCCAGGCGATCACCGCCGGGCTGTGGGTGGCGACCACCACACTGCGACCCCGCGCATAGGCAGCCAGGCTGCGCAGCAGTGCGGCCTCGGTATCGGCGTCGAGAAACGCGGTGGGTTCGTCCAGCAACAGGACCTGCGGGTCGCGCAGCAACAACCGGGCCAGGCCGATACGACGGGCTTCGCCGCCGGACAGGCCGAAGCCACGTTCGCCGATCACCGTGTCCAGGCCCTGTGGCAGGCGCTGTGCGAACTGCAGCACCTGCGCGGCCTCGGCCACCGCGCGCAGCCGCGCATCGCTGGCACCGGGATCAGCCAGCCGCAGGTTGTCGGCGATGCTGCCGTGGAACAGGTAGGGGCGCTGGCTGGCATAAGCCACCTGCACGCCAGGCCGCAGCTGCAGCTTGCCGGCGCGCGGCGGCAGCCAGCCGGCCAGCGCTTCCAGCAGGGTGCTTTTACCGGAGCCGCTGGGACCAACCAGGGCCAGGCGCTGGCCCGGCTCCAGCCGCAGGTCCAGATCCTGCAGCACATCCTGCGGCGCGCCCAGCGGGCGCAGCACCAGCCCTTGTGCCTGCAGCGGCGGCAACGCGGCCTCGGCCGGCTCCACCGCCAGCGGTGCAACCTCGTTCTCGACCAGGCCCTGCTCATCGGGCAGCGACTGCAGCAGGCGCTCCACTTCGGCGGCGGCGGCCAGTGCATTGGCGCGATCATGGTAGTGCGCGGCCAGCCGTCGCAGCGGCGCATAGAATTCCGGTGCCAGCAGCAGGCAGAACAGCCCCGCACCCAGCGTCGGCACCGCTGCATGCAGCGACATCATGCCCAGATAGCTCAGGCCCAGGTACAGCGCCACCATCGCCACGCTCACCGAGGCGAAGAATTCCAGCACCGTGGACGACAGGAAGGCAATCCGCAGCACCTTCAGCGTGCGCACGCGCACGCCTTCAGCGGCGGCCTCGATACCCTCCAGCTCGGCGTCACCGCGGCCATACAGGCGTAGCAGGCCCAGGCCCTTGATCCGGTCGGCGAAATGGCCGCTCATGCGTGCCAGCTCACCCAGCTGCGCACGGCCGGCCGCTTCGGCGCCCCAGCCCACCAGCATCATGAAGAACGGCACCAGTGGCGCGGTGAACAGCAGGATCAGCGCCACCACCCAGTCCACCCAGGCCACCGCGGCCAGGATCAGCAGCGGCACCACCACCACTTCAGTGCGCACCGGCAGGAAGCCGCTGTAATAGCTCTCGATCGCATCACCGTGATGCAGCATCAGTTCGCCCAGTTCGCCGGTGCGGCGCTGCCGCAGCCACAGTGGGCCGTGGCCCAGCAGGCGTGCGAACACGCGTTCGCGCAATGCCAGGCGTGCGGCGTCGGCCACGTCACCGGCGGCGGCCTGGGTGGCGCTGCCCAGCAGGGTGCGCAGCACCAGGATCACCGCCAATCCCGCCAGCACCGGCAGGCCAGATTCCAGCGGCACGCGCTCCACCAGCACCTGCTGCACCAGCCAGGCGATGGCGGCAGCCTGGCCGATCAACAGTGCGCCGGACAGGCTGATGCACAGCGCGGCCAGGCGCTGGCGGCCCCGGGCGGAGCGTGCCAGGTCGGCCAGCCAGGCCGTGCGCACACGCCGCTGGCGGGCGGTTTCAGCTTCCGGGGACAGGCCATCAGGGGTCGTTTCGGCAGCGCTCAAGAGGTCTTCACGGGCAACGGGGGAGACACGGCATTGTAGGCGCAGGCAATAGCCCGCCCCTGCGGCCGGCGGTCGCAGTCTTCATCAGGTTGGCATACGATCAACCGGGGCACCTGTTCATACATTGATCTGGATCAAGGCTGTTTGAAGTAGTCGGTCACATCATTCACGTCGTAGACCACCCTTCCCGCCACCTGCAACGGCACTATCCAACGAGGTAGCCAGGCCATGATTGATCAGACAGTCGTAGAACTGTCGCGGCTGCAATTCGCGCTGACCGCGATGTACCACTTCCTATTCGTACCGCTCACCCTCGGCCTGTCCTTCATGGTGGCCATCATGGAGAGCGTGTATGTGATGACCGGCAAGGAGATCTGGCGCAGGATGACCCTGTTCTGGGGCGTCCTGTTCGGCATCAACTTCGCCATGGGCGTTGCCACCGGCATCGTCATGGAATTCCAGTTCGGCATGAACTGGTCCTACTACAGCCACTACGTGGGTGACATCTTCGGTGCGCCACTGGCCATCGAAGGCCTGATGGCGTTCTTCCTGGAAGCGACCTTCGTCGGCCTGTTCTTCTTCGGCTGGAACCGCCTGAGCAAGGTCAAGCACCTGATGGTGACCTGGCTGATGGCGCTGGGGACCAACCTGTCGGCGATCTGGATCCTGGTGGCCAATGGCTGGATGCAGAACCCGACCGGTGCGGTGTTCAACCCGGAAACCATGCGCATGGAAGTGGTCGACTTCATGGCGGTGGTGTTCAACCCGGTGGCGCAGGCCAAGTTCGTGCACACCGTCAGCGCCGGCTACGTGACCGGTGCGGTGTTCGTGATGGCGATCAGCGCGCTGTTCCTGCTGCGCAACAAGCACAAGGACCTGGCCCGTCGTTCGTTTGCGGTGGCCGCGGCGTTCGGCCTGCTGTCATCGCTGTCGGTGGTCGTGCTGGGTGACGAGAGCGGTTACGCCGCCAGCGAACACCAGAAGATGAAGCTGGCCGCGATCGAAGCGATGTGGGAGACCGAGCGTGCGCCGGCCGACTTCACCGCCTTCGGCATCCCGAACCAGGAGACCCACCAGAACGACTACGCGGTGAAGATCCCCTACCTGATGGGCCTGATCGCCACCCGCTCGTTGAACCAGCCGATTCCCGGCATCCTGGAACTGGTCGAGCGCGCCGAACACCGCGTGCGTGGCGGCCAGCTGGCCTACGGTGCATTGGAACGCCTGCGCGCCAACAAGAACGACGTTGAAGCGCGCGAGATGTTCGACCGTCACTGGCAGGACCTGGGCCACGGCCTGCTGCTCAAGCGCTATCGCGATGACATCCTCAACGCCACCCCGCAGGAAATCTCGCAGGCGGCGATGGACACGGTGCCGCGCGTGATGCCGTTGTTCTGGACCTTCCGCGTGATGGCCGGCCTCGGCTTCTACCTCATCGCCTTCTTCGCCCTGGCCTTCTACTACTCCTGCCGCAACAATTTCCAGGACAAGCGCTGGTTCCTCAAGCTGGCCCTGTGGACGCTGCCGGCGCCGTGGATCGCGATCGAGTGCGGCTGGTTCGTGGCCGAGTATGGTCGCCAGCCGTGGGCGGTCGATGGCGTGCTCCCGACCTTCTATGCAGCATCGGGGCTGGCCCTGCATGAAATCGTGCTGACCCTGGCCGGCTTCACTGCCATCTACACCGCGCTGATCGTGGTCGAGATCAAGCTGATGCTCAAGGCGATCCGCAAGGGTCCGGACGAGGTGCTGCCGTCACTGCAGTCGCCCCAGCCGCATGCTTCCCACAATGCCTCGGCGCCGGCCGCCGGCCAGGCCTGAGGCAGGAGAACCAAGATGGATTTCATTCTTCTGGACTACACCACGCTGCGCGTGATCTGGTGGCTGCTACTCGGCATCCTGCTGATCGGTTTCGCCGTGATGGATGGTTTCGACCTGGGCGTGGGCACCCTGCTGCCCTTCGTCGCCCGCAACGACGCTGAGCGCCGGCTGGTGATCAATACCATCGGTCCGGTATGGGAAGGCAACCAGGTGTGGCTGATCCTGGGCGGCGGCGCGATCTTCGCCGCATGGCCGCCGCTCTACGCGGTCAGCTTCTCCGGGTTCTACCTGGCGATGTTCGTGATCCTGTTCGCGCTGATCCTGCGACCGGTCGGCTTCAAGTTCCGCAGCAAGATGCCCAGCGAGCGCTGGCGCAACACCTGGGACTGGGCGCTGTTCATCGGTGGCTTCATCCCGGCGCTGATCATGGGCGTGGCGGTGGGCAACGTGGTGCTGGGCGTGCCGTTCCACTTCGATGACAGCATGCGCATCTTCTACACCGGCTCGTTCTTCGGCCTGCTGATGCCCTTCGCGCTGCTGGCCGGCCTGCTCAGCGTGTCGATGCTGGTCGCCCACGGTGCCGCCATGCTGGTGCTGAAGACCGACGGCCCGGTGGCCGAACGTGCGGCCCGTTTCGGCAGCATCGCCGCGATCATCGCCTTCGTGCTGTTCGCGGTGGGCGGTGCCTGGGTGGCCTTCGGCCTGCCGGGTTACCAGATCACCTCGCAGGTGGTCACCGACGGCGCCACCAATCCGCTGCTGAAGACCGCCGAACTCGGCGCCGCCGGTGGCTGGATGCGCAACTACAGCGCCATGCCGGCCACGATCCTGGCGCCGCTGCTGGGCCTGGCCGGACTGCTGGCCAGTGCGGTACTGCTGCGGGCCCGTCGCGGCGGCCTGGCCTTCATCGCCTCGGGGGCCGCCATCGCCGGCATCATCCTGACCGTCGGCTTTGCGATCTTCCCGTTCCTGCTGCCGTCCTCGAGCCAGCCCACCTCCAGCCTGACCGTGTGGGACGCCTCGTCCAGCCACCTGACCCTGTGGATCATGCTGCTGGCCACGGCGGTATTCCTGCCGATCATCCTCGCCTACACCACCTGGGTGTACCGCGTGCTGAAGGGCAAGACCACCACCGAAGAGATGGGTAACAACCCGAACGCGTATTGATTGCTTGCACGTGTGCCGACCAACGGTCGGCACCTACCCGGAATGAAGGAGACTGATCATGTGGTATTTCGCCTGGATTCTCGGTGCCGGCCTCGCCTCGACGGTGGCCATCCTCAACGGCATGTGGTTCGAAGCCCGCGAGCAGAACCGCATCGAGAAGGAAAATCGTCGCTGAGCTGTAAAAAAGCCTTGCCGCCTTGGCCTTCACACGGTATCTTAGGCGGCTCCTTCGGGGTGTAGCTCAGTCTGGTAGAGCGCTACGTTCGGGACGTAGAGGTCGCAGGTTCGAATCCTGTCTCCCCGACCACTTCGGTGGTCGCATTGAAGCCTGGTGAAGTCGTCCAGGCTTTTTTGTTCCCTGAAGTGGCACTGCTTCGGCAGTGTGAAGAAAACAGCATTCACCCCTTGCCGCCATCGGGGTGAATCGCTAGAATAGGCGGCTCCCTTCGGGGTGTAGCTCAGTCTGGTAGAGCGCTACGTTCGGGACGTAGAGGTCGCAGGTTCGAATCCTGTCTCCCCGACCACTTCGGTGGTCACCAAGAAGCCTGGAAGACATCACTGTCCTCCGGGTTTTTTTGTATCAGGCACCTGGCCGCCCGCATGACGGGACCTTGCCGGAGCCCGCACGTACAATGGCCGCGCTGCCGGCCCGCCAGCAGCCCCTCCCCCACCTGCCGCTTCGGCGTAGACCGATGCCGGCGCTGCATGCCATTGCCCCGGCGTGCGACACCTGCAAGGACCACCGATGAGTTCCTCCACTTCCGATTCGCCGTCGCTGCTGCACGGCCGCGTCCTCGCATTCGCCGCGATCCTGCTGGCAGCGATCAACCTGCGCACCGCGGTCACCTCGATCACCCCGCTGCTGGACGTGCTCGGCCAGCAGTTCGGTTTCGGTACCACCATGACCGGCGTGCTGGGCATGCTGCCGACCGCGTCGTTCGCACTGTTCGGCGTGGCCACGCCGGCGCTGGCGCGGCGCCTGGGCCTGGAGCGCACCACGCTGCTGGCGATGGTGATGGCGATGGCCGGCCTGCTGCTGCGTTCCAGCGCCGGCAACGTCGGCACGCTGCTGTTGGGTTCGGTGGTGGCACTGGCCGGCATGGGCATCGGCAACGTGGTGGTGCCGCCGCTGGTGAAGCGCTATTTCGCCAACAAGGTCGGCACCATGAGCACGCTCTACATCAGCGTGCTGCAGCTGGGCACCATGCTGCCGGCGCTGCTGGCGGTGCCGGTGGCCAACGCCGCAGGCTGGCGCGTGTCGCTGGGCATGTGGGCACTGCTGGCACTGGCCGCAGCATTGCCGTGGCTGGTTCTGGCCAGGCGCGCACCGAAGCCGCAGGCAGATGCCACCGACCCGGCCGCACAGCCGCATGGGAAAGTCTGGCGCACCTCACTGGGCTGGAGCATGACGCTGATGTTCGGCATGACTTCGCTGATGACCTATTCGATGTTCACCTGGCTGCCACGCATCGTGGTCGAGGCCGGCGGCACACCGGCCTTTGGTGGCGTGATGGTGGCGGTGTTCTCGGCGCTCGGGCTGCTGCCGTCGCTGGTCATTCCATCCATGGCAGTTCGCATGCAGAACCCGTTCCCGCTGGTGCTGATCGGCTTCTTCTCGTTCGTGATCGCCTTCACCGGCCTGCTGCTGGCACCGATGAAGGCCCCCCTGCTGTGGGCGTGCCTGCTCGGCGTCGGTCCATCCACCTTCCCGCTGGCGCTGACCCTGATCAACCTGCGCACGCGCACCCCCACCGGCTCGGCGGCACTGTCCGGCTTCATGCAGGGCGTGGGTTACAGCTTCAGCTGCCTGGGGCCGTTCCTGGTCGGCTGGCTGCATACGGTCAGCAACGGCTGGACGCTCCCGTTCAGCTTCCTGTTCGGCTGCGCCACCCTGATGCTGTGCGCCTCCTGGGTGGCCTGCAAGCCGCGCAAGCTGGAAGACCTCTGGTAAGCCGCGCAGGGCCTCGCAACCGGCCCTACCTACCGCTCGTCAGCCCGTCTGCGCATTTTGACACCGGGCTGACAATTCCGGGCGGATAGTGCCCACGAATGCCCATCCTTGCCGCGTGCCGGCATCGGGCATGGGGGCGGCAGCGCCGCCCAGGCCGCCATTCGGTGTGCGGGGGACTCTCGTTTCAGACAAGACATTGCAGGTCGCTGTCCGGGTTTGTATCCGTCCTTGCTGGACGGGAATGCACGAAGGGAGTGACGCGGGCCACGGCCACGCCAAAAGCTGGCATGTGATGTGCGTCACATTTCTCAGGTTGTCTGGTTCGGAAGCCAAGGGGGTCCCCAATGGTTGTCCACCGCCGGCTGGCGCTCTGCGTCGGCCTTGCCTGTACCGCCCTGGCCTGGGCCAGCAGCGCTGCCCCGCCTGACCGCGAGGCGGCCCTGGCCGAGATCGGCCGCTACCGCGACCAAGCCCGCTGGCTGGATGCCCTCGGCGCGATCGAGCGCGCCAGCCAAGAGCAACCCAACGACGACCTGCTGTTCAAGCTGCGCGTACTGACCCTGGGCGACATCGGCAACGCCTGGCGCGCCTGGGAGCTGTACCAGCAGCGCCCACAGCTGTTCGACGCTGCACAGAAGCAGCGCATCGAAGGCGACTACCTGGCCAAGCTTGTGGTCTGGAGCCTGGCCTACAGCAGCAGCGAAGACAGCCGCCTGGAAGAAGCCGAATCGACCCTGGCGCGCATGCAGCGCTACCTGGGCAGCGAAGGCACCCCGCCCGCGCAGGCGCCGCTTCGCGTCCGCATGGACCGGCTGATCCTGCTCAACCGGCTGGGCCGCCATGCGCAGGTGCGCGAGGAAGCCCGCGCACTGCAGGCCGAAGGCCATGCCCTGCCCGACTATGTGCTGCCTGCGGTCGGCGATTCGCTGATGGGCACCCTGCATCCGGAAGAAGCCATACCGGTGCTGCAGGCGGCAGTGGCCGGCGACCCGACACGCGATGCTTCGCACTCGGAACTGGCCTATGCCTACCTGGAGAGCGAGCAGCAGGAAAAGGCGATCGACCTGCTGCAGGCCTGGCGTGACAAGGAGCCGGCGTGGCGCTGGAGCAACGGCAAGTCACCGTACGCGAACTGGTCACGTTACGAGGCCGACCTGAATCTGGCGATGGTACGCGCCTACAGTGGCGACCTGCGCACCGCACAGCACGACCTGGAATCGATGGTCGACATCGCACCGGGCAACGGCGGCCTGCAGAGCGCGCTGGGCAGCGTGTACATGATGCGCGGATGGCCACGCATGGCACTGCAGCGCCAGCAGATGGCACATGCGCTGGACCCTCGCGACATCGAGCCGCGGCTGGGCATGGAGGAGGCCTACGTCGCCCTGCAGCGTGATGACCTGGCAAGGCCACTGCACGACGATCTTGTCGCACACTACCCGACTCAACCCGCCGTCGAACGCATGGACCAGGCCTGGCGGGCGCATCGCGGTTGGCAGCTGAAGGCATGGACCGACATTGGTCGCAGCTCCGGCGGTGGCGGCACCTCGCCGCTGGGCAACAACGACCGTCACTACGGCATGGAAGTGCAGACACCGGTGCTCGACGACCGCTGGCGGTTGTTCGCCTTCGCCGACAGGCGCTCGGTCGACTTCCAGGACCAGCGCATCGACCCGCTGTGGCTGGGCGCGGGCGTACGCTACCGCTTTGGCCAGCTGGATGCGGAAGCGGCGGTACTGCGCGCCAACGACCACATTGGCGATACCGGCCTGCGCATCGGCGTGGGTTGGCAGTTCAACGATTACTGGCATGCCGGGCTGGTGGCCGCACGCAATGACCCGGAAGCCTCGATGCAGGCGCGCGTGGCGGGCATCACCGCTGACAGCGTGAGCGCGCAGGTCGACTACCGGCGCAGCGAGCTGACCCACTGGATGTTCGGCGCCAGCCGCTTCCGCTACGACGACGGCAACCACCGCGAGCTGTTCAGCACCAGCATCGAACAGCGCCTGCTGACCCGCCCGCGCTGGTTGATCGACGGCCTGGCCAGTGCCTACACCAGCCGGGGCAGCCGCGACGACGCGCCCTACTTCAACCCGAAGCGCGACCGCATGGTCGAGATCGGGCTGCGCATCGACCAGCAGCTGTGGCGGCACTACGAGCGCCACTTCCGGCACCGCCTGACGGTCTCGCTGGGTGACTACTGGCAGGACGGCTTCGGCAGCGCTCTGGTCCCTTCGGTGTCCTACATGCACGAGTGGCAGCTGGGCCAGGGCCGCGTGTTCGAGTACGGCGTGCGCTGGTCGCGGCCGGTCTACGACGGCCACCGCGAGCGTCATATCGGCTTCGAAGCCGCACTGCGCTGGGGAGAGTGACATGGCCCGCATCCTGCGACTGATCGTGCTCCTGCTGCTGGCCGCCACGCCGCCGGCGTTCGCGCAGCAGGCCCTGCATCTCGATGCCACTGACAACGGCCTGCTGATCCTCAGCTACCACGACATCCGCGACCGGGTCGCGGCCAAGGGCGACGCCGACACCTACGCGGTGAGCACGCAGAACTTCGCCGCGCACCTGGATTGGCTGGGGGCACACGGCTACCACCCGGTGTCGCTGTCGCAGGTGATCGACGCCTCCCAGGGACGCGCCACGCTGCCACCGAAACCGGTACTGCTGACCTTCGATGATGGCCTGCGCAGCGTCTACGACAAGGCGTTCCCGCTGCTGCAGGCGTACCGCTACCCGGCGCTGGTGGCAGTGATCACCGATTACGTGGACATGGCGCCCGGGCGCACGATCGACTATGGCTACCGGCCGTTCGGCCACGATGACTTCGTTACCTGGGCGCAGCTGAAGCAGATGCACGACAGCGGCCTGATCGAAGTGGCCAGCCATACCGACGACCTGCACCACGGAGTGCTTGCCAATCCGCAGGGCAATTCGACGCCAGCGGTGGTCACCCGCATCTACCGGCCGGCCACGCGCAGCTATGAGAGCGAGGCGCAGTACGAGCAGCGCCTGCGCGCCGATCTCGGCCGCAGCGTGCAGCGCATCCAGCAGCACCTGGGCGTGCGCCCGCGCGCCATCGTCTGGCCGTACGCCGCCTACAACCAGTTGAGCAACGACATCGCCGAACAGCTGGGCATGCCGGTGTCCTTCGATCTGGAAGGCCGCAGCACGCCAGTGGCCAGCGACCTGCATGGGCTGGCGCGCTTCCTGGTCAGCGACAACCCGACCGTGGAGGGCCTGGCCTACGAGCTGCGGCGCGACGTTGCGCTCGACGGCATCCGCGCGTTGCAGGTCGACCTGGATGATGTGTACGACCCGGACCCGGCGCAGCAGGGGCGCAACCTCGATGCGCTGATCGAGCGGGTCAAGCGCATTTCGCCCACCCACGTCTACCTGCAGGCGTTCGCCGATCCGGACGGCAACAACACCGCCGATGCACTGTACTTCCCCAACCGGCACATGCCGATGCGCGCGGACCTGTTCAGCCGGGTCGCCTGGCAGCTGAAGTCGCGCGCGGGGGTGAAGGTTTACGCATGGCTGCCGGTGCTCGGCTTCGAGCTGCCCGACCCCGTGCAGCGCAAGGCACTGGCGATCGACAACGGCGATGCCGACGGCATGTACCGGCTGGACTTCACCAATCCGAAGGCACGCCAGATCATGCTCGACATCTACGAGGATCTGGCCGTCAACTCGTATTTCGAAGGCCTGCTCTTCCATGATGATGGCTACCTGCGCGACACAGAACTGCCCACGCTGGCGGCCGGCGACGATGGCAGCGCTCGCACCCGGGCGCTGATCGACTTCACCCTGGCCCTGCGCGACAGTGCGCAGCGTTGGCGGCCGAAGCTGGCCACAGTGCGCAACCTGTACGCGGAGCCGGTGCTGCGTCCGCAGAGCGAGGCCTGGTTCGCGCAGCGCCTGGACCTGTTCAACAAGGCCTACGACCAGACCGCACTGATGGCGATGCCGTGGATGGAAGGCAGCAGGCATCCGGAACGCTGGCTCGACCAGCTGCTGGCCGCGGTGCGTGCGCACGATCCCCAGTTGCAGCACACCCTGTTCGAACTGCAGACCGTCGATTGGCGCAGCGGGCAACCGATTCCCGCCGAGCGGCTGCGCGCGCAGATCCGCCAGCTGCAGGCGCACGGCGTGCACCACTTCGCCTGGTACCCGGATGACTTCATCGCCGGCCAGCCTTCCACCCATGATGCCCGCGCGGCGATGTCCGCCGGCAACTTCCCGTACCCGGAGAAGTGACATGGACATGCACCCGCTGCTGCAGGTCCTGTTCCAGTTCGCCTTCTACTACCCGATGGTGATGGCGTTCTTCTGGATGTCGGGCGGCCTGTATTACTACTTCCGGCGCGAACGCCATTCGCGCCCACGCAACGACCCGCCGCTGATGGTCGATCCACCGTTCGCGAGCCTGTTGATTCCCTGCCACAACGAGTCCCCGAACCTCGACGACACACTCGGCGCGGCGCTGGCACAGCGCTATCCGGCCGACTACGAGGTGATCGCCATCGACGATGGCAGCAGTGATGACACCGGCGCCCGGCTCGACGTGCTGGCGGCGAAGCATCCGCGGCTGCGCGTGCTGCACCTGGACCGCAACCTCGGCAAGGCCAACGCGCTGCGCATGGGTGCGCTGGCGGCCCGCTCGGAGTACCTGGTGTGCATCGATGGCGATGCCATGCTGGAGGAACACGCCCTGCACTGGATGGTCTGGCACCTGGTCAGCGGCAACCGCGTCGGTGCGGTCACCGGCAACCCGCGCATCCGCAACCGTTCCACCCTGCTTGGACGCCTGCAGGTGGCCGAATTCTCCTCGATCATCGGCATGATCAAGCGCGCGCAGCGCGTGTACGGGCGCATCTTCACCATCTCCGGAGTGATCGCAGGCTTTCGCCGCACCGCCCTGCACCAGGTCGGCTGGTGGTCGGACGACATGGTGACCGAGGACATCGACATCAGCTGGCGCCTGCAGCGTGCGCATTGGGACATCCGCTACGAACCCAACGCGCTGTGCTTCATCCTGATGCCGGAAACGCTGAAGGGTCTGTGGCGGCAACGGCTGCGCTGGGCGCAGGGTGGCGTGGAAGTGATGCTGCGGCATGCGCGTTCACTGCTGCACTGGAAGGAACGGCGCATGTGGGGCGTACTGCTGGAGTACGTGCTGAGCGTGATCTGGGCCTACACCATGTTGTTCATCGTGGTGCTGTGGGTGCTGGGCAAGCTCATCGACGTACCGCCGCAGCTGTACATCGCCAGCCTGCTGCCGCAATGGCATGGCGTGATCCTGGCCCTGGTCTGCCTGATGCAGTTCGCCAGCAGCCTGATCATCGACCGTCGTTACGAAACACAGATTGGACGCAACTACTTCTGGGTCATCTGGTACCCGATGGCGTACTGGCTGATCAGTCTTTCCACCACCCTGGTGGCGTTGCCGAAGACCCTGCTGCGCCGTCGCAGCAAGCGCGCCACCTGGACCAGTCCCGATCGGGGGATCCGATGAACGCACAACGCCCGTCCAACCGCTTCGACTCGCGGATGATTCGCAAGCCGCATCGCCAACCACGCTTCCAGCGCACCGCCTGGGGCTTCGTCACCCTCGCGTTCTGGGGGTTCTACTTCTACCTGTGGGCACCGTTGGTGACCCTGTTCTCGTGGCTGATCGGCGGCCAGCTGGCCTGGCAGCAGCTGTACGAACGGCAAAGCCAGTTCGACCCCTATGTGCTGGTGGCACTGCCGCTGATGCTGCTGTGTGCCAGCGTGCTGCTGATCGGCTGGGCCGAGTACAACCGCGCGCGCTTCCGTGGCCACGAGCGACGCCTGCCGCGACCGCTGGCCAGCCTCAATGAAGTCGCGGCCGATCTGGGTGCCAGCACCGGCCTTGCCGAGCGCCTGCTGGGCTGCAAGGCCGCCACGCTGCACATGGACGATCACGCGCGGCCGATCGGTATCCGCCGCGAGGTGGTGTGACGCCCCGGTAGTCGCCGACCCGGGTCGGCGCTTGCTTGGGTAGCTGCCGACCCTGGTCGGCGCTTGGGCCTGGTGGGCGCCGACCTTGGTCGGCACCGGGGTCTACCGCGAAGGGCATCCGCGCATCGCGTGGATCTACTTGCGCGTCTGCCCTTCACCGCGCACGACGAATCGTTCGACGGTGAGTGCTTCCAGGCCCATTGGGCCGTACGCATGCAGGCGCGTGGTGGAAATGCCGATCTCGCTGCCCAGGCCCAGCTGTCCACCGTCGGAGAAGCGCGACGAGGCATTGACCATCACCACCGCCGAGCGCAGTGCGTTGACGAAGCGCTCGGCATGGCCGGCGTCTTCGGTGACGATCACTTCGGTATGGTCGGAGGTATAGGCACGGATATGCGCGATGGCCGCATCGAGGTCGTCGACCACCCGCACGGCCAGCACCAGGTCGAGGAACTCGGCAGCGTAGTCGTCTTCGCTGGCGGCGGTGCTGCCCGGCAGCAGCGGCTGCGCGTTCGTGTCGGCGCGCAGCTCCACGCCACGCTCACCGAGCGCCTGCGCCACGCGCGGCAGGAAGGCTTCGGCCACATCACGATGCACCAGCAGGGTTTCCAGCGAGTTGCAGGCCGACGGACGGCTGCACTTGCCGTCCACCAGAAGGTCGATGGCTTTGCCGAGGTCGGCGCTGGCATCCACGAACAGGTGGCAGACACCCTTGTAGTGCTTGATCACCGGCACCCGCGCATGCTCGGAAACGAAGCGGATCAGGCCTTCGCCGCCGCGCGGAATCGCCAGATCGATCAGTTCATGCAGCTGCAGCAGCTCCAGCATTGCTTCGCGGCGCAGGTCGGTCAGCACGGTCACTGCCGCCGCCGGTACGCCATTGGCCTGCAGGGCGACGGCCAGCGCCTGGGCGATGGCGGTGTTGGAGTGGACCGCTTCGGAACCACCGCGCAGGATCACGCCATTGCCGGCCTTCAGGCACAGCGCAGCCGCTTCGGCGGTCACGTTCGGGCGCGCCTCGTAGATCATCGCGATCACGCCCAGCGGCACGCGCACCTTCTGCACGCGGATGCCGTTTGGACGCACATCGTCGCGGGTGATCTGGCCGACGGGATCGGGCAGCGCGGCGACCTCACGCACGGCTTCGGCCATCGCGAACAGGCGTGCCGGGTCCAGCGCCAGGCGGTCGAGCATGGCACTGCCAATGCCTTTCTCGCGCGCAGCGGCAAGGTCGCGCGCATTACCGGCCAGGATCAGCCCGGCATTCACTTCCAGTGCCTGGGCCATTGCCAGCAGCAGCGTGCGGCGCGCCGCACTGTCGAGGCCGGCAACGATCTGGGCCGCGTCACGGCAGGCACGCGCCTGCGCTTCGATTTCGCTCATCGGGGAGTCCTTCAAACCGGTCATGGCAGCACCAGATCGTCGCGATGGACGACACTGCCACCGTAGTTGTAGCCCAGCACGGCCTCGATGTCGCGCGAATGGCGGCCGGCGATCCGGCGCACATCATCGGCCGCGTACTGGCTGACGCCGCGCGCCACGCAGACGCGGCCCTGTGGCGCGTTCCAGCACACCTGCACCATGTCGCCACGGCGGAACATGCCCTCCGCGCCGGTGATGCCGCCGGGCAGCAGCGAGGCGCCCTTCTCGCGCATCGCCTGCGCCGCGCCGGCATCGATCACGATCGCTCCCTCGACCAGCGGCGCGTGCCGCAGCCAGTGCTTGCGGGCCGCCTCACGGCTGCGCGCGGCGTGGATACGGGTACCGAACAGGCGGTCCTGGGCCAGCGCGCGTACCACGTCACCGCTGCGGCCATTGAACAGATAGGTTTCGATGCCGAGACGACCCGCCTTCGCTGCCGCTTCCAGCTTGGTCCGCATGCCGCCGGTACCGGCGCGCGAGCCGGCGCCGCCGGCCATCGCCAGCACCTCGTCACTCAGTTCCGGCACGTCGTGCAGCGGCCGCGCGTCGGCCACGGTGCGCGGGTCGGCGCTGTACAGGCCATCGATATCGGTGGCGATGAACAGCGCATCGGCATCGACCAGCGCCGCCACCGTCGCCGCCAGGTTGTCGTTGTCGCCAAGCTTGAGCTCGTCCACCGACACGGTGTCGTTCTCGTTGACCACCGGCAACGCGCCCAGCCGCAGCAGTTCGTTGAGCGTGGCGCGTGCGTTGAGGTAGCGGCGGCGGTTGCGCAGGTCGTCATGGGTCAGCAGCACCTGCGCCACCGGGCGCTCGAAGAAGCGCTGCCAGAGCCCGATCAGCTGGGCCTGGCCGAGCGCAGCCAGCGCCTGCCGCGCCGCCATCGCCGCGCCAGGCTCATCGGCCCGCGGCAGGATCGCGCGCCCGGCAGCGACCGCGCCGGAAGACACGATCACCACCTCGCGCCCGGCCAGGACATTGGCCGAGACGAACTGCGCCAGGCCCAGCGCGTGGCGTGGTGACAGGCCGCCGCCATCGGCTGCCAGCAGGCTGCTGCCGACCTTCAGCACCGCACGCCGCCATGGCGGCAGCGCTTGTTCGGGGAACGGCGAGGCGACGTTGGCAGCGTGCGGGATCATCGGTCAGTGTCTCAGCGGGTGTTCCATTCGTGCACGGTCAGCTCGGAGGCCTGCATCGTCACCAGCGGATCGGTGGCGACGATGGCCTGCGCCTGCGCCAGGCTGTCCACGTTGCACAGCACATAGGCGCCACCACTGCCGTCGGCGAAACCACCGGTCAGCTGCAGCTTGCCCTGCGCCTGCAACGCATCGAGGAAATCGCGGTGCGGCTGCACCGCTGCATCGTTGAAGTCCGGCCGGCGCATCGCCATCACCAGGTAGACAGTGCCCGCCATCAGGACAGCGCCTGCCAGCGCGCGCGCAGTTCGTCCAGGCGCAGGTCGGCGGCCGAACCCGGCGACACGCGCGCGGCGAGGCTGCCTTCCGGGGTACGCCCCTGCCCTGCACTGTCGGCACCGGCCGCAGCGGCCTTGTAGGCCTCACGGAACGGCACGCCGGCCACGGCCGCTTCCACCGCCACGTCGGTGGCATACATGCCCGAATCGATGGCCGCACGCAGCTTGTCGTCACGCCATTCCAGGTTGGCCAGCAGCGCCGGCAGCAGCTCCAGCGCGGCCAGGCCACGGCCGAAGCCGTGGAAGATGGCACCCTTGGACGACTGCAGGTCGCGGTGGTAGCCCGACGGCAGCGACAGCAGCTGCTCGATCTCGGTGCGCGCTGCGGCGACGCTGGCGTGGGTCGCACGCATCAGCTCGATCACGTCCGGGTTGCGCTTGTTGGGCATGATCGAACTGCCGGTGGTGTACTGCGCCGGCAGCGCGACGAAGCCGAACTCGGCGCTGGTGAACAGCGACAGGTCCCAAGCGATGCGGCGCAGGTCCAGCGTGGCACCACCGAGCGCTTCCAGCGCGGCCAGCTCGAACTTGCCGCGCGACAGCTGTGCGTAGATCGGCGAGATCTGCATGCGCGCGAAACCGAGCGCGGCCGTGGTGTGTTCGCGGTCCAGCGGCAGGTTCACGCCGTAGCCGGCAGCCGTGCCGAGCGGATTGGCATCGACCAGCGCATGGGTGTCACGCGCGCGGATGGCATTGTCGATGAAGGCCTCGGCCCAGCCCGCCCACCACATGCCGGCCGAGGACACTACGGCGCGCTGGATGTGGGTGTAGCCGGGAATCGGCAGGTCCTTCTCGGCCTGTGCGCGGTCCAGCGCGACCTTGGCCACTTCGGCGCTGAGCTGTGCCACGCGCTGCAGCTTCTCCTTCAGCCACAGGCGGGTGGCGACCAGGATCTGGTCGTTGCGGCTGCGGCCGGTGTGGATCTTGCGGCCGGCATCGCCGAGGCGTTCGGTCAGGCGCGCTTCGATCGCCGAGTGGCCATCCTCATACTGGGTATCGAGCACGAAGCGGCCTTCGCGGAAGTCCTGCGCCAGCACCTCCAGTTCGCGCAGCAGGCCGTCCAGCTCGTCGGCACTGAGGATGCCGATGTGCTGCAGGCCTTGTGCATGTGCGGCGCTGGCGGCGATGTCATGCAGGAAGAACTCGCGGTCGAGGATCACGTCGTCGCCGGCGAGGAAGGTCTGGATCTGGGCGTCGACAGCGACGCCGGGCTTCTGCCAAAGAAGGTCTGCCATGGGGGCTCCGGAAGGCGTGTTCAGTGCGGGATGGACATCAGTTCATCGATGCCCAGCGCGAGGTTGAGGTTCTGCATGGCCTGGGTGGCCGCGCCCTTGAGCAGGTTGTCCAGGGTCGCCACCACGACGACCCGCTTGCCGCCCGGCGCGAGCGTGAAGCCACCGACCTGGGCACCGTGTCGGCCGGCGATGCGACTGACCCACGGCGCGTCATCCACCACGTCGATCAGGGGTTCGCCGGCATAGGCCTGCTGGAAGCGCTCGACGATCTGTTCGCGGGTCTGCACGCGGTTCAGCCACAGGTTGGCGGTAAGCGTGATGCCCCGGAAATGCGGCGCGACATGTGGCATGAATTCAACAGCCACGCCCAGCTGCACCGACACCTCGCGCTCGTGCACGTGGTTGGTCAGCGCGTAGGGCATCAGGTTGTCGGCCAGCAGTTCGACGTTGTTCTTGTCCGACGGCGTGGTACCGGCGCCGGAGTAGCCGGAGACACCGAAGCACTGCGGCGGACCGGCCAGCAGGTCCAGCAGCGGATGCACCGCCAGCTGCATCGCCGTGGCATAGCAGCCCGGGTTGCTGATGTGCTTCTGGCCGTTGTAGCGGCCGCGGGTCAGCTCCGGCAGGCCGTAGTACCAGCTGTTGTCGAAGCGATAGTCGGCCGAGAGATCGACGATGACGGTGTCCGGCTTCGCGGCTTCCAGCGCAGCCACGAACGGTGCGGCCAGGCCATTGGGCAGGGCCAGGATCACTGCGTCCACACCCTTGGCCGCCACCGCGTCGGCGTCCAGGTTCTCGTACTGCAGATCGCCCTGGAATTCCGGGTGATGGTCGGACAGGCGCTGCCCGGCGCGCTCGCGCGAGGAGACGAAAGCCAGTTCCAGCCGCGGATGGGCGGCCACCAGCTTGATCAGCTCGGCACCGGTATGGCCGCGGGCACCGACGATGCCAAGGGTAAAGGTCGAATCGTTCATGCGTGGCTGTCCAGGCGGTACTGCAGGTGGCGCTTCACGCCCTGCCATTCCGCATCGATGATGGAGAAGATGACGGTGTCGCGCGGCGTGCCGTCGGCATGCCGCTTGTGATTGCGCAGCACGCCGTCCTGCTTGGCGCCGAGGCGGGCGATGGCAGTGCGCGAGGTGGCGTTGAACCAGCTGGTTTCCAGCACCACGCTGATGCAGCCCAGCGTTTCGAAGGCGTGCTGCAGCAGCAACAGCTTGGCTTCGGTGTTGGCGCCGGTACGCTGCACGCGCGGCGCATACCAGGTGTAGCCGAGGCTGAGTTTCGGCACACCGGCATCCATGTCATAGAAACGGGTACTGCCGACGATTCCGCCAGCCGCATCACGGATCACGAACGGCAGCACCTTGCCTTCGCTCTGCGCCTGCAGCGCGGCCCGCACATAGGTCTCGGCCTGTTCCGGCGACGGCACCTGGGTGTACCAGAGCTGGTCCAGGCCGCTGCCTTCAAGCGCATCGCGCAGGCCGGGCACGTGTTCCATCTGCAGCGGCTGCAGGGTTACGTGCTGGCCGCGCAGGGTAGGAACCGTGTTCCAGGCATCGAGGTTGCTCATTGCTCAGCCCTGCAGGCTCGGGGTGCGCTGCGCGCAATGATCGACATAGGTCTTGATCCGGTCGATGCCATCGGCACCGAACCAGAATACCTTCCAGTGGTCCTGCTTGTAGCAGCCGTCGGATTCGGCGTAGTAGAAGTGATTGATCGGGTTGCCATGGCGCGAGCGCCAGAACAGCTGCGGCGTCTCTTCCAGCATCACGTTCCAGACCGCACGGCCCAGGCCCTCGCCCTGCGCGTCGTCGAGCACGGCGAACTTGTCCAGGTACACGCCCTCTGCCTCGTCGGTGAGGATGACCGCGGTGCGGTAGTTCTCGCTGACGTAGGCGCGCAACAGCTTGGTCTTCTCGAAATAGTCCGGCACCAGCGCGCGGCCGAAGCTGGATTCGATCAGGCCCTTCAGGCGCGGCAGGTCCAGTTCGTTCCAGGCGGTGGCGCGCAGCACCTTTTCACCCTTGCGCACCAGCGTGCCCGAACCCTTGTGGGTGAACAGTTCCTTGGCCAGGTCGGCCGGGCGCGTGATCGACACCGACGATTCCAGCGGCAGGCGGTCGAGCAGATCCTTGATCTGTTCGATCTTCACCTTCATGCCGCCGTGGATCCACGGCTGCGCGATCAGGTGGTCGTACTCGGTGGACAGGTTGATCGAATCGATCACGTTGCCCGCCTCGTCCAGCAGGCCGCCCGTGCCGGTCAGGAAGATGATCTTGTACGGCTGCAGTTCCTGTACCAGCTCGTTGGCGGCGAAGTCGGCGTTGACGTTGAGGATCTGGCCGCCGGCGGTCTCGCCCAGGCTGGTGATGACCGGGATCGAGCCGGCGCGCAGGCTGGCCTCGATCGGTGCCAGGTTGACCTTCTTCACCTCGCCGACCAGGCCGTAGGTATCCACATCCAGGTACTCGGCTTCGAACACGCCGCCGGTGATCGAGGTGGCGCGCGCGCCGTTCTGCTGCAGCGCCTCGACCAGCCGCAGGTTGGACTGCTGGAACACCCGGCGCACGATCGCCAGCGCTTCCGGCGAGGTCACGCGCAGGCCGTTCACGGTCTGCTTCTCGATGCCGGCGGCCGACAGTTCGGCATCCAGCTGCGGGCCGGCGCCGTGCAGCACGATCGGGGTCAGCCCGACTTCCTGCAGGAACGACAGCGAAGAGGTCAGCGCGTCGAGGTCGTCGCGCAGCACCGCGCCGCCGACCTTGACCACGGCGAAGCGCTTGGCATCCAGCTGCGAGAAGCGCTTGAGGTACTGGCTGATCTCCTTCGCGCTGGCCATGCTGGAAAGCAGGCGCACGATGGTCTGGCGGGTCTGGCGATGGGGCTGGAGGGCAGGAGACATTTCGGTTTCGTCGGAAAGGGAAGAATCAGGCGCCGGCGGCGATGATGCGGTGCACGGCGTCGGTGTAGCGCTGCAACTGCTCCAGCGTCACGAACTCATCGGCGGTGTGGGCCTGGGCGATGTCACCCGGGCCGAACACCAGCGTGGTGTAACCACCGGCCGAGAACAGCGAGGCCTCGGTCCAGAAGTCCACCGCGTTGCCGATCGGCAGTTCCAGCGCATCGGCCACGTCACGTGCCAGCAGGCGGCGGTTCTCGGCTTCGGCGATGTCGCCGGCCGGCAGGCTGGGGCCACGGAAGGTTTCGGTGAACAACGCCGCTTCCGGCTCGGCGAAACCGGCGAAGGTGGCCAGCAACGCGTCGATGTTCATCGACGGCAGCGGCCGGAAGCCGAAGCGCACTTCAGCAGCGGGCGCGATCATGTTGGCCTTGATCCCGCCTTCGACGCGGCCGATGTTGAAGCGCAGGCCCGTCAGCCCACCGAAGCGCGCCGAAGCCAGCGATTCCACATGGTCCAGCGCGCGGTTGCCCCAGCGCATCGCCTGGTGCAGCGCGCTGGCAGCCGCATCCTGCTTGCCCGAGGCGTGCCCTGCACGACCGGCGAACTGCATCAGCACCGAGCTGATGCCGCGATGCGCCAGCACCGCTTCGCTCATGGTCGGCTCGGCCACCAGCACCGCGTCGTACGGAATGCCGCGGGCCAGGAACGCGGCGATGCAGCGCGGATCGTTGGCTTCTTCATCGCTGGAGAACAGGAACGCGGCATCACCATCGCTGGCATTGGCCGCAGCCACCAGTGCAGCGGCCGCGCCCTTGATATCACACACGCCCAGGCCGACCACGCGGTCGTCCAGGCGCCGCATCACATGCGGGTCCGCACTCCAGTGCGGCGAGTCCGGCACCGTATCCAGGTGCACGTTGAACAGGTACTTCGGCGTACCACGCACGGCGTACAGGCTGACCGCGCCCGCGCCATGGTCGATCACCTCGACGTTGAAGCGGGGCAGGTTCGCGCGCAGGTAATCGAAGATGCCACCGGTGGTGATCGCACGCGGCGGGTTGCGGGTGTCGAAAGACACCAGGGCCTGCAGGTGATCGAGCGTCTGTTCAAGCATGTGTCTGAATATCCGTAGGGTTCGAAATCGGTAGTGCCGGCCGCTGGCCGGCTCCGCAATGATCCAGCCGTGCCACGAGCCGGCCAGCGGCCGGCACTACCCTCCATCGACGTTGCGAGGCGCCGGCCAGCGGCCGGCACCCCGTCACAGGTCAACCACGATTGACCTGCGCATAGACAGTGGAGCTCATCCCGAACAGCTTGATGAAGCCTTCGGCCTCTTCCACGCCCCAGTCGGCCGACTGCGCGTAGGTGGCGCCCTTGGTGTTGAGCAGGTGCGGCGACTTCACCGCCACTGCATCGACGCGGCCACCGCGGGTTTCCAGCACCACTTCGCCGTTGACCTTGGCCTGCGAGGACTTCAGGAAGGCTTCGATGTCGGTCTTCAGCGGGTCGTGGTAGAAGCCTTCGTACACCAGCTCCACCCACTTGCGCGCCACGTCCGGCTTGAAGCGGTTCTGCTGCTTGGTCAGCACCGCATCTTCCAGCGCGCGGTGTGCGGCCAGCAGCGAGACCAGGCCCGGGGCCTCGAACACGATGCGGCCCTTCAGGCCGATCACGGTGTCGCCGGTGTACACGCCGCGACCGACGCCGTACGGGGCGAACAGCTTGTTGAGCTGGGCCAGGATCTGGTCGCCCGGCAGCGCCTTGCCGTTCAGTTCAACGGCTTCGCCTTCAACGAACTTCAGGGTGACGGTCAGCGCCTGCTCCGGCCACTCGCTGCGCGGTGCGCACCAGCCACGGGCGCCCTCGCCCGGGGCTTCCCAACGGTCGATCTCGCCGCCGGACATGGTCAGGCCCAGCAGGTTCTCGTTGATGGTGTAGGCCTGCTGCTTGGCGCGCACGCCGAAGCCGCGCTCTTCCAGGTACTTCTGCTCGTAGGCGCGGGTCTGGGTGTGTTCCTTCTGGATCTCGCGGATCGGCGCGATGATCTGGTAGTCACCCAGCGCCTTCACGGCCAGGTCGAAGCGGACCTGGTCGTTGCCCATGCCGGTGCAGCCGTGGGCGATGATGTTGGTGCCCAGTTCGGCGGCACGCTTCAGCGCGGCATCGACGATCAGGTAGCGGTCCGAGACCAGCAGCGGGTACTGGCCCTGGTAGCCTTCGCCGGCCCACACGAACGGCTTGACGAAGCCTTCCCAGATGGCCGGGCCACCGTTGACGGTGACGTGGCTGGTCACGCCCAGTTCGGCGGCGCGCTTTTCGATGAAATCGCGCTCTTCATCATCCACGCCGCCGGTGTCGGCGAACACGGTGTGCACGTTGTAGCCGCGCTCCTGCAGGTACGGCACGCAGAAGCTGGTATCCAGGCCGCCGGAGAAGGCGAGAACGACGTCTTTGTTGCTCATGGGAGTCAGGTCCACTTGGGGGATGGGAATTCGGTAGAGCCGACCGTTGGTCGGCTGGAATGTTGGATGCGCCGCTGCGGGAGCAGCCGACCAACGGTCGGCGCTACCCCTTGTTCGATCTAGCGCCCGGCAACCGCCGCCATGATCGCCTTCTGCACGTGCAGGCGGTTCTCGGCTTCGTTGATGGCGATGCACTGCGGCGAATCCATCACCGCGTCGGTGGCCTTCACGTTCCGGCGCAGCGGCAGGCAGTGGCTGAACACACCGTTGTTGGTCAGTGCCATCTTCCGCTCGTCCACGATGAAGTGCTTGAACTGGTCGCGGATCGGCTTCTCCGGCTCCCAGTTGCCGAAGAACGGCAGCGCGCCCCAGCTCTTGGCGTAGACCACGTCGGCGCCGGCGTAGGCGCTGTCGATGTCATGGCTGATCTTCAGCGAACCGCCGCTCTCGGCCACGTTCTGCTCGGCCCAGCCCATGTAGCGATCGTCGAGGATGTAGTCGGCGGTCGGGCACAGCAGGGTCACGTCCATGCCCATGCGGGTGGCGATGGTCAGTGCCGAGTTGGCCACGGCGGTGTTCAGCGGCTTGGGGTGGTAGGTCCAGGTCAGCACGTACTTCTTGCCACGCAGGTCCTGGGTGCCGAAGTGCTCCTGCAGGGCCATGACGTGGGCCAGTTCCTGGCACGGGTGGGTGATGGTCTCCATGTTGATGACCGGCACCGGCGAATACTTGGCGAAGCTGTTGAGGACGATGTCCTGGCGGTCGTAGGCCCAGTCGATGAACTTGGGGAACGCACGCACGGCGATGATGTCGCAGTAACGGCCCAGCACCTTGGCCACTTCCGCAATGTGTTCTTCGGTATCGCCGTCCATCACCGTGCCGAGGTTGAACTCGATCGGCCACGCATCCTTGCCCGGCTGCAGCACCACCGCGTGGGCGCCGAGCTGGAACGCGCCCAGTTCAAAGCTGGTGCGGGTGCGCATGGAGGGGTTGAAGAACACCAGCGCGATCGACTTGCCCTTGAGCTGGTCGCCGAGCTTGTTGCGCTTGAACAGCGCGGCCTGGGTCAGCAGCGCGTCAAGATCGCTGCGGCTCCAGTCCTGGGTGTTCAGGAAGTGCTTGGGGGACATCATCTTTCCTTGCGTGGCGGCGCCGGGTTCGACGCGGTGGAAGGGAAAAGCAGGAAGCAAAGGTGGATCGAAAAGGTTGCAGTTGCAGCTTTCAGCACATGCATTTTTGAAGCGCGGAAACGAAAAAACCCAGCCGGCGGGCTGGGTTTTTTTCGGACGAACAGCAGAAAGCTCCGGTTACCCAGCGAGGATGTGGGGTTCCGGTCGACGCGCACGCGAGGTCATGCCCGACGCCTGTCGGGCTGCGCTGCTGTCGTGCTGGAAGTCGGTGAGCTTCATGGCCGCCAATCTTTGCATGCGGCCGGGGCCGACGCAAGGGGCCGGGGTCGCAGAATCAGGGATTACCGGCGGCGCCCTGCTCGGGGCCGACCCAGGGGGTGATCGAAACCCGGATCTTCAGCCGGTTGCCGGGGTCTTCCGGCAGGCGCGACCGGTACTTGGTGCCCTTGTAGACGTAATCCACGTCATAGGCGATCGGCCGGCGGAATTCACGCCCGACCGGCACGATGCGGCAGTCGCGGGTCAGCATCGGGCCGTTGTTGGCCGGTGCCGGGGCAGGCGTCTCGGCGGCGGTCTCCTCGGAGACCTCTTCATCGCTGCGCTTGAACATCGAGCGCACCGAGTCCCAGAAGCGGCTGATCCGGCCCTTGTCCTCGACCGGCTCTTCACCGGTGACGTTGACCGGGGCCAGGGTGCGGGTCGAGATCGGCTCGCAATGCTCCTCGGTGCGGGTCGCGCGCAGGGTCTGGAACACCGGCTCGACGTTCAGCACCTGCGCATAGTCGAACTTCACGTTCTCGACGATCACCACCCGGTTGCGCGGCTCGGCCTCCTGCGCCTGGGCCACGGCGGCCGTCGCCGACAGGCAGGCCAGGGTCAGCAACGCGGTGGATTTCAGTGGCGACGGGAGCAAGGACACGGCAATAGTGTAGGCAGTGACGAGCGCAAGGGGCTGAACATTACCCGTCCACGCCGCTCCTGCCCACCCCACCTTGGGTGGAGCCGGCGTCCACCGGTGGCAATCGGCGCCCCAAAGCGGGCCGACACGTTCTAAAATCACAGGCTTGTCCCCCAGCCACAGCCCCATGACCCTGCGCCTGCACAACAACCTGACTCGCCAGCTCGAACCGTTCACCCCGCTCGATCCGGCCTGTCCGACCCTGTATGTGTGCGGCCCCACGGTCTACAACTACGTGCACATCGGCAACGCCCGTGGCCCGGTGGTGTTCGGGGTGCTGGCCGATCTGCTGCGGCGGCGTTTCGGTGGCCTGCGCTACGCGCGCAACATCACCGACGTGGACGACAAGATCAACACCGCTGCACGCGAGCAGGGGGTGCCGATCAGCACCATCACCGACAGGTTCGCCGCCGCCTACCGTGAAGACATGGCCGCGCTGGGCGTGGTGCCGCCGGACATCGAGCCGGAAGTGACTGCGCACATGCCGCAGATCATCACCATGATCGAGCAGCTGATCGCCAATGGTCATGCCTATGCCGCCGAAGGCCATGTGCTGTTCGCGGTGGCCAGCTTCGACGGCTACGGCAAGCTCTCGCGACGCGATCCGGAAGAGATGCTGGCCGGCGCCCGCGTCGATGTCGCCCCCTACAAGCGTGATCCGGGCGATTTCGTGCTGTGGAAGCCGTCCAGCGACGACCTGCCCGGCTGGGAATCGCCCTGGGGCCGCGGCCGCCCGGGCTGGCACATCGAATGCTCGGCGATGGCGGCCGCCCATCTGGGCGAGACCATCGACATCCATGCCGGCGGTGTCGACCTGCAGTTCCCGCACCACGAGAACGAGATCGCGCAGAGCGAATGCGCGCATGGCGGCAGGATCTTTGCCCGCTACTGGCTGCACAACGGCATGCTCAACTTCGGCGGCGCCAAGATGAGCAAGTCGCTGGGCAACATCGAGCGCGTACACGACCTGGTGCGCCAGCATCCGCCGGAAGCGCTGCGTCTGGCCCTGCTGTCGGCCCATTACCGGCAGCCGCTGGACTGGTCCGATGGCCTGATCGAGCAGTCGGTGCGCACCCTGGACCGCCTGTACGGCACGCTGCGCGAGCTGGCGTCGATCGAAGCCAGCGCGGTGATCCCGGCCAGCGTCGAGGCGACCCTGGATGACGACCTGAACACCCCGCAGGCGCTGGCCGAAGTGGCCCGCATCGCCGCCGATGCACGCCGCGCCACCGACCCGGCCGAACAGGCACGGCTGAAGGGCGAGCTGCTCGGCGCCGGCCTGGCGCTGGGCCTGCTGCAGGCCGATCCGGCGCAGTGGTTTGGTACCGCTGCGGGCGATAACGGCGACGATGCCCGCATCCAGGGCCTGATCGACGAGCGTGCAGCGGCCAAGAAAGCGCGTGATTTCGCCCGTTCCGATGCCATCCGCGACCAGCTGGCCGCCGAAGGCATCGTGCTGGAAGACACCCCGCAGGGCGTGCGCTGGTCGCGCAAGCGCGGCTGACCTGCCCTGCCCCGTGCCGGCCCGCCGGCCACGCCCCCACTGTAGAGACTGTTGTGACCGACTCCCCGTTCCCGCTTGAACCTACCGCCGCCGAGGCCCAGACCGCCATCGCCGAGGAATTCGGCTTCTTCGGCGACTGGTCCGAGCGCTACCAGTACCTGATCGACCTCGGCCGCAAGCTGCCCGCCTTCCCGGACGAATGGAAGACCGAAGAGCACCGCCTGCTCGGCTGCCAGTCGATGGTCTGGATCGTGCCGGAAGGCAACGCGCAGTCGCTGCGCTTCCATGCCATCAGTGATTCGGCCATCGTTTCCGGCCTGATCTTCCTGGCCCTGCGCGTGTACTCCGGGCGCTCGGCACAGGAAATCCTGGACACCGAGCCCAGCTACATCCAGGACATCGGCCTGGCCCGTCACCTCTCCCCCACCCGCAGCAACGGCGTGGCGGCGATGCTGGCCTTCATCCGCGAGACCGCGCAGGCCCAGCTGCAGCGCGACCCGTCGTGAGCGAGCCTGCCACAGCCGAAGACACCGCGCTGGGCCTGCTGTCCCGGCCCGGTTTCGCCAAGCTGCTGGCCTACCGCATCTTCGCGATGCTGTCCTACCAGGTGGTGGCGGTCACCGTCGGCTGGCACATCTACGAAGTCACCCGCAATCCGTTCTCGCTGGGCCTGGTCGGCCTAGCCGAGGTGCTGCCGTTCTTCTGCGTGGCACCGTTCGCCGGCTATCTGGTCGACCACCTGCCGCGCCGCCGGCTGGGCATGGTCGCCTGTTCCGGGCTGATCGCCACGGCGCTGGTGCTGACCGGCGTTGCGACGGGTTGGCTGCCGTTCGAGGGCGTGTGGCCCATCTATGCGGCCATCGCCCTGACCGGCATGGTCCGCGCCTTCCTGTCGCCAATCTACAACGCACTGTTCGCCCGCGTGCTGGCCCGCGACCAGTTCGCGCGTGGCGCCGGACTGGGTGCCGTGGTGTTCCAGGCCGGCATGGTGGCCGGCCCGGCGCTGGGCGGAGTGCTGGTCGGCTTCGGCGGCAAGGGCCTGTCCTACGCGGTGGCTACGGCCTTTGCCCTGGTGGCGATGGCCTGCCTGGCCACGCTGAAAGTGGAGGAGCCGGTGCACACCGGTCCGGCCGCGCCGATCTTCAAGAGCATCGCCGAAGGCGCGCGATTCGTGGTCGGCAACCGGATCATGGTCGGCGCGATGGCGCTGGACATGTTCTCGGTGCTGCTGGGCGGCGTGGTGGCGATGCTGCCGGCCTTCCTGCACGAAATCCTGCACCACGGTCCGGAGGGCCTCGGCATCCTGCGCGCGATGCCGGCGCTCGGTTCGGTGTGCGTGGGCCTGTGGCTGGCCCGCCACCCGCTGCACCGCAATGCCGGCCGCGTGTTGCTGTTCGCGGTGGCGGGGTTCGGCCTGTGCGTGATCGGCTTCGGCCTGTCGCAGCACTTCTGGCTGTCGGCGCTGATCCTGCTGTTCTATGGGGCCTTCGATGGCGTTTCGGTGGTGATCCGCTCGACCATCCTGCAGTTGGCCACGCCGGAAGAAATGCGCGGACGGGTGTCGTCGATCAACGGCATCTTCATCAGTTCGTCCAACGAGCTGGGCGCGTTCTATGCCGGCACGATGGCCCGTCTGCTGGGGCTGGTGCCTGCAGTGGTGCTGGGTGGGTTTGCGGTGCTGAGCGTGGCCGGGATCACCGCGTGGAAGAACCCGACGCTGCGGAAGTTGAATCTTCGCGACCTGCAGTGAGCCTGCGAACAGCGGATTCGGCGGCGCCGGGCGTTTGGCTGGCCACGTCACTTTCCCTCGATGAATGGGTTTGTCACTTTCTTTGCGCGCGCAAAGAAAGTAACCAAAGAAACGCGCCGCCATCCGCGAGCCGGTGCTGCGCACCGGTGCCCTGCGCTCCTCGGTGAATCAGGGGACGGCGCCGAACTCGCTGCGCTCAAACAGCGGCGCCTCTTCGCCCCGATTCCCCTGCGGTGCTCGGCTCGCTACAAGGCGGACCCAAGTCAACGGCCACAACTGCCCGTGCCAGCCACGGTCGCTTACCGACGATCCCCCAACAAAAAACCCGGCCGAAGCCGGGTTTTCTGCATGACCATACAACGAGCGGGAATCAGTCGCCCTGCTGCTTCTGCAGGTGCTCCCAACGCTCCTGGGCGTCGATGGTGCGTTCGGCGGTGAGGCGCGCTTCCAGGCGCTCCAGGCCGATTTCCTCGCCGGTGTCGACGCAGTAACCGTAGTCGCCCGCTTCCAGGCGCTTCAGGGTGCTGTCGATCTTGCCGATCAGCTTGCGATAGCGGTCGCGGGTACGCAGTTCCAGCGAGTTCTCGGTCTCGCGGGTCGCACGCTCGGCTTCGTCGCCGATGTCACGCACTTCCTCGCGCAGGTTCTCGATGGTCTGCTTGGACTCTTCCACCAGGTCCGCGCGCCAGTTCTGCAGGCGCTGGCGGAAGTACTCCTGCTGCAGCGGGCTCATGTATTCCTCTTCCGAGGACGGCTTGTAGCCAGCCGGCAGGATCGGGCGGCCGGTGGCCTCGTCGGTCTTGTACTCGACCACCTTGTACTTGCTGCGCGGGGCCGGTGCCGCCGAGCGGGCGGCGACGGCCACGGCAACCTTGCCGACAGGGCGCGACACGGTCTTCGGGGCGGAATCGGATTTCACGGCGGTTTTGGCAGGCGATTTCGAAACGGGCACGGGATTCTTGGATTGCGGGGCCTTCGAGGCGGCAGGAGCGGCGGCCGGGGCCGGCTTGGAGGCCGGTTGGGCTGCTGCCACTGCCACGGTCTTGGCCGGGACAGGCTTGGCCGGAGCCGGCTTGGCAGCAGGCTTCGGTGCGGACTTCACTACTGGGGCCGGGGTCGGCTTTACGGCCGGCGCGGCAACATTCTTGGCAACCTTCTTTACAGCGGCAGGTGTGGCGACCGGCTTGGCCGCAGCGACCTTCTTTGCTGCGGGCTTGGCGACCGGCTTGGCTGCAGCCTTCTTCACCACCGCCTTCGGCGCCGGCTTGGTTGCTGCCTTCTTCGCCACTGGCTTGGCGGCAGCCTTCTTCACCGGCGCGGCCTTGCTGGCGGCCTTCTTCACCACCGGCGCCTTCTTGCTGGCAGCGGCAGGCTTGGCCTTGGCGGGCGCAGCAGCCTTCTTGGCCACCGGCTTGGTTGCCTTGACCGGCGTTTTCTTTGCGGTGGCCTTCCTGGCCGCCGGTTGCGAGGACGCTGCCTTGGTCGCCGGCTTGCTGGCCGGTTTCCTGGCAACGGGCTTTGCCGCCAACTTCTTCACAACAGGCTTGGCGGTTTTCTTGGCGGCCGTTGCGGCCTTCTTTGCAGTTTTTTTAGCAGCCACGAAACGCTCTTCCTTGGATTCCCCGGGGCCCGGGAAAGCGGGCCTTTATAGCCTACCCGACCCGCAGCAGCAACCTCGGCACCCTGCTCCATTCAGTCCTGGAGTCAAGGCGCCCTTGGAGGCAGTCCGACGAACACGGACCGCCTTGCGCGGTACGGAACCTGGCCAGCACCCGCAGGTGCTGGTACCGGTCGCAGGCCATCGGCGACATGCGACCAACGGCCCATCCTGCACAAATGCGGCCTTCATGCCAACTGGCATAAGATGACTGGGTGATCTCGCGCCTGCTCATTGCCTTGCTGCGCTTCTACAAGCGCTTCATCAGCCCCTTGCTGGGGCCACGCTGCCGTTTCGTGCCGAGCTGTTCTGAATACGCGATGGAAGCCATCTCGCGGCACGGCCCGCTGCGCGGCAGCTGGCTGGCTGCACGCCGGCTCGGTCGCTGCCACCCGTTCCATCCCGGCGGCTTCGACCCCGTGCCCGAGTCTCCCAACGCCCCCTCTTGCCGTTGCACAGGAAAACACTGACATGTCCTCCACCCTCATCACCAACGCCCGGATGGTCAACGAAGGCCGCACCTTCGACGGCGACCTGCGCATCGAGAACGGCCGCATCGCGCAGATCGGCAGCGGGCTGGCGCCGCGCGACGGCGAGCAGGTGGTGGATGCGGCCGGACGCTGGCTGCTGCCCGGCATGATCGATGACCAGGTGCACTTCCGCGAACCGGGCCTGACCCACAAGGGCGACATCGCCAGCGAATCGGCCGCGGCCGTGGCCGGTGGCCTGACCAGCTTCATGGACATGCCCAACACCAACCCGCCGACGCTGGATTCGACCATCCTGGAAGCCAAGTACGAGCTCGCGCGCGGCCGCGCCTGGGCCAACTATGGCTTCTACCACGGCGCCAGCAATGACAACCTCGACGCGATCCGTGCCCTGGATCCAAAAAAGGCCCCGGGCGTGAAGGTGTTCATGGGTGCTTCGACCGGCAACATGCTGGTGGACAACCCGGAAACGCTGGATGCGATCTTCCGCGAATGCCCGACCCCGATCATCACGCACTGCGAAGACACGCCGATGATCGATGCCAACCTGAAGGCCTTCCAGGAAAAGTACGGCGATGCGCTGACCCCTGACATGCATCCGGACATCCGTTCGCGCGAGGCCTGCATCAAGTCGACCCGGCTGGCGATGTCGCTGGCGCGCAAGCACGGCACCCGCCTGCATGTGCTGCACATCTCCACCGCCGACGAGCTGGCGCTGTTCGAGAAGGGCCCGCTGATCCGCGCCGACGGCAGCCGCAAGCAGATCACCGCCGAGACCTGCGTGCACTTCCTGCACTTCGCGCGCCCAGACTATGCGACCAAGGGCAACCTGATCAAGTGCAACCCGGCCATCAAGGAAGTGTCCGACCGCGAGGCGATCACCGCTGCGCTGGCCGACGACGTGCTGGACGTGCTGGCCACCGACCACGCGCCGCACACCTGGGAAGAGAAGCAGAAGCCGTACGCGCAGGCACCGTCGGGCCTGCCGCTGGTGCAGTACGCGCTGGTGGCCGCGCTGGAGCGCGTGCACGAAGGCAAGCTGACCCGCGAACAGGTGGTGCAGAAATTCGCCCACGCGCCGGCACAGTTGTTCGACGTGGAAGAACGCGGCTTCCTGCGCGAAGGCTACTTCGCCGACCTGGTGCTTGTGGAAGACGTGCCGTTCACCGTCAAGCGCGAGGACGTGCTGTCCAAGTGCGGCTGGTCGCCGTTCGAAGGCACGACCTTCCGTTCGCGCGTGGCCTCCACCTGGGTGAACGGCCAGCTGGTGTGGGACGGCAGCAAACTGGTGGGCGAGCCCGCCGGCCAGCGCATGACCTACGACCGCTGATGCGCGCGGCTCTATTTACCGGGGCGCTGCTGCTGGCGGCACCCCTGCTCAGCGTACCGTCGGCTCACGCGCAGGATGGCATCGGCAGCCTGATCGACAGCCGCGTGGTGTTCCCGGCCAGTGCGTCGCAGGGCGCACTGGTGATCGGCAAGGTGCCCGCCGGCAGCCGCGTGCAGTACGCCGGTCGCCAGCTGCGGGTGAGCGGCTACGGCAGCGTGGTGCTCGGCATCGGCCGCGACGAGAAGGGACCATTGCGCGTGCAGGTGCAGCGCCCTGATGGCGGCAGCGAGACCGCGACCATTGCGGTGACGCCGCGCGACTGGCCCACCGAGCGGGTCAACGGCGTGCCGCCGAAGACGGTCAATCCGCCGCCGGCGATTGCCGAGCGGATCAAGCGCGAACAGGCGCAGGTGACCGCCGCGCGTGCCCGCGATGACGACCGCACCGACTTCACCCAGACCTTCATCTGGCCGGTGCAGGGCCGCATCAGCGGTCGCTTCGGCAATGCGCGCGTGTACAACGGACAGCCCGGTGCCGGTCATTCCGGCATGGACATCGCGGTACCGACCGGCACGCCGGTGAAGGCACCGGCCGCCGGCATCGTCACCTTCGCCGGGCCGGACCTGTACCTGACCGGCGGTACGCTGCTGCTCGACCACGGTTTCGGGGTCAGCTCCAACTTCCTGCATCTGTCGCGCATCGACGTAAAAGTTGGCGACCGTGTGGAACAAGGCCAGGTGATCGCCGCGGTCGGCGCCACCGGCCGTGCCACCGGCCCGCACCTGCACTGGGGCATGAACTGGTTCGATACCCGTATCGATCCGCTACTGGTACTGGAACGCAAGTAACGCGCGCAATGCGCTTTGGTGGGTGCCAACCTTGGTCGCACAACCTCACAGAGCGTGCGGACCAAGGTCCGCACCCACCAGAAGCAGTCAACAGCGCCGATCGATCAACCGCGCGCAGCCCACCACACGCGCAACAAGGTGCGCACCGGGGTCGCTTCAATCGGCTTGCCTGCGGCCTGCGCGGCAACGCGGGCGCGCGCCAGGCTGGACCACACACGGCGCGGTCGCGGGCCGGGCACGCGCGTGCCCCAGTCCTTCAACAGATGCTGCGCCCAGCGCTGTGCAGCCGTGCTGGCATCACCGTCCAGCAGGCTGCGCGGTACACCGGCCACGCCGGCGTCCTGCAGGCGCTGGGCCAGGGTCTGCAACTGCACCGCGCGACCGGCACCGGTGCGCGGCTTGTCCGCGAACAAGGCCGCCTCGACCGCAGCCACGGCTTCAGCGTAGTTGGCCAGCGCACGCTCGGCGCTGGCCGCATCCAGCGCTACCGTGCGCGCTTCAACCAGATCCGGCAGGGCCTCGGCCAGCTGCGCCCACGGCGCACGCACCGGCTCCAGCAGACGGCCCAGTGGATGGCGCGAACGATGCCCGGCCCAGCTGCGCAGTTCCTCGCCCCACCATGCCAGCTTGGCATCGGCCGGCAGCGGATCGCCGCCGGTATTGAGCATGTCGTCGAACTCCTGCAGCAGCGCGAACCACGCCACGGCAAGCTCGCGTTGCGATTCGGCCACGAACGGGGCGGCCACCGACCATTCCGGCCAACGGCTGCGCCACTTGTCGAGGAAACTGTCCAGCGCGGTACTGCTCACTACGTGATTCCTTACGGCTGGGCCGGGGCTGCCGGCCGGGTCGGCCAGAGACTGGCCAGTTGCAGAAGTTCGGCGCTCTCGACCAGCACGTCGGCCTGCCAGGCCAGCGGGTCGTCGCTGTGCAGGCGGTAGCCCCACAGCGCCGCCACCGACGGCATGGCGGCAGCGCGTGCGGCGATGATGTCGCGCTCGTCGTCACCCACGTATACGCAGTCTTCGGCGGCGATGCCGATCGCCTGCGCAGCGTGCAGCAGCGGCAGCGGGTGCGGCTTGCGTTCGGCCAGGCTGTCACCGCCGACCAGCACCGCGCAGCGCTGCTGCCAGCCATGCTGCGGCAGGATCAGGCGCGCCAGGTACTCGGGTTTGTTGGTGACGATGCCCCACACCGTACCGGCCTCATCCAGCGCGGCGAGCATGCCGGCCACGCCGTCGAACAGCACTGCGTGCTGGCCGATCAACGCTTCATAGCGCTGCAGGAATTCCGGGATCAGTGCATCGCGCGCAGCGGCATCCAGGTCCGGGAACGCGGCCGAGACCATCGCCCGCGAGCCCTTCGACACCACCGGGCGCAGTGCGGCCGGATCGATGGGTGCACGACCACGCTCGGCCAGCATCGCGTTGCAGGTGGCGACGAAGTCCGGCGCGCTGTCCAGCAACGTGCCATCCAGGTCGAACAGCACCGCACGCGGGAAGCGGGCGGAGGTCATGCCGGCTTGACCGCGTAGGCCAGGTAGTTGATGTCGGTGCGGCTGCTCAGGCGGGCGTGGTTGCGCCACGGCTCGTAGGCCATGCCGCTGACGTCCACCAGCTGCATGTCGGCCTCGCGCAGCCAGCGCGCCAGCTCGGCCGGCTTGATGAATTCCTGGTAGTGGTGCGTGCCCTTGGGCAGCAGCCGCGCGACGTACTCGGCACCGACAATCGCCACTGCGAAGGCGGCAGCGGTGCGGTTGATGGTCGACAGGAACAGGTGGCCGCCCGGCTTCAGCAGGCGCTTGCAGGCCTCGATGATCGCGCCCGGGTCCGGCACGTGCTCCAGCATTTCCATGCAGGTCACCACATCGAAGCTGCCCGGCTGCTCGGCGGCCAGGTCCTCGGCGGCCTGCACCCGGTAATCGACCTTGGCGCCGCTTTCCAGCGCATGCAGGCGCGCGACCTTGACCAGCTCCGGCGCCAGGTCGATGGCGGTGACGTCGGCGCCGGCCTGGGCCAGCGCTTCGCTCAACAGGCCGCCACCGCAACCGATGTCGAGCACACGTGCGCCGCGCAGCGGAACGCGGTCGGCCACGTATTTCAGGCGCACCGGGTTCAGCGCATGCAGCGGCTTCTGCGGGCCGTCAGCGTCCCACCAGCGGTTGGCCAGCGCGGCGAACTTGTCCAGCTCGGCCTGATCGAAATTGGAGGAAGCGTGGGGGGCAGTCATGAGGGAGTCCTTGCGGCGCCGGGGTTCAGGCGCGGATATGACGGATGCGCTCGCGCCACTGGCGCGCGTTGGCGATGATGCCCGGCAGGTCCATGCCGACCAGCTCGCGCTGCACCAGCTTCGGCTTGCCGGCGATCCAGACGTCGCTGACCTGCTGGCGGCCGGTGGCGTACACCAGCTGCGACAGCACGTTGTGCAGCGGCTGGGTTTCCAGTGCGGACAGGTCGACGCAGACCAGGTCGGCCTGCTTGCCGACTTCGATCGAACCGATGCGCTCGCCGAAGCCCAGCGCGCGGGCACCGCCCAGGGTGGACGCGCGCAGCGTGGTCGCAGCGTCCAGCGCGGTGGCGTCATCGGCCACGGCCTTGGCCAGGATCGCCGCGGTGCGGTTCTCGCTGAACATGTCCAGGTCGTTGTTGCTGGCGCAGCCGTCGGTGCCGATCGCCAGATTCACGCCAGCACGCTGCAGGGCGCAGGCCGGGCAGAAACCGGAGGCGAGCTTCAGGTTCGATTCCGGACAGTGCACCACGCTGACGCCACGCTCGGCGCACAGGTGGATTTCCGCATCGGTCAGCTGGGTCATGTGCACCGCGATCAGGCGGTCATTGACCAGGCCGAGGCGATCCAGCCGCGCCAGCGGGCGCTGGCCATGCAGCTTGATCGAATCGTTGATCTCCTGCGCGGTCTCGTGGGTGTGCAGGTGCACCTGCATGTCGAGCTGGTCGGACAGCATCCGCACCCGCTCGAAGTTGGCATCGTTGACCGTATACGGCGCATGCGGCGCGAACGCGGTGCCGATCAGTGGATCGGTGCGCCACTGGTCATGCAGTTCACCGGCCTTGGCGAAGTACTCGTCGTCGGTCTTGGCCCAGGCGGTGGGGAAATCGATGATGACCGCGCCGACCAGCGCGCGGAAACCATGCTTCTTGTAGACGGCGGCCTGCACATCGCCGAAGAAGTAGTTCTCGTTGGCGCAGGTGGTGCCGCCGCGCAGCATCTCGGCGATGGCCAGGGTGGTGCCGTCGGCGACGAATTCGGGGCCGATCACCGCCGCTTCCACCGGCCAGATGTGCTGCTGCAGCCAGGTCATCAGCGGCAGGTCGTCGGCGACGCCGCGCAGCAGGGTCATCGGGTTGTGCGTGTGCGCATTGACCAGGCCCGGCATCAGCGCCGCCTCGGGGCGGCTGACCACCTGGGTGGCGCGGAACCGTGCGCGCGCCTCGGCACGCGACAGGATGGCCACGATCTCGCTGCCACGCACGGCAACGGCATGGTCTTCCAGCACCACCGCATGCGGCTCGATCGGAACGACGTAACCGGCTTCGATGAGCAGGTCGCAGGCTTCGGGGAGGTGCGGGCTATCGCTCATGCGGGCTCACTGGCTGGGGGGCGGCGAGATACTTCTGGGGGACACGCCCCTGAGTCAGGGGCTGCCGCGAAGCGGCGGGGTCTGGAGACCCGTGAAGCGGGGCCCATGATCTGCCGAAGCAGATCATGGGAGCGCCAGCGCGAACGCGATGGCGCGTATCCGGCCAGCGGCCGGCACTATCGTAATCCGGCTGCGCCGGATTACTTGACGCGTGCGGAGTATTCGCCCGAACGGGTGTCGACGCGGATCACTTCGTCCTGGTTCACGAACAGCGGCACGCGGACCACGGCGCCGGTTTCCAGCGTGGCCGGCTTGCCGCCGCCGCCCGAGGTGTCGCCACGGACGCCCGGATCGGTTTCGGTGATCTTCAGCTCGACGAAGTTCGGCGGCTGCACGAAGATCGGCTCACCGTTCCACAGGGTGACCACGCAGGACTCCTCGCCCTTCAGCCACTTCTCGGCGCCGCCCATGCCGGCCTTGGTGGCCTGGACCTGCTCGAAGGATTCCGGGTCCATGAAGTGCCAGTACTCGCCGTCGCTGTACATGAAGTTCATGTCGGTATCGACGACGTCGGCTGCATCCAGCGAGTCGGTCGACTTCATGGTCACTTCCTGGGTACGGCCGTCCTTGATCAGGCGGTACTTCACGCGGGTGAAGGCCTGGCCCTTGCCCGGCTTGACGTATTCGGTGTCGATGATGACGGCCGGTTGGTTGTTGACCAGGATCTTCATCCCGTTCTTGACGTCGTTCATGCCGTAGCTGGCCATGCGTAAACTCCTGAGTGGCAAAAACGCCGCGGGTGCGGCGAGCCGTTAGAATGGAAAGCCCACCGGATGCCGGTGGGCGACTGTTTTTCTGCCCCCATGATAACCGCAGGCCCCCTCTCCATGCAGCTTTCCGCCTTCCCCCGGCCCCAGTCGCCAGGCGCGCCCGCGCGCTGGCAGCAGCTCTGGCGCCAGGCACTGCGCGACCCGCAGGCGCTGCTGGCCCGGCTGCAGCTGGACCCGGCGGCACTGGGCGTCTCCGAAGCGGCCATGGCCCAGTTCGCGCTGCGCGTGCCGGAGGGGTTCGTGGCCCGCATGCGCAAGGGCGATCCGGCCGATCCGCTGCTGCGGCAGGTGCTGCCGATCGACGAGGAAATGCGCCCGGCGCCCGGGTTCAGCTTCGATGCGGTGGGTGATGGTGCCGCCAAGAAGGCCACCGGCGTCATCCAGAAGTACCGTGGCCGCGCCCTGCTGGTGGCGACGGGCAGCTGTGCGATCAACTGCCGCTACTGCTTCCGCCGCCACTTCGACTATGGCGCGGAAAATGCAGCCAAGGGCGGCTGGCAGGAGGCCGTAGCCGCCATCGCCGCCGACCCCGACATCGACGAGGTGATCCTGTCCGGCGGTGACCCGCTGTCGCTGGCCACGCACAAGCTGGTCGAGCTGACCGACGCCCTGCGCGCGATCCCGCATATCCGCCGCCTGCGCATCCATACCCGGCTGCCGATCGTGCTGCCCGAGCGCGTGGACGATGAACTGGTCACCTGGCTGGGCAGCCTGCCGTGGCCGCTGGCGGTCGTGGTCCACGCCAACCATGCCAATGAATTCGATGCCAGCGTGGACGCGGCGATGGCCCGCCTGCGCGGCATCGGCGCCCAGCTGCTGAACCAGGCGGTATTGCTGCGCGGGGTCAACGACAGCGTGCAGGCCCTGCAGGACCTGAGCGAGCGCAGCTTCGCCGCCGGCGTGCTGCCCTACTACCTGCACCAGCTGGACCGGGTCGAGGGCGTGGCCCACTTCGAAGTGGACGACACCCGGGCCAAGGCATTGATTGCCGGGTTGACCGCGCGCCTGTCCGGCTATCTGGTCCCGAAGCTGGTGCGCGAACTGCCCGGCGACCCGAGCAAGCGCCCGGTGTAATTCCGTAGCGGGGCCATCCCTTTTCCTGCGGAAAAGGGATCTGACCCCAGGCACAACGTCAATCGGTCAAACGCCCGATTCGATCATCCGCACCACTTCGGTGGCAGTGACCGGGTGGCTCAGCCAGTAGCCCTGCCCCAGATCGCAGCCGCGCTGCGCCAGCAGCTCGAACTGCGCCTGCTGCTCGATACCCTCGGCCACCACCGTGATGCCCAGCGCGTGGGCCATGGCGATGATCGCCGTGGTCAATGCGAGGTCGTCGGGATCACGCTGCATGTCGGCCACGAAGCTCTTGTCGATCTTCACGCCGTCCACCGGCACCTGGCGCAGATGGCTCAAGCCGGAGAATCCGGTGCCGAAGTCGTCCAGCCAGACCTTCACGCCGGTGCGGTGAAGCTTGTCCAGCAGCTGCGCGGCGACCATCTCGTCACCGATCACCGCGGTCTCGGTCAGCTCCAGATGCAGGCGCGACGCTGGCAGCCCGGACTCATGCAGGCATTGCGCGACCAGCGCCGGCAGTTCGCCGCCGCGCAGCTGCCGCGGTGACACGTTCACCGACACGAACAGGTCGTCGCCGGCCGCCCCGCGCGGCCACTGCGAGGCCTCCATGCAGGCCGCACGCAGTACTTTCGGGCCGATGATCTCGATCAGACCACTCTGCTCGGCCACCTCGATGAACACCGATGGCGGAATCGTGCCCAGGGTCGGATGCTGCCAGCGCAGCAGCACTTCGACGCCGACCATGCGGCGGTCGCGCATGCGGAAGATCGGCTGGTAGGCCAGGCGCAGTTCGCCGCGCTCCCAGGCCCCGCGCAGCTCCTGTTCCATATGCACGCGACGTTCGACCGCGTGGTCCATCGCCCGGCTGTAGTAGCGATAGCAGTTCTTGCCGGCCATCTTCGCCTGGTACATGGCGATGTCGCCGTTTTTCAACAGGGTGGTCGCATCGGCCGCATCGTCGGGAAACAGGGTCACGCCGATCGAGGTGCCCAGGAACAGCTCCCTGCCCTGCACCACCAGCGGCCTGCCCAGCTCGCGCACCAGCACTTCGGCCAGCAGCCGCGCGTTGGCGGCCACATCACCGTCGCCCACCAGGATCACGAACTCGTCACCGCCGAAGCGGGCCAGCAGGGCCTCGTCGCCGCCTGCCTCCGCAACGGCGCGGCCGATGCGCTGTGCGAACTGCAGCAACGCCTCGTCACCGGCCTCATGGCCAAGCGTGTCGTTGACCCGCTTGAAATCGTCGATGTCGGCGAACAGCAGGCCCAACCGGTGATTGGCGGCACGCGCGGCCATCAGCCGATGGTCCAGCGCTTCGCGGAATGCCAGCCGGTTGGTCAGCCCGGTCAGCGCGTCGGTATAGGCCATGCGCCGCACTTCACGGTCATGGCGGGCGATCGCATCGCGCATGCGGGCGAAGCCGCGCACCAGCTCACCCACTTCGTCGTCACGGGTGTTCTCGGCCAGGGGCGTCTGGTAGTCACCGGCCTCGATGCGGCGCGCGGCCGCGGCCAGATCGCGGATCGGCGCGACCAGCGTGCGCTGCACGTACAGGATCACCACCACGCCGATCACCACCAGCAACCCCAGCATCAGCAGCAACCAACCCAGGTGGCGGCTGCCGACCAGTTGCAGGCGCTCGCCAAGGGTGGCGTTGGCCGCCTGCTCGCGTTGCTGTACTTCGTCCAGCGCCATGCCGACGCGGACGCCGCCGATGCGCTGGTTGCCGACCATGATCGGCATCGTGTTGTCCAGCACCTTCGGCGATTCCTGCACCAGCAAGGCCTGCGCCGCCGCAGCCTTGGGTGCCAGGGGATCGCCCATCGGCTGGCCGAATCCCGGGACCTCGACCGAGCCGTCGTGCACCAGCCGGCCGCGCTCGTCGAACACCAGTACATAGCGCACCACCGGCTGTCGCGCCGTGCTGCGCACCAGCACGCCGACCTGGTCCAGGTCGCGGTAATACAGCGGGTTGGCCAGCGCATCGGACAACTCGCGCGCCATCGCCTCGCCGCGGCTGCGCACGCTGCGGTCGAACAATTCATGGATGACGCCACCGCTGAGGGTGCGCACCTCGCTCTGCATCGCCGTCTGGCGCCCCAGCAGCACCGCCAGAATGGCGACCACCACGACCATCGCTCCGCCCATCGCCAGCAGGAACCGGGCCTGCATCCCCGAGCCGAGCCACTTCATTCCACTTCCATCCGCACGCGCGTCAATCCTTGTTTCAATTCATCCAACCGCTGCTGCGCATGCGCATCGACACGGTGGAAACCGGAAGTGCCAAAAAACCGATGCAACGCGCCCTGTGCCTGCGGGTCGCTGGCTGCCTGCAGCAGGACTTCCTGCAGGCGGTCGCGCACCCGGGCATCGAGGTCGGCGCGGACCATCTCCACCGCACGCGGATAGGGTTCGGTACGCAGCAGTTCGCGGAAATCGCGTCGGAATGCAGACGGCACCCGCCGCTCGTCGTTCCAGTCCACGCTGCTCACCGCCCCCACATCCGCCATCCCCTTGTGCACGTATGTCGCGATGTTCAACTCGCTGCGCGCGAACACATACCCCACGCTGTCACGCCCTGGCACGTCCCAGACCCCGGCCAGGATCTGCGGCGACAGGCCATGGTCCAGCAGGGTCATCACCGGTACCAGGTAGGCGCTGGTGGATGCCGTGTTCTGCAGGGCCAGGCGATGGCCGCGCAGATCCTGCACCCGCTGGATGGGACTGTCGCTGCGCACGAAGAACACCGTCTGGTATTCGCGCACCCCGTTGCGCTCGGTCAACAGCAGCGGCCGCGCACCACTGCGCTGGCCCAGTGCCACCGCCGTACCGGAGGTTTCCGTGACCCAGTCGACCCGTCCCCGCCGCAGATAGCTGGCCATCTGCTGCGGGTCGCGGGCCATCAGTACCCGCCCCTCCTGGATGCCGACGTCATGCATGCGCGCCACCACGTAGTCCAGCAGGGGTTGCAGCTGCTCGTAGTGAGCCTGGGGGTCATCGCTGATCCGGCCCAGCACCAGCACCGGATCCGGTGCCGCATGCACGGCTCCGGCCAGCAGGACCATGGCCAGGCTCAGCAGTCCCCCCTGCATTGCCTTTCGCAGACCCGACACAGACGTCATCCCCCCTGGGTATCCAGACAGACTACCCGAAAAAATGAGAACGTCGTCAGCTGTCCTTGCTGCCGGCCTGGGCCAGACGCGCCATGCGCTGGGTATCGGCGAGGATGCCGCGCAACAGGCGCACTTCCTGCTCGCTCGGCTCGCTGCGCAGGAACAGGCGGCGCAGCTTGCGCATCGCCGATTCCGGCGCGCGGCCCTTGTGGAAATCGATCTCGTCCAGGGTGTCGCCGAGCTGGGCGAAGAAGCTCTCCATCTGCTCATGGCTGGCGGCCTGTTCGCGGAAGCCCGGCTCGGCGTCGGCGGCCGGCTGCGCGCCCAGCAGCTGCATGCGCGTTTCGTACGCCAGCACCTGCACGGCGGCGGCCAGGTTGAGCGAGCTGAACTCCGGGTCTGACGGGATGTGCACTGCGGCGTGGCAGAGCTGCAGCTCCTCGTTGGTCAGGCCGGTACGCTCGCGGCCGAATACCAGTGCGACCTCGGCACCTTCGCCCGCCTTGGCCACCGCACGGGCGGCAGCGTCGGCCGGCAGGTATTCCTCCAGCTGGACGCGGCGGGCACGGGCCGTGCAACCCAGTACCAGGCGGCAATCCGCCACGGCCTCGGCCAGGGTGGCCACCACCGGAGCGTCCCCCAGCACGTCTTCGGCACCGGCCGAGCGGCGGAAGGCCTCCTCGTCCAGCGGCTTTTCGGGGGCGACCAGCACCAGGCGGGCCAGGCCCATGGTCTTCAGGGCGCGGGCGGCAGCCCCCATGTTGCCGGGGTGCTGGGTACCGACCAGGACGAATCGGAGGCGGGTGGCGGCGGGAAACTGGGACATGAACAGGGAAAAGGTCGAGCTGGACGATGACCAATGGTAAACTGTGCGGCCGGCCACTGCGCCGGACCCGCTCTTTTCCCCCGCCAGTCCATCTCTTCTGCCTTTCCGGGAGCCCACGCCATGCAGAAACCCGCCGTCACCGTCATGGTCAAGGCCGCCCGCCTCGCCGGCAACGTCCTGTTGCGCAACATCAACAAGCTCGAGGCACTGAACGTGGTGCAGAAGGGCCGGATGGACTACGCCAGCGAAGTGGATGCGGACGCGGAAAAGGTCATCGTCAAGGAACTCAAGCGCGCCTACCCGGATTACGGCATCTTCGGTGAAGAAGGTGGCGTGCAGGGCGAGCGCCGCCAGATGTGGGTCATCGACCCGCTGGATGGCACCAGCAACTACCTGCGCGGCGTGCCGCACTACTGCGTGTCGATCGCCCTGGTCGAGAACGGCGAGCCGACCGATGCCGTCATCTTCGATCCGCTGCGCAATGAACTGTTCACCGCCAGCCGTGGCGCCGGCGCCGTGCTGAACGACCGCCGCATCCGCGTGGCCGACCGCAAGGATCTGGAAGGCACGATGATCCACACCGGCTTCGCCCCGCGCGAACGCAGCCGCGCCAGCGCGCAGCTGAAGTCGGTCGACACCCTGCTGGTCCAGGCTGAGGACATCCGCCGCACCGGTTCGGCCGCGCTGGACCTGGCCTACGTGGCCTGCGGCCGCGCCGACGCCTATTTCGAAGCCGGCGTGAAGGCGTGGGACATCGCTGCCGGGCTGCTGCTGGTCCGCGAGGCGGGTGGCAAGGTCTGCGACTTCAAGGGCGCGACCCTGGGCCGGATGGACAACCGTGGCCCGGAGACCCACCAGATCGTTGCCGGCAACCTGAAGGTGGCCGAGTCGCTGCAGAAGGTGCTGGTGAACACTGGCTACGCGGCGGAATTCGACGCGAAGTTCTGAGGTTTCGCGTAAAGCGGTTCATGGAGACGGCACCTGCGAAGGTGCCGTTTTCGTATCCGCAGTGATCGTGCTTGTCACTTTCTTTGCTCGTGCAAAGAAAGTAACCAAAGAAACACGCCGCCAGGGCGCGAGCCGATGCTGCGCATCGGTACCCTGCGCTCCTCGGCCCGCCGAGGGACGGTGCGGGAACTCGCTGCGCTCAGACACCCGCACCTCTTCGCCCTCGCCGGACCTGCGGTGCTCGGCTCGCTCAAGGCGGGTCCCAAGGTCAAATGCCACAGCTGCACCCAGTAGCAACTGTCTTGTCAGGGGCAGCCGAGGGCCACCTCGGCGTCTCGCTTACGGGCGTTGAGGATCACCAGCATTTTGCGCATGACCGCCACGAGCGCCACCTTGCTCGCTTTGCCCTTGGCCTTCAGGCCAGCGT